>JBIPLS010000046.1:0-19389 GCA_044368305.1 Pirellulales bacterium
ACGCGGCGAGCCGCTCGAGGCCCTCGTGGGCCGGACCTGAGCCGAATTACATTCGAGTCTCGCGCAGGCGGCCGCGACGAGGATCCAACAAGCCCCCGGCGCGAGCCGGGGGATCCCCGGGCTGGCGCCCGGGGCTTTGTGGGAACCACCCGCGTGGATCATCTTTGATCCGGACGAGCCGCGGCGCGGAGGGCGGCGAGTTCGCGGGCGTAGCCGCCCGACAGGATCGGGAACCGGCACCAGGTCTTGGGATCGAGATTCTCGTCGTCGAGGTGAAACGACGGCGCGTACCGCTCCCGCTTCCATTGGTTGCGGCTCCAGAGCGTGAAGAACCGCTCCGTCCAGGAGGCCAGCTGCTGCGGGGTGTGCCCGGGAAACTCGGCCCGCAGCCGCCGCCAGACGGCGACCGGGTCGAGCCGGTCGCGAACGGCATGCCGCTCCGCCCGGTCGAGCACGTCGTAGGGCATGAGGTCGGCCTCGTCGGTCTGGCCGGCGGCGGCCGGCCGGAGCTCCGCGGTGGGCGTTTGGGCGTTCACGGCCGCGAGCGCCGGGATCGGGCCGATGCCCGCCGGGCCGAGGGTCTCCAGCCAGGCGAGCCAGCGGCGGAGGTAGGCTTTGTCGATGCCCGCCAGGGGGGCGATGCCGCCGGACGTGTCACCGTCCATCGTGGCGTAGCCCACCGCGGCCTCGGAACGGTTGCTCGTGGACACGAGCAGGCCGCCGGTGAGGTTGGCGAGCATCCACACGCCCGGCGAGCGGGCCCGGGCCTGGACGTTCTGGCGGGCCACGTCGTCGCGTTGCCACGAGAGCGGCCTGCCGATGGCCCGCGACACGATGGCCTCGTAGCCGCGGACCAGGGGCTCGACGTCGAACTCGTGGAACGTCGCCCCGAGCGCCGTCGCCAGCCCTGCGGCGGCCGCCCGCGTGACGGGCCCCGAGTTGGCCGTCGCCTGGTAGACGCAGGTCAGCGCGTCGCGGACGAGCCGCCTTCCCACGGCGTCATCCCCGCCGGCGGGCTGCGGGATCCCGAGCCGCTCCGCGGCCACCGCGGGCGTCAGCTCGTCGGCGGCCAGCCCCACGGCGATGGCGACCAGGCAGGCCGCCGCCGACGAGTCGGCGCCGCCGCTGGCGGAAACGACGAAGCCCCGCGAGCGGCTCTTGCGGGCATAGTCGAAGAGGCCGAGAGCCACGGCCCGGGTGAACTCCTCCTCCTTCACGTGCCGGCCATGCTCCCATGCGTCACGCCGATCCCCGGCGGCCGCCGTGGCCGATGCGGGGGCCGCCGGCGGCCCGAACGGCACGGCCACGAGGTCACCCTCGATCGCATCCGGCACGGGCGCCGTCGCGAGCCGCCCCTGCGCCGCCCGCAGCTCGTCGAGATCCACGTCGGCCGCGGTGACGGCGCGGTCGGCGAACGAGAATCTGCGGCCCGCGGCGAGCATCCGCCCGGCGGCGGCGATCGTCACGCTGCCGTCGTAGATGGCGCGGCCCGCCTCGTTGCCCACGAGGTTGGCGTACACGTAGCCGGCCGCGAAGGCCCGCGAGCCCTCCTGGACCAGCCGCCGGCGGACCTCGTCCTTGCCGAAGGCGAAGTGGCTGGCCGACGGGTTGAGGATCAGGTCCACGCCCCGGGCCGCCAGCGTGGCGCCGGGGCGGTCCGCCACCCATGCATCCTCGCAGATCTCGAATCCGATCCGCACGCCCCCGCAGTCGAACCGCAGGTCGCCGACGGGGACGTCACGGCCGGCGACGGGAACCCGGCCCCGCTGCCCGCGGCGCCAGGGCCGAAACCAGCGCGGCTCGTAATGGATGCCGTCGCCGGCCAGGTTCTGCTTGCACGCGATCCCGGCCAGCCGGCCGTCGGCCGCGAGGGCCGCGGCGTCGTACAGGCCGCTCTCGAACCGCAGCGGCAGCCCGACCGCCACGACGATCCCGGCGGTATGGGGCAGGATCTCGGCCAGCACGTCGAGGGCCGTCCGCTGCACCCCGGCGGCGAAGAAGGCGTCCTCGCAGCCGTAGCCGGTGATGCACAGTTCCGGCAGGCAGAGCACGCCGACCCCGGCGTCCCGCGCGGCGGCGATCGCCGCCAGGATGCGGTCGCGGTTGCCGTCCCAGTCGAGCGGCGTCTGGTTGAGCGCCGCCCCGGCGACGCGGATGACATTCATGGGAGAAAGTGTGGCTTCTCGGACTGGTGCCGCCGCCGGATCGGGCTTGGCAGGTGTCGCGCGAACGGGCAGGCGAGCGGGTCGGCGTGAGGATCGCGAGCATGTCAGCGAGCGCACTCATGCCGCCCGCGAGCCGGTTTCGGCCCATGCGCGCATGCCACATGGGACGATCACGGGCAGCCTCCGCCGGGGGCCCTCTACCCCTGCGACGGCTCTTCGAGATACGTGTAGCCGCCGAGGCCCTCCTCGTAGAACTTCAGGAACCGGCCCGCCTGCCCGTCGCAGATGCGGCCCTCGCGGACCGCCTGCTCGATCGAGTCGCGGAGCTTCTGCACGAGCTGGGAAGCGTCGAACTCCACGTAGTCGAGCACCTCGCGGACGGTGTCGCCCTTGATGACCGCGTCCACGACCACCTCCCCGCGGTCGTCGAGGCTGACGTGCACGGCGTTGGTGTCGCCGAACAGGTTGTGCAGGTCGCCGAGGATCTCCTGGTAGGCGCCGATGAGGAAGGCGCCCAGGTAGTAGGGCTCGTGCTGCCAGGAGTGCAGCGGCAGCGTCCGCTTCACGTCCCGCCGGTCGATGAACTGGTCGATCTTGCCGTCGGAATCGCAGGTCACGTCGCCGAGCACGGCGGCCCGGGTGGGCCGCTCGTTGAGCCGGTGGATCGGCATCACCGGAAACAGCTGCTTGATGGCCCAGCTGTCGGGGATCGACTGGAAGAGGGAGAAGTTGCAGAAGTAGGTGTCGGAGAGCGAGGCCTCCAGGCCCTCCAGTTCCTCCGGCACGTATTCGAGCGTCTTGGAGAGCTTGCAGATCCGGCGACAGATGGCCCAGTAGAGGTTCTCGACCGCCGACCGCTGGTCGAGCGGGAGGTAGCCGCTGGCGAACAGGTTCATGGCCGTGTCGAGCGCCTGCTGGGCGTCGTGGTAGCTCTCCAGCAGGTTCCGCACGTTGATCCCCTGGAAAGTCTCCATCAGGTCGTGGAGCGGTTGCTCGGCATCCGCGTGCGGCTCGCTCACCTCTGCCATGCCCCCCTGCTCCGACACGCCGAGGACGCCGAAGATCAGCATGCTGTGGTAGGCCACCACGGCCCGGCCGCTCTCGGAGACGATCGTGGGATGGGGCACGCCCGCCTCGTCGCAGGCGTTTTGGACGTGGTAGACGACGTCGTTGGCATATTCCTGGAGGCTGTAGTTCACGCTCGACTCGAAGTTGGTCTGCGAGCCGTCGTAGTCCACGCCCAGGCCGCCGCCGACGTCGAGATACCGCAGCCCGGCGCCGCGCTTCACGAGCTCCGTGTAGATCCGCGACGCCTCGTTGAGGGCCGCCTTGATGTGGCGGATGTTCGTGATCTGACTGCCCTGGTGGAAGTGGAGGAGTTGGAGGCAGTCCTCCATGCCCCGGGATGCGAGCAGGTCGAGCCCCTTCACCAGCTCGCTGGCGGTGAGGCCGAACTTGCTGCGGAAGCCGCCGGAAGACTGCCAGCGGCCGCTGCCCCGCGTGGCGAGCTTCACCCGCATGCCGATCCGCGGCCGCACCCCGAGCTTCTCGGCGTATTCGAGGATCAGGTGCAGTTCCGAGAATCGCTCCACGACGGGGATCACGTGCCGGCCGATCTTCTGTGCCAGCATCGCCGTCTCGATGAACTCCGCGTCCTTGAAGCCGTTGCAGATGATCGGCGTGTCGTTGTCGGCCAGGGCGATGACGGCCAGCAGTTCGGGCTTGCTGCCGGCCTCCAGGCCGAAGCGGTACGGCTTGCCGAATCGCAGCACCTCCTCGACGACCTGCCGTTGCTGGTTGACCTTCACCGGATAGACGCAGCAGTAGTCGCCGCGATAGCCGCTCTCCTTCATGGCGGCGGCGAAGGCCCCGTGGATCTCGCCGAGGCGATGCTGGAGGATCTCGGCGAAGCGGAGGAGGATCGGCAGGTCGATGCCCCGGACCTGGAGGCGATCGACGAGGGTCTTGAGGTCGATGCTCTTGGTCGGGTCCTTGTCGGGATGCACGAGCAGGTGCCCGGCCGGGCTCACGGAGAAGTAGCCGTTGCCCCAGCGGGCCACCTCGTACAGATCCGCCGCGTCGGCGGTGCTCCAGTGCTCGACTTCGAGATCGACGGCAGCCATCCACGACCCTCGCTGGCGGCAGGATCGGTGTCCGCCGATCTGGACTCGCCGCTTCAGAGTGTAGCGTCGCCGGCGGGCGAGGCCATGCCAATCGAACGGCGGTTCGTGGTCAGACGGCCACCCGTGACCAGCGCATTCGTGAGAAGATCACGAGCATGCCCAGTCCCCGTGCCGTGAGATCGGCCGCCATCGCCACCCAGGCACCGACGGCACCCCAGCCAGCCCCCTGCAGGGTCGCCACATCGCCGGGAAGCGTCACCGTGGGCCAGGCCAGGAGCACGGCCAGCGGGAGCCGAATCGCGATCAGCCCCAGGAAGTTCACCACCAGCGGCGGCCGGGTGGCCCCGCCCCCGCGCAGCCCGCCGGAGAGCACCATCAGCAGGGCCAGCGGGGGCTGGGCGAAGGCCACGATCCGCACCAGCCGCGCCGCGAGGGCCGCCACCTCCGGCTGGCGGCCGGCCCCCCCGGTGAACCAGGCGGCCAGGGCGTCGGCGGAGGCCAGGAACCCCGCCGCGGCACACGTCATGAACCCCAGGCAGGCGGCGGCCGCGATCCAGACACTGCCGCGGGCTCGCCGCTCGTCACGGGCCCCGAGAAACTGTCCCGCCAGGGTGGCGGCGGCGACCTGGAAGGCGGTGCCGGGCAGGAACGCCAGCGACTCGATCGTGACCGCGACGGAGTGGGCCGCGGCCGCCACGTCGCCGAGGCGGTTGACCACCGAGAGGAACGTGAGATGGCAGGCGGCGTTGGCCATGGCATCCACGCCCGCCGGCAGGCCGATGCGGACGATCCGCCGCAGCACGTGCCGATCGGGCAGCCAGTCGGCGGCCCGGGGGGCGAGGCCATGGGCCGGCCGGGCGAGCAGCCCGGCGACGCAGGCCGCGCCGGCGACGTACCCGGCGACGGTGCCCCAGGCCAGACCTTCCCAGCCGAGCCGCGGCAGGCCGCCGGCCCCCACGGCCAGCGCGAAACTCGCACCGGCATTGACGAGATTCACGATCGTCATGCCCACCAGGCCGGCGACCATGGCGCCGGCACCGCGGAGCGCCGCCATCCCCACGTGGATGAGCATCATCGCCGGCAGCGCCGGCAGGACGATCGCCAGGTAGCGGCCGGCCATGGCGGTGCTCCCTGCCGGTAGGCCGAGCCAGCCCAGGAAGGCCGAGCCCGAGGCGGATGCGGCCGCCAGGGCCGCGACCGCGATCGCCAGGCCCACGAGCAACGACTGCGCCGTCGCCCGGCGGGCCGCTGGCCAGTCGCCCGCGCCCACGGCCCGCGCGACCAGCGCCGTCGCCGCGACACCCGAGACCGCGAACGGCACCGGCAGGAACGCCAGGCAGTAGGCGACGAGGCCCACCGCCGCCAGCGGCTCCTCGTCGGTGAACAGGTTGCCGGCCAGCCACTTGTCGGTGAACCCCACCGTGAGGGCCAGAAACTGCTCGAGCAGCACCGGCAGGACGAGGCGCACGACCGGACGGACCGTGCCCGCCAGGCCCGTGATCCCCCGCATCGCGGCCGGCTCGTTCCCCGTCAGCGTCCTACTCCATCACCGGGCGGCCGCGCCGTCAGGCGAACAGCTCCTTGATCACCTTGCCGGAGTTGGCGATCTTCATCGGCCGGCCGTTCTTGGCGGTGAACGTGGTCTCCAGCGAGATCCCCAGGGCCTTGAGCACGCTGGCCATCACGTCCTGCGAGGCATGGGCCTCGGTCACCACCTCCTTCCCGTCCGCGCTGGTCTCGCCGACGGCGATGCCGCGCCTGAATCCGCCGCCCCCCACGACCACGCTCCAGCTACGGGCCCAATGGTCACGGCCGCCGCCGCCGTTGATGTTGGGCGTGCGGGAGAACTCGCCCATCCACACGATCACCGTGTCGTCGAGCATGCCCCGGTCGGACAGGTCGGACACCAGCGCCGCCATCGCCTTGTCGAGTTCCGGCAGCTTCTGGTTCTGGAGCGTCGGGAAGATGTTGGCATGGTTGTCCCAGCCCCCGAGGTCCACCTCCACGAACGGCACCCCCATCTCCACGAGCCGCCTCGCCATCAGGCAGCCGCGACCGAAGCCGGTGGTCCCATACCGCTCCAGCGCCTCGCGAGGCTCCTTGGCCACCTTGAAGGCCTCCATCTGGCTGCTGGTCATGAGCTTCACCGTCTTCTGGACCACCTTGGCGTGGTCGTCGGCGGATCCACCGCGCTTCTCGCCGATGAAGCCCTTCTCGATCGTCTCCAGCATGCCCAGCCGCTGGGCGAGGCGGGCCGGATCGATGCCCATGTCGAGGTTGCGGACGTTGCCGTTGGAATCGACGACGAACGGCGCCCACGTCATGCCGAGGAAGCCCGGGCCGACGCTGCCGCTGCCCACCGAGACGACGGGCGGGATCTCCAGGTCGGGCACCTGCTCGGCCAACTCGTGGGCGATGACGGAGCCGTAGCCGGGGTGCTCCACGTTGGGGTTCGGCACGTAGCCGGTGTGCATGTAGTAGCGGCCCCGCATGTGGTCGGCCTCGCGGGTGCTCATCGATCGGACGAGCGCCATGTGGTGCATCTGCTTGGCCATGAGCGGCATGTGCTCGCAGATCTGCACGCCGTCGGCGGAGGTCGCGATCGGCTTGAACGGGCCGCCGGTCGCCGCCCCCGGCTTGAGGTCCCAGATGTCCATCGTGCTCGGGCCGCCCCCCATCCAGAGCATGATGCAGGCCTTGTGCCGCTTCCGCAGGTCGGCCGCGTTGGCCAGGATCGAGTTCGTGAACGTGGCCGCCGGAGCGGCGAGGGCCGCGGCGCCCGCCAAGTGGCTCATGAAGTGGCGGCGACTCATCCCGGCGGGCAGAACGTCGAAACCGGACATGTCACGGCTCCTTCAATGGTTGATGATGAACTCGTTCGAGTTGAGCACGGCCCACCACACGTCCTGCAACGCGCCCGCGACGTCACCGCCCCGCGCCTCCAGGATCTTGTTCGCCATCTTCAACTCGCCGCTCGTGGGCTTGCGGGACAAGGCGGCCAGATAGAGGGCGTCGATCTTCGCCCGCGGCGCCCCCCCGCCGGTCGCCACGGCGTCCAGGAATCCACCCTTGCCCGTGCGCGTGGCCTGCTTGATGAGGTCACCGTTGAACATCATCAGCACCTGCGGAATCGACCCGTTGAAGGTGGTGGCGTCGTCCCCCTCGTCCGTCCCGAAGGCGATCACGAACTGGGAGAGCCACTGATCCTTCTTCTTCGCCGCCTCCTCGCCCCCCTGGGTCTTGTCCGCCTGGGTGGCCGTGAGCAGCGATTCGTAGAGTTGCTCCGCCTGCATCTGCCGCAGGTAGAAGTGGGAGAATCGCGGCTTCTCGCCGACGGCCGGATCGTCCGCCGCGTTCGCCTCCGCCACGCGGCTCGACAGCGCGTAGGACCGTGAGAGGACGATCCAGCGGATCAGCTCCTTGAGGTCGAAGCTCTGCTCGCGAAAGCGGTCGGCCAGGCCGTCCAGCAACTCGGGGTGCGAGGGCGGGTTGTGCTCGCCCAGGTCGTCCACGGGCTTGGTGAATCCGTAGCCCATGAAGTGGGCCCACGTCCGGTTGACGATGGCCTTGGGGAACAGCGGATGCGCCTTGATCAATTTCGCCAGCTCCTGCCGGCGGTGGGCGCCGTACGGCGTGCCGTCCTGCATCCGGCCCGGCAGATACCCGCTCTTGGAGATTTCCGTACCGTCGATGAACACCGGATACGCCACCTTCATCAGGCCGTTTCGCAGTTCGTAGTACAGCTCCGCCTCCTCCGGATTGCCCCCCTCGCCGGCCCAGTCCTCGTCCACGAGCTCCACCCAGCGCACGTCCCGCGACCCGTCGAACCGCCGCAGGGCCCGGGTCTGGCGGAAGAAGGCGTTCAGCTCCCAGAACTGGTTTTGCTTGCCCTTGTTGAAGGGATGGTTGTGACACTGGGTGCACTGCACCTGCAGGCCGAGAAAGATCTGGGCCGTCTTGGCGGTCGCCTGGACCGCGTTCGCCACGCCCATCTCCTCCAGCTTGCCGCTGAGGAAGTTCGTCGCCCCGTTGAAGCCGTCCACGTCCTTGCGATTGGCATTCGCGCCCGTCGCCGTGACGAGTTCCTCCATGAATCGGTCGTAGGGGATGTTCTTGGAAAAGGCCCGCCGCAGGTACTGCCGCATGCCCGGGCGATTGACGCGATCGTTGGCGACGTCGCGGCCGATCAGCACCGTGGTCCAGACGTCGGTCCAGTTGCGGGCGTATTCGTCCACGTACTCGTCGCCGAGCAGCCGGGCGACGAGATCCGACCGCTTGGACGGGGTCTTCACCGCGAGAAACGACTGCAACTCACCGGTCGTGGGAATGCGGCCGATGAGGTCGAGGTGAACACGGCGGCACCACTCGCCGTCCGTCGCGTCCGCCGCGGGCTGGAGGTTCGCGTCCGCCCAGCCGGCCGCGATCTGGTCGTTGATGAACCGAACCTGCGGAATCCCGGCGTCCTCGTCCGTCGTCGCCGCGACCAAGGCCGGGGCGACCGCGGCCAGCACCGCGGCCGAGAAGGCGGCATGCCGCATCCGCGTGGGCCGTTCACCCCGAAACCGACGACTCATGGCGACCTCGGCGTGCGGGGGGTGCAGCCGCACCCTCCACGTCGATTGTAGTCGCTGCCGGCCGCCGGGCCTATTCCCGCCGCGACCGCCACCCGCCCCTCAGGAACGGGCCGCCCGCTTCTCGACCCGCGGAGCAGCGGCCACCACGGCCTCTGTGCCGACGAACTCGAGGATCGCCCGCGGACCGGCGTCGCCGAGCCGCGGGGTCGCGAGCTTCAGGATCCGGGTATAGCCGCCGGGACGATCGACGAACCGCGGGGCGATCCGCTCGAAGAGGATCCGGGCCGCCTGCTTGTCACCGAGCAGTTGCACCACCCGGCGGCGAGCCTTGACCGCCGGCGCCACCGCCCGCACCCATTTCGCCCAGCCCTCGCTCTCCCGCCACTGCTTCCAGGCGGCAGACCCGCGATCCGCGGTCGAGGCGAACTCCCGGGCGGCACCGTCCGCCGCCAGTCCACGCTTCGCGATCGTGATGCACCGCTCCACGAGCGGACGCACCTCCTTCGCCTTGGCGAGCGTCGTGACGATCCGGCCGGCGGTCTTCGGCGCCCCATCCTCGCCGGCCTCGGTCTCCCGCTCCGTGAGCATGAGCGCGGAGGCGAGGTTCCGCAACAGGGCCCGCTGGTGCGACGGGCTGCGGCCGAGCACCCGGCCCTTGCGACGATGACGCATGACTGTCTCTCCCTTCGGCGATTCGCGATTCCGGGGCGGTGGCCCCGACGTTCAGGCTCCGGCCCCCACGGGCAGCTGCATGCCGAACTCCAGATCCAGATCCCGGAGCTTCGTCTCGATCTCCTGCAGCGTGGCATCGCCCAGATTCCACATCCCGGCGACCTCGTCGCGGCTCCGCGACACGAGATCGCGGATCGTGGCGATGCCCTGAGCCTCGAGCGAGTTCTCGGCCCGCTGCGACAGGCCCAGCTGCGACACCAGCATCCCCAGCCGACCTTCCAGCGACGGCTTCAGGGCGGCGAAGAAGTCGCCCGCCGCGGGCAGATTCACCGCCGGGCCGGGCCGCGTGTAGCCGACGAAGGGGTTGAGGTGCTTGCGGAGGATCTTCGCGGCCTCGACGAGCGCCATCTCGGGCGTCACGGTGCCGTTCGTCCAGATTTCCATCGTCAGCTTGTCGTAGTTGGTCTTCTGGCCGACACGGGTCTCCTCGACCT
The DNA here is from genome assembly GCA_044368305.1 of Pirellulales bacterium. Taxonomy (GTDB): domain Bacteria; phylum Planctomycetota; class Planctomycetia; order Pirellulales; family UBA1268; genus QWPN01. The sequence goes on from JBIPLS010000046.1 coordinate 10,029, forward strand.
CGTACTTCACCCGGGTGACCGGGCTGAACACGGCGTCGACGGGAATGATCCCGATCTCCTGCGATGCCTGGCTGTGCTCGCTGGAGGGCACGTAGCCCCGGCCGTTCTCCACCACCATCTCCAGTTCGAAGGGCACGTCATCCGTCAACGTGGCCAGCACGAGATCCTTGTTGACGATCTCCACGGCCTCGTCGGTCTGGACGTCGGCGCCGGTCACCGGCCCCTTGGTGCTCTTCTCCACCCGCACCACGCGGGTGGAGTCGCTGTGGTTCTTGACGATCAGGCTTTTGACCGCGAGCACGACGTCGGTCACGTCCTCGAGCACACCCTTGATGGTGGTGAACTCGTGCAACGCCCCCGCGACCTTGATCTGGGTGACCGCACTGCCCTCGAGGCTCGAGAGCAGCACCCGCCGCAGGCTGTTGCCGACGGTCGTGCCGAAGCCTCGCTCGAACGGCTCGGCGACGAACTTCCCGTAGGTGGGCGTCAGGGTCTTCTGATCGACGGCGACCGAGCCCGGCAACTCGAGGCCACGCCAGCGGATATGCATCAGGGATTCCTCCGTTCAGGGCCGGGGCGGACACGCCCCACGGCCGACTCTTTGGATCGAAACTCTAAAAGCCGTCACCCAGACTTTACTTCGAGCACAACTCGATGATCAGGTTCGCCTGAACGGCGATCGACACGTCGTCCGTGCCCGGCAGCCTGTCCACCCGCCCCTCGGGGATCGGTGCCTCGGACCGCGAGAGGAAATCCGGCACCTCACGGCGGCTGTCGGCGAGCGCGGCGTGCACGAGCTGCAGGCTCTTCGCCCGGTTCTTCACCCGCACGAGGTCGCCGGCCTTCACCAGATAGCTGGGAACGTCGAGCCGGTGGCCGTTGATCGTGATGTGGCCGTGCATCACCATCTGCCGGGCCGCCGCCCGCGAGGCGGCGAACCCGAGGCGATGGACGACGTTGTCGAGCCGCCGCTCGAGGAGCGCCATCAGGGCCTCGCCCGTGTTCCCCTTGCCCCGCTCGGCCCGGGCGAAGTAAGTGCGGAACTGCCGCTCCAGCACCCCGTAGTAGTGCTTCACCTTCTGCTTCTCGCGGAGGTGCACGCCGTAGTCGGTCGCCTTGCCGCGCCGCTTTTGCACCATGCCCGGCGGCGTCGACCGCCGCTCGAAGGCGCACTTCGGCGTGTCGCACCGCGAGCCCTTCAAGAAGAGTTTCAGACCGTCGCGGCGACAAAGCCGGCAAACCGGCCCGGTGATGCGTCCCATGATTTCAAACCTGCCTGTGATGGACCCTGAAAAACCTGACCGGAGGACGGAATCGCGGCCTACACCCGCCGCTTCTTCGGCGGCCGGCAGCCATTGTGCGGCAGCGGCGTGATGTCCTCGATGCTCTTGACGTTCATGCCCGCCGCCTGCAAGGCGGTGATGGCGCTCTCGCGGCCGCTGCCGGGGCCCTTGACCCGTACCTCGAGATCCTTGACGCCGAACTTCGCGGCCTTTTCCGCCGCCTGCTGGGCGGCGCACTGGCCGGCGAACGGCGTGCCCTTGCGACTGCCCTTGAAGCCACAGGTGCCGCCGCTCGCCCAGCAGAGGGTGTCCCCCCGGGCATCGGTGATCGTCACCGTTGTGTTGTTGAAACTCGCGTGGATGAAGGCGATCCCCGCCGTCACCGTCTTCTTCTTGGTCTTGGCAACCTTGGACATGATGCGTTCCGTGATGATTTCCGCTCCCGCCGCGGCCGCCGCGGCCCGGGACGACTACTTGAGGTCCTTGACGCCCTTCTTTCCGGCCACCGTCTTCTTCGGCCCCTTGCGGGTCCGGGCATTCGTTCGCGTCCGCTGCCCCCGCACAGGCAGGCCCCGGCGATGCCGCAGGCCCCGATAACTGCCGATATCCTTGAGCCGCGAGATGTTCTGGGCCACCTGCCGCCGCAACTGCCCCTCGACGGTGTAGTCCTTGTCGAGGAGGGCCGCCAGCCGGGCGAGTTCGTCCTCGTGGAGATCCCGGGCCCGCCCCAGCGGATCGACGCCGGCCTTGTGGCACAACTCGCGGGCCACCCGCTGGCCGACGCCGTACAGGTACTGCAACGAGAAGACGGTCTTCTTCTCGGACGGAATGTCAACGCCCATCAGACGCGGCATGGCTGGCTTCTCTCGACGTTCGAACCGGAACTCGACGCACTCATTGACGGCCTTGGGTGCGGCACCGACACGGGCGGCGAACGCCTGCCCGGACGTATGCAACCGCCTTCCGACCCGCGACGGGCACCCTGCCGCCACGAGCCGCCCCGCTCCCGCATCACCCCTGCCGTTGCTTGTGACGGGGATCGGCGCAAACCACGAACACGACGCCGCGACGGCGGACGATCTTGCACTTCTCGCACATGCGTCGAACGCTGGCACGAACCTTCATGGTGGACAAGCTCGTGGCAACGACGGGCCACGCCTTCGGCAGAATGGGGATTTCGGGGGAGCTCAAGACTATAAGACCGCGGCCATCGGTTCACAAGGGGGTGGGGCGGCGGCCGGCGGCTCGGGCCTTCCGCACGCGAAACGCCTGGCTCCGGCGGCCGGGCGACCTCACGCGGCGGAGCCGGCGCCGCCCACGGTTTCGCCGGCGGCCGGGGCCGAGGTCAGCACCTCCACCCCCCCTTCCGTGATCGCCACGGTGTGCTCGAAGTGGGCGCTCGGCAGGCCATCCACCGTGGACTGCGTCCAGTGGTCGGGCATCGCCCTGACCTTCTTGGTGCCCATGTTGACCATCGGCTCGATCGCGATCACCACGCCCGGTTCCAATTCGAAGTCGTGGTTCTTGCGGAACGCCGGCGTGCAGAAGTTCGGCACCTGCGGGTCCTCGTGCATGCTGCGGCCGATGCCGTGGCCCACGAAGTTCTCCACCACGGCGAACCCGTGATCCCGGACGTACTTGGCCATCTCGGTGGCGACGTCGCTCCACCGGTTCCTGACCGCGACGAGGCGGATGGCGAGATCCAGCACGCCCGACGTGCAGTCGAGCAGCCGCTGGACGTCCGGGGCCACGGCGGCCACCGGGTGCGTGTAGGCGGAGTCTCCACACCAGCCGTTGACGCTGCAGCCCGTGTCGATGCTGACGACGTCGCCGGCTCGCAGCACCCGCGGCCCGGGAATCCCGTGCACGACCTCGTCGTTCACCGAGATGCAGCTGCAGGCCGGAAACGGCACCTTGCCGGGAACGCCCTTGAACAGCGGCACCGCCCCGTGCGCCGCGTAGAACTTCTCGATCGCCAGGTCGATCTCGGCCGTGGTGACGCCCGGCCGCACCATGCCCGCGGCCAGCTGGTGCGCACCCCAGACCACGAGGCCGGCGCGGCGCATGAGGGTGATTTCTCGGGCCGAACGCAGATTCAACACGGCGGCATCCCACGACTGACGAACGGAGCGGCCGTCATCACGGCCCGAAACGACGAGTATACCGCCGGGAGGCCCCGCCGCACGGCGGCCCGTCACCGGCCGCGCGCGGCGTGGCCGAAGCGGTCGAGGGCCGCCTTGATCCGGTCGAAAATCTCGTCGGCGGTGCCGAGCCCGTCGATGCTGGCCAGCTTTCCCTGCCGGGAGTAATAGTCGAGCAGCGGGGCCGTCTGGGTCTCGAAGCTCACGATCCGCTTGGCGAACACTTCCGGATCGTCGTCCTGTCGCCTCCGTGCCAGCATCCGCCGCACCAATTCGTCCCGCGGCACCGCCAGCTCGATGACCCCGTCCACGCTCATGGCCCGGCGTTCGAGCAGCTCGTCGAGCGTCGCGGCCTGCGGCATGGTGCGGGGAAACCCATCCAGCAGGCAGCCGTGCCGGCAATCCGCGGCCTCCAACCGGCGGCTCACCATCCCGACGATCAGCGGATCGGGCACCAGCCTCCCTTGGGCCATGTAATCGGCGGCCTGGAGTCCCTCGGGCGTGCCCGAACGCACGGCCGCACGCAGCATCTCGCCAGTGGAGAGATGCGGCACGTTCAGCAGATCAACGAGCCTCTGGCACTGCGTGCCCTTGCCCGCTCCCGGTGGTCCGATGAGGATGATCCGCATGGGGTATCCGCGGGGCAGAACGCCCCTTCGAAGCACGCTTCCCCGCCGCCGCGAAGGCGAAGCGAATCAGGACTTCTCCAGCAGGCCGCCGTAGTTCCGCATCACCAGATGGCTGTCGATTTTCTGGACCAGGTCGAACGCCACGCTGACGGCGATGAGCAGCCCCGTCCCGCCGTAGAACCCCGCGATCTGGGCGCCGGTATTGAGGTAGCCGCCCACGATCGTGGGGATGACCGCGACCAGCGCCAGGAAGCCGGCGCCCACGTACGTGATCCGCTCCATCACCCGCTCCAGGTAGTCGGCAGTCCGCTTGCCGGGCCGGTAGCCGGGAATGAAGGCCCCGAAGTTTTTGAGATTGTCGGCCATCTCCTTGGGATTGAAGGTGATGGCGGTCCAAAAGTAGCAGAAAAAGTAGATCAGCGCGACGTAGCACAGGTTGTAGAGGTACGACTCGCCCCGCTGGAACGAGTCGTGCAGCGCCGTGAGGATCGTGTTCCCCGGGTAGGCGGCCGCCAGCCACTGGAAGAGCATCTGCGGGAACAGCAGCAGCGAACTGGCGAAGATGATCGGCATCACGCCCGCCTGGTTCACACGCAGCGGCAGGTATTGACGCGTACCGCCGTAGACACGCCGGCCGCGCACGTGCTTGGCGCTCTGCGTCGGGATCCGCCGCTGCCCCTGGGTCATGAACACGACCCCGGCCACGACGCCGACGAACAGCGCCGCCAGCACCAGCAGCGTCTCGATGCCCATCTTGCCTCCCCCACCGCCCAGTTCCCAACTGGTCTCGCTGCCGAGTTGCATCAGCGCGCTGGGCATGCCCGCGAGGATGCCGGCCATGATCAACAGGCTGATGCCGTTTCCGATGCCGAATTCGTCGATCTGCTCGCCCAGCCACATGAGGAAGATCGTGCCCGCGGTCATCGTCATCACCGCCACGAACTGCCAGACCAGCGGCAGGCGGCCGTCGACCAAGAAGGCGGGCTGGATCAGCGACCGCTCGCCTACCTGCTGCGAGGACAGGAACGCGACGTAGGCCCAGCTCTGCAGGATGCAGATCACCACCGTGGCGTAGCGGGTGTACTCGTTGATTTTCTTGCGGCCGGCCTCGCCCTCCTTCTGCAGCCGCTCGAGTGGCGGCCAGACCGTGCCCAGGAGCTGGAAGATGATCGACGCCGAAATGTAGGGCATGATGCCCAGGCCGAAGATCGTGGCCTGCGACAGCTGGCTCGCCGAGAACACGGCCACGGTCCGCAGCAGGTCGCCGATGCCGCCCGCCTGCTGGGCGAAGGCGGTCATCGCCTGGGCGTCGACGATCGGCAGGGGCACCTGCCAGCCGACCCTGTAGACCGCGAGCAGACCGAGCGTGAGCAGGATCTTTTGTCGCAGTTCCGGGATCGTGAAGATGATGCGGAGTTTCTCGAGCACGGCCTGACACTCCTCGACGTCGCGGGCCGGCGGGTCGCCGGCTGCACTACCCTACCCGCCGGCGGGCCTTTTCCGCGATGCCTTTTTCACCTTCCGGACAACCGGGGCCGGCCCGGCGAGTTCCGTGACCGTGCCGCCGGCGGCTGCGATCTTCTCGCGGGCCTGACTGCTGAAGTGGTGCGCGGACACCTTCAGGGCGTGCTTGATCTCGCCGCCACCGAGGATCTTGATCTCGTCCCAGATGCCCTTGGCGAGGCCCGAGTCCCGCAGCGCGGCAGGGGTCACTTCGCTACCGGATGCGAACACTTCCTGCAGGGCGCCCACGTTGACGCTCTTCACGATCCGGCCGTGGGCGTTGTGGAAGCCGCGCTTCGGGATCCGCCGGATCAACGGCGTGCCACCCCCCTCGAAAATGAGCGGCGCCGCCCAGCCGGCCAGTTGCCCCTGGCCCTTGTTGCCACGGCCGGCGTAGCGGCCGCGGCCGGAGCCGGGACCGCGGCCGACCCGCAGCCGCTTGGTGTGCTTGTGGATGCCCTTGTTGACGTCGCTGAGCTTCATGGGAGGGGGATCGGCCCGCCGGCCGCGCTGATGGTTTGGGGGATCAGGAGAGCGACACGCCGCGCAGCCGCTCGACCTCGTCCTTGGTGCGGAGCTGCTTGAGGGCGTCGAGGGCCGCCTTGACGAGGTTCACCGGGTTCGTCGAGCCGTGGGCCTTGGAGAGCACGTCGCGGATCCCAGCCGACTCGCAGACGGCACGAACGGCCGCCCCGGCGATGATGCCCGTGCCGGGCCCGGCCGGCAGGAGCACGACCTTCGCGGTCTCGCACCGACCCTCGACCCGATGCGGGATCGTGCCCGCCTCGACCGGCACTTCGATCAGGTTCTTCATGCCATCCTTGATGGCCTTCTCGACGGCCGGCGGCACCTCGTTGGCTTTGGCATATCCACAGCCGACCTTGCCCCGGCCGTTGCCCACCACGACCAGCCCCGCGAAGCTGAACCGCCGACCGCCCTTCACGACCGTCGCGCAGCGACGAACCTTGACAACTTTCTCGGTGAACTCGCCGGTGCGTGATTCTTTGCCTGTCGACACGGATCATTGCCTCCACGAAGGGTCTTAAAACTCGAGTCCGGCCGCCCGCGCCGCATCCGCCAGCGCCGCGACGCGGCCGTGATAGCGAAACTCGCCGCGGTCGAAGCACACCTTCGTCACGCCGGCGGCCCGGGCCCGCTCGGCCACCGCCTTGCCGATCGCCTCCGCCGCGCCCTTGTTGCCGCCGAAGGCGATGCCGCCGCGCAGCTGCTTGTCGAGCGAGCTCGCCGATGCCAGCGTGCGGCCCGACGCGTCGTCGATCACCTGCGCGTAGATGTGCTTGTGGGTGCGGAACACGGAGAGCCGCGGCCGCTCTGCCGTGCCCCGGATGAACCGGCGGACGCGATGCCGCCGCCGCAGTCGCTGCCGGAGGATCGAGCGGGAATGGTCCATGGTGGGGTCCTCTGCCTCTTACTTCGTGACGGCCTTGCCGGCCTTGCGCCGAACCTGCTCGTTCTCGTAGCGGATGCCCTTGCCCTTGTAGGGCTCCGGCTTGCGAAGGGCACGCACCTCGGCGGCGAACTGGCCGACGAGCTGCTTGTCGATGCCCTTGATGTGGACGTGGGTCTGGTCCGGACAGGTGACCGTGAGGCCGGCCGGGATCGGCACCTGCAGTTCGTTGGCGAAGCCCACCCGCAGCTGGAGGGTGCTCTTCTGGATCGCGGCCAGGTAGCCCACGCCCACGATCTCCAGCTTCTTCTCGTAGCCCTTGGACACGCCCTCCACCATGTTCGCCACCAGGGCCCGGGTCAGGCCGTGGACCGACCGGGCGACACGATTCTCGGCGGTCCGCGACACCCGCACCTCGCCGGCGTCGAACTCGACGGAGACCGCGGGGTGGAGCGACTGCTCGAGCTTGCCCAGCGGCCCTTCGACCTTGAGCACCCGCCCCTCCAAGGACGCCTTCACGCCCTTGGGGATGGCCACCGGTGATTTTCCGATACGCGACATCGCTGACTGACCTTTCGACCTGCGCTGATTCCGATCACCACAACTCGCAGAGCACTTCGCCGCCCAATTTCCGCTGCCGGGCCTCGCGGTCGCTCACCACGCCGCTCGACGTGGAGAGGATCGAGATGCCCAGCCCGCCGAGCACCGGCCGCAGCCGCTGCGAACGGCTGTAGACGCGTCGGCCCGGCGAGCTCACCCGCCGGATGTGCCGGATCAGCCGCTCGCCGTTGGGGCCGTACTTGAGGTCGAGTTGGATCTGGGGAACGGGCGAGGCCTCGACCTCCCGCCAATCCCAGATGAAGCCTTCACGCTTGAGCACTTCCGCCAGCCCACGCTTCACCTTCGAACTGGGCACCTCGACGGTGGAGCGTTCGACTCGCACCGCGTTGCGGATGCGGGTGAGCATGTCGGCGATGGGGTCGGTCATCATGTCTGCAGAACCCTCTCGTGATATCCCGTGTCGTGGCGAAACTCGTCCCTACCAACTGGCCTTCTTCACGCCCGGGATGCAGCCCTGGTCGGCGAGCTTCCGGAAGCAGATGCGGCAGGTGCCGAACTTGCGGTACACGGCCCGCGGGCGGCCACACAACATGCAGCGTCGCACCACCCGCGTCTTGAACTTGGGCGGCCTCTTGGCGGCGGCGATCTTCGACTTGCTTGCCATGGATGTTCCAGTCAGCCTGTGGATGCAGTTTCCGAGCGGGGCGCCCGCGGCGCCCCGGCCGCCGCTACGCCGCGGCGCCTTCGTCCCCGTCCTTCTTGAGCGGCATGCCCATCGCCCGGAGGAAATCGCGGGCTTCCTCGTCGGACCGGGCCGAGGTCACCAGCGTGATGTGCATGCCCTGCGGCCGCGTGAACTTGTCCGGGTTGATCTCGGGAAACACCATCTGCTCGGAAAGTCCGAGGCTGTAGTTTCCGTGGCCGTCGAAGGCGGTGTTCGACAGGCCGCGAAAGTCGCGGACCCGCGGCAGCGCCACCGACACCAGCCGGTCGAGAAACTCGTACATGCGGCGGCCGCGGAGCGTGACCTTGCAGCCGATGGGCAGGTTTTCCCGCAGCTTGAAGCCGGACACGGCCGCCTTGGAAATCGTGGCCACCGGCCGCTGGCCGGTGATCTGCGCCATGGCGCTGATCGCCTCTTCGAGATACTTCTTCTCCGTGACGGCCACACCGACACCCATGTTCACCACGATCTTCTCCAGCCGCGGGATGGCATGCGGGTTCGTGCGGCCCAGCGCCGTGCCCAGTTGCGGCCGGACGGTGTTCATGTAGTGCGCCAGCATCCGCGGCACGCCCGCCGGCGCCGCCGATTCCGCCGCCACCTTGGTCTTCTTCGCCATCGCTCCGGTCCTTTGCTTTCCGATCCGTGTGTCCTTCATCCGGCCCGTCGTGGGCTTCAGCCCTTCGCCGCCGCCGCCCGCGGCCGCCGCAGCGTCCCTTGATCCGCGCCGCACTTTCGGCAGAACCGCACCTTGCCGCCGTCCGCACCGGCCCGCGCTCCCAGCCGCGCCGCCTTGCCGCAGGCACCGCAGACCACGAGCACGTTCGAGGCGCTGATCGGCATCTCCTTGCTCAGCCGGCCGCCCTGGGGATTCTTCTGGCTCCGCTTGATGTGTCGGTAGACGCGATTCACGCCCTCGACCACGAGCTTCGCCCCGCCGCCGGCCGCCGGCCGGACGGAAAGCACCTTGGCCCTCGTGCCCCTGGCATCGCCCGACCGCACTTCGACCAGATCGCCCGCCTTGATCAGCATCACACCACCTCGCTCGCCAGACTGACGATCTTCATGAAGTTCCGCTCGCGCAGCTCCCGGGCCACAGCCCCGAAGATGCGAGT
>JBIPLS010000047.1:0-19310 GCA_044368305.1 Pirellulales bacterium
TTGCGCTGCTTGAGCACGGCCTGCTCGTTCGCCCGGGCGACGGCCAGTTCCTCGGCGGTCGCGCCGTCGGGCACGGCCGCGCCCAACGCCTTCATGCCCGCCCGCAGGAGCCGGGCGGCCTCCGCCGCCGCAGCCCCCTGCTGCGGCGGGTCTTGGTCTTTGGCCCGGGCCACCGGCGCGGCGCAGGCGAGCGCCAGCCAGGCCACAGCCCGGCCAGGCCATGCATGTCGGTTGCGGGCCAGCGTGCTCATGGGCTCACCGCTCGTAGACCGGGAGGAACTTGAAGTTCACCGCCAGGGCCAAGAGCGTCAGCGGCGTGTCCACTTCCGGCCCGTACGACATGCTGAAGCTGCCGTCCTTGGCCTGGGCCGCCTTGAGCGTCTTCACCAGGCCCGCGTTCCACTTCTCCCAGGCAGCGACGTCGCACTGGAAGAGCGCCTGCGCCCGGTAGTAGTGCTCGTAGGAGGATCCGTTGCCCCGGACCCCCATCATGCGGTTGCCGGCCGCGGGAGCCGCGCCGCTGGCCTTCTCCAGATAGGCGGAGGCCTGCTTGTACTGCGGCAGAGCCTGCCGGCGGGCGATCGAGAACACGAGCACCCCGATCGACGTGGTGGCGTCGGTGCCGCCGCCGGCGCCGCCGGAGTAGCCCACCTGCCCGGCGCCGGAGGTCATCTTCACGTAGTAGGCGATCGCCCGGTCGATCGTCTCGTCGGGCACCTCGATGCCGGCGTTGCGGGCGGCGAGCAGGCCCATCAGCACCGCGCCGCTCACCGAGGTGTCGGCCGACTGCATCTCCGGGCCGTAATGCCAGCCGCCGGTCGGATTCCTCTTGTTGGCCGTGACGGCCGCGCGAACCGCCAGTTCCAGGGCCTTGCCGATCGAGCGGCCCTGCCCCTTGCCTCCCTGGGCCCCGGCCTCCGTCCACAGGCCACGATCGTCCACGACCCCGTAGGCCTCCGCCAGGCCGAGCATCGCGAACCCGTGGTGGTACATGCTCGGGTTGCCCTCGCCGCCGATGTAGCCCACGGCCGCGTCCTGCTCGTTGATCAGGGCCCGGATCGCCCGCCGCACCTGCCCCCGATAGGGGCCGAAGTTCGGGTCCTCGCCGCTGGCCAGGAGCACCATCAGCGCCATGCCCGTCGGCGCCGGGCTGCCGTGCTGGCTCTTCCATGCCCCCGAGGCTTCCTGTGTCTTGAGCAGGTGCCGCAGCCCCGCGTCGTAGATCTCGCGGACGTCCCGGGGCACGGGATCGCCGTACTTCACGAGCGGCCCCTCGGCACGGGCCACCGCGGTCGCGAGCAGGAGGGCGAGGGCCGGCAGCAGCGGACGCATCGATCGGCCCTCCTACCGCTCGTACACCGGGAGGAACTTGAAGTTCACCGCCAGCGCGAGCAGGTACAGCGACGTGGTCACCGTGCCCGTGCCCATTCCGCCCCGGCCCGCAGTCGATATGCTCCCATCCTTGGCCTGCGTGGACTTGAGCTGCTTGACGAGGCCCGTGTTCCACTTCTCCCAGGCGGCCACGTCGCACTGGAAGAGCGCCTGGGCACGGTAGTAGTCGGTGTAGCCGGGGTAGCCGTCCGGGCCGGGCGCATCGCCGCCGCGGCTGCGGGCGACGAGGTACTTCGTCGCCGCCTTGTACTGCGGCAGCTCCTGCCGGCGGGCGATCGAGTAGACGAGCACGCCGATGCTCGTCACCGCGTCGCTGCCGCCGCCGGCGCCGCCGGAGTAGCCCACCTGGCCGTTGCCGCCGGTCATCGTCACGTAGTACTTGATCGCCCGGTCGATCGTCTCGTCGGGCACCTCGATGCCGGCGTTGCGGGCGGCGAGCAGGCCCATGAGCACGGCGCCGCTCACCGAGGTGTCGGCGTCCTTGGCGTCGGGCCCGTATCGCCAGCCGCCGGTCGGATTCTGCTTGGCGCTCGACACCGCGCGGCGGACGGCGAGTTCCAGGGCCTTGCCGATCGAGCGGCCCGTGCCCGGGCCCCCCTGCTGCGCCCCGGGCTCGGTCCACAGGCCGCGGTCGTCCACCACGCCGTAGGCCTCCGCCAGGGCCAGCATCGCGAAGCCGTGCTGGTACATGCTGTCGTGGCCGCCGCCGTGCTGGCCGCCGAAAAACCCGGTGCCGGCATCCTGCTGGCCGATCATGTTCCGCAGGGCCTTGCGGATCGGCGCCCGGTAGGGGCCGAAGTTCGGATCCTCGCCGGAGGCGAGGAGCACCATCATCGCCATGCCGGTCACACCCGCCCCCGCCTGCTGATCCTTCCACGAACCATCCTGATCCTGCGTCTTGAGCAGGTAGCGCAGGCCGGCGTCGTAGATCTCGCGCACATCCCGGGGCACGGGGTCGCCGTACTTCACGAGCGGCCCCTCGGCGCGGGCCGATCCGGCGAGCGACGCGATCAGACAGGCGATGACGAGACGACGCGGCATCATGGCGCGACCTGCAAGAATCCGCCGCCCATGCCCATGCCGTTCCTCATATGCATCTGCATCATCGGCATCCCGATCTGGATCATCTGGCCGTTCGCGACCTCCGCCACCGCCTGCCGCTGCCGCGGATCGAGGATGGCGGCGAGCCGTTCGCCGTCCAGCGCCACGAGTCGCTGCGCCACCCGCATCCCGGTCGGCATCCCCGCCTGCTCGGAGCCTTGCGAATCGTCCTCCGCCGCGGGCGGCTCGGCCAATAAAAGCTCCGTGACGGCGTCGTGCTGCTTCTGGGTGAAGCCCGCCTGGTCGTCGATCTGGGCGAGCCCGGAGGCCACCACGGCCCGCCAGCGGCAGGCGGCCCGGGCCTGCATCACGGCGGTGTATGTCTTCGCCTGCGTCTCGTCGAGCGTTCCCAGCAGCACCTTGGCCACCAGGGATTCGGGGCCGGCGGCGGCCTCGAGGGATTGCCGGCACCGCACGGCGTCCTCCTGCATCTGCTGCATCGCCTTCATGCTCGCCTCGTCGAAGCCCCCGTTGCGGGGATCCATCTTCACCGTGCGGCCGACGTACCGGCCGCGGGCCTCCGTGATCGTGTCGGCCAGCCGCCGCAGGTCCGATTCCATGGCCACCACGAGCTTCTTCCGCTGCTGCTCGGAGAGGCCCACGATCCGGTCCACGCGGTCGATCCGCGCCGCCAACCGGCGCCGTGCCGGCTCCAGCCGTCCCACGACCGCCGCCTCGTCGGCCGCGGCCGGCCCCTGGTCCGACGCAGCGAATCCCCCCTGGACCACCACGTTCCCCATGGCATCCGCGAACACCTGGGAGTCGAACTGCTGGCCGAGGTCGATCGCGGGCATTCCGCCCATCCACGGAGCCACGCCGGGCTGGCCACCGTTGGCGCCCGGCAACTCGTCCACGACCGTGTCGTCGCCGGCCGCGCGGCCGGCGAATCCGGCGCACAAGGCCAGGCCGAGGATCACCGTCGCCATGCACCGGCCGCCGATCCGGTTCATTTCCTCTCCTCCTCGGCCTCGGGGTCGGTCACGGATTCCGGCGGCGGACCCGCCTGCACCTCGACCTGCACATCGTTGACGACCTCCACGCCGTTGACCACGCCCTGCCGGCGGATCACGCGTCGGATACCGACGACGCCGACCCCACCGGGGCCCGCCGGCATCACCGCCTGATGCATCATCTGACCCATGGGCCCAGCCAGCTTGCGGGCCTCGTCGCGGGCCGCGACCCACCGGGCCTTCCGCTCCTTGCCGAGCGCCTTCTCCACGCACCGCTCCAGGCCCGGGAGCATGCTCTCGTCCGGCACCACCATACCCCGTTGCTCGAGCGCGGCGACGGCCGGCCGCCAGCGTTCGCGATACGACTCGTTGAGCGACTTCGCCAGCGCCTGCCGTTCGGCGTCATCCAGGTAGGCCTCGCGGTCCACCTCCGCCACGAGCGCCGCCACCACGGCGGCCTTGCGGCGGTCCTCCCGCAGGCGGTGCTCCGTCTCGTAGGCCGCCAGTTCAGTCTCGGCCGCGTTGGCCTTCACGGCGGCCGCCAGGGCCTCGCGGACGGCCCGCTCGGGATCGATCGGCTTTGCCGGCCGCCGCCGCCCCTCGCCGGCCGCGCGGAGTTGCTCGTCGATGCAGCTGTCGATCGCCCCGCGGCCGGCCTCGAGCACGATGGACCGCTGCTGCCGCTCGAGCGACGGACAGGTCTGCCGCACGAGCGACAGCTCCCGCCGCAGGATGACCAGGCCCTGCTGCCGCAGGATGCGGGCGTACTCCTCGGCCTGCGCCCGCAGCTGCTGCCGCATCATCTCCGCCGCGTCGGCGGGGCCGTCGCCGGCCTCGACATTCTCGGCCTCCCCGCCCCCGGCGGCCGGTCCCGCTGCCGGCCGCTTGGCCTCGGCCTCGTCCCACCAGGGATCGCCGATGGAGGCGCTCGGCGGGTTGGCGTCATCGGGGGGAACGGCGCCGACGACCGCCGGCTGCACCAGCGCCTGGATCTGCAGCTGAACCTGGCCGAAGGCGGACGAGCACCCGACCGCCAGGCAGATGGCCGCCAGGCCACGCCGCATCCGGAACGCCATGCATCCGTTCATCGCCGCTCCTTTTCGAACTGGTTGAAGTATTCGTCGAGCCCCGCGCGGAACTCGTCGGGCAGGACGCGGCCCGACTGGCCCGTGCCCTGGCCCCTCTCGACATTCTCGCTGCCGCCCTTCGTCTTGTTGCCGCGACCGGCGAGGATCTCGGCCAGGGCGCTCGTCGTGCCGGTGCCGCCGCCGCCGGGGCTCGTGCCGCCGCCGCCGGGGCCGCCACCGGGCGAACCACCGCCACCGCCGCCGCCACCACCACCGCCGCCACCACCACCGCCGCCGGCCGACCGCGACTCGAGCAAGAGTTCGATGACCTCGGTCTCGGCGGCGATCGTCTTGACACCCGTATTGGGTTCGCGGAGCAGGTCCGCCGCCTCGGCCATCACCTCCTCCACTTTCTCGAAGAGCCCGATCTCGTCAGCGAAGGCCTGTTCGCCGTTCTCCTCCTCGAGCAGCCGGTCCACGAGGCGGACGATCCGATCGGCCAGCTTGTCCTGCTGTTCACCGAGCTTCTTGCCGACCGCGGCATGCTCCTCCGCGGTGACGCCCTGCTTCGTCTGCTCGCCGACCCGCGTCTCCTCGCGGAGATTGACCTCCGCCTCCAGGATCTGCATCGCCTCGAGCACCACGTCGGGGGGCACGCTCGGCCTCTGCTGACCGCCGCCACCGCCACCGCCACCACCGCCCTGCGGCGGCGGCACGAGGTCGTCGGCCAGCCGGTCGAAGGTATCGCTCCAGAACTCCGCCTGGGCGATCGACATGCCCGCCTCCTTCTTGATGTCGTCGGAGAGCGTCCGCAGGCTGCCGAGCGTGTCGAGACCCTTCATCTCCTCGAGCACCGTGCGGAAGGCGGGCAGCTGCCGGCGGTCGAAGTAGGCCTGCATGTCGTCCATGATGTTCGACACCTTTTCCGTCTCGCGGACGTTGGCCTCGGACACGTCGCCAATCGACTTCGCGACGTCGGCGGGCTTCTTGTCCGGCTTGCCGAACGCCGCCGCCTCCATCTTCGCCAGCTTCTCGGCGATCGTGCCCTGCTGCCGGGAGGCGAGCTTGAGTCGCTTCACGAACGTGCTGCCCTCGAGATTCGCCATCACGGCCGCGAGATCCTCGGCCACCTTGGCGAACTCCTCGAGCAGCTTCTTCTGGGCCTCGATCGCCTCGGCGAGCAGCTCGTCGGCCGGCTCGTCATCGTCCGGCGGCGGATCTTCGCCGCCGCCGCCCGCTGACGGCGGCGCCACGCCGGCCTCGGTCGAGGGGAGGCCCAAACGGCCCGGCGGGCTCTGGCCGCCGCCGCCGCCGGCCGGCGGCTTGGCGCCAGCATCCTTGGGCTGCTGCGACGACTCTTTGTCCACCACCTGCGGCGTCTGGCCCGGCGGCGGCTGGCCGGGCTTCCCGCCGCCCTCGCCGCCACCCTGCTCGTTTTTGTCCTCGCCGACCTTGGGCGACTGCGGGCCGGACTCGCCCGACTCACCAGGCTTGCCCCCATGCTTTGGTGCGCTCTTGGAATGGTCTTTTCCGGGCTCACCCTCGGGCCGGCTGCCATCGGCCGACTGCTGAGTTGACGGATCCTGCGGCTGCGAGTCGCCCCCCTGGCCGCCCGGCTTGCTGCCCTCGGCGCCCTGCGGCGACTGGCTCCCCGGCGATCCACTGCCTGGCTTGCCCTCACCCGGCTTGCCCTCACCCGGCTTGCCCTCACCCGGCTTGCCTTCACCTGGCTGACCGCCATTCCGGGGCTCGTTCTGGGCCAGCGTGTTGTCGCCCGGCTTGCCCAGGGCCGAGGCCATCTTCGCGGCCGCCGCTTGCTTCAGCAGGTCAGCGACGCTCGGCATCCGGTTGGCACCGATGTCGTCGAGCGTCTTGATGTCATCGGCCAACTTCTGGAGCGTCTGCGGATCGAACTCTGGGTTCTTCACCGCCTCCTGCACGAGCTTCGCGCCATCGTCGACGAGGCGGTCCATCCGCCGCGCCTGGGCATCCTCGGCGGCCGCCTGCCGCTCGATCCGGTCGCGGGTCTCCGAGCTCCCGAGCGCGTCGGCCGACAGCGAGCGGATGTCGACGTTCTCCGCGAGCAGCCTCATCTCCGCGTCGCGAACCTCGCTCGCCTGGGTCCTCCAGCGGTTGAGCCGCTCGTTGACGATCAGCGCGTGCTCCGCCCGATCGACGACGTAGATCATCATCGGCGTCGAGTACGCACGCCCGCGGCCGGGCAGATAGTCCTCCGCGAAGGCCCGCAGCACGATCGGCTGCGGCCGGATGCCGAGCGCGTCCGGGCAGAAGGTCGCCGCCACCTCGAGCGCCTCGGCCTCCGGGCCGCCCTGTTGCAGCAGCCGGTCGCCCTTGTCCGCGACCACATTCGGATCGTCGGCCGCGCCCTCCCACTCGATCCCCACCCGGCGGACGCCGAAATCGTCACGGACGGCGATCTTGAAGCGGAGCGTGTCGCTCGAGAGCAGCATCTCGCGGCCGGGCGGAACGTCGAGCGTGGTCACGCTCGGAGCCTCGTCGTCCCGCGGCGCCACCGTCACCACCAGCGGCTTGGCGCCCACGAGGCCGTGCGCGTCCTGCCACTCGATCGACACCTTGCGATCCGTGGTCGCCTCCACGGCGGCCGTCCGCACCGTCGCGCCCTCGGGCGTCACCGGCGCGCCGTCCACGGTCGCCGTAGCCAGGTCTCGATTGGCCGTCACGGCGAGCGTCACCGCGCTCCCCTTCACCGGCGCCACCATGCCGCCGCGGACGTCCTGCCGCAGCGGCGCCGGCCGCTTGAGGTAGTCGGGCAGCTTCACATCGGCCTGCACGCCGGTCAGTTCCGGACGGAACATCGGCTTCACCCGCACCTTCTGCCGGGCATCGCCAACCGCCAGCGCGGCCTGCGAGTCCTGTAGCTGCGGCGGCAGCGTGAAGGCATAGCGGCTCTCCTCGAGCCCCGCCGCCAGCGGCTTCTGCCCGCGGATCCGCACGCTCGCCTGGCCGGGCCGCCACTGCGTGTCGTCCGTCAGGCCGACCACGAGCGGCGCCGGCTCGCCGTGCGGCACCACCACCTCCGCCGGCAGCTTTCCGACGCGGGCGAAGGTGAACCGCTCCACCGCCTTCCAGGGCGTCAAGAACCGCTGCCAGGCGTTCGTGGCGGCATCCGGCGCCAGCACCGCCGCCGCCACCGCCGCCGCCACCGGCAGGGCCGCCAGTCCCATCCACAGCCGATGCCGCGCGTGCGGCACCGCCTCCGCGAAGTCGTACCGCGCCGCCTGCGCCGCCACCTGGCCCACCGCCGCCTCGCACAAGGCCCGCGACCGGCCCGTTCCCGCGCCGCGACCGGCCGAAAACTCCCGCACGATCTCGATGATGCCCAGCAGCTGGTCGCCCATGCTCGGGAACCGCCGCGCGATCAGCCGCGCCACCTGCTCCGGCGCCCGGTGATTCCAGATCCAACGGTGAAACGCCAGCGGCACCACCGCGCAGCTCGCCACCGCCGCGGCGAACACCGCCAGCCGGGCCCACTGCGGCGTCTCCATCACGCGATCGAGCCCGAACAGGATCGCGTAACCGAGCAGGAACCCGAACAGGGCCCCGCACACCGCCTCCACCACCTTCACCCGCCACACCAGCCGCCGGAAGGCGTGCAGCCGCCGCTCCAGATCGGCCGGCAAGGCGATGCCCCGCCCCGACCCCGTGTCAAACGTCCCCGTGCTCATGATGGTCGCCCCTTCTCTGCCACAGGATGATCAGACCAACCCTTGACGCTTCCGCAGCACCCAAAACAGCCCCAGCAAACTCACGATCGCCAGCGCCACCGCCGGGTGGCTCCAGAGCTGCAGCCGCCGCACCCGCGGCGGCGGCTCCGGCAGCTTGGCGAGCGACTCGATGATCGACGCGATCTCGCCCGGGGGCACGAGCCGGCCCCTGGTGACCTGCGCGATCTCGGCGAGCACCTCGGGCCGGGCCGCCCGGCCGATGCCCTCCGCCGCCTGCCCCTGGACGAAGAAGGAGGCGTCGAGCGTGTCACCCGTCTGCTTGCAGGCCAGCTGCACCTCGTGCTTGCCCGGCTCGCGGGGCGTGAATGTGGACGCGAACACGCCCCATTCCCCATCGCCCGCCGGCGGCACGAACCGCACCGTCTCGACCGCCCCGGACGGGGCCGTGATCCGCGCCGCCACGTCGCCCCGCGAGAGCGGCTCGCCGCTCGCCTGGGCCACCCGCGCGTCGAGCGCCAGCGTCTGCCCGAGCTGCGGCTGCTCCGGCGCGAAGGAGAGGCTCATCCGCTCCCCCTTGGCCATGTTGCGGCGGTAGGCCATCCAGCGGACGACCTGGCCCCAGAAGCGGTAGTGGTATTTGTCCTCGACGCCCTTCCGCCACCGCCAGGCGCCGTCGGTGGCCATGTAGAGCACCTTGCCCGCGCCGTAGGTGCGAGTGACGAGCAGGGGGATGCGGCCGTATTCGTTGGCCGCGTCCTCGTGGACCGCGAGCACCTCGCTGCCCGCCTTGGCCCGCAGCACCGGACCATACCACTGCACCCCCGGCAGGCTCTCCCAGACCGCGAGGTTCTCGGCCCCCTGGTCGGCGAGCTTGGTGAGCAGGCTCTTGCGGCCCGCGTCGGTGAGCACGAGCCGCCGGGGGCCGTCGCTGGTGTTGCCGTCCCGGCGCACCGTGTCGATCACCACCGGACAGAGCTCTTCCAGCGGCGTGCCCGCCAAGGAGGCCTGCTCGCCCCGCCAGCCGGGCAGGAACACCAGCCCGCTGGCCTGGTACTCCACGAGCCCCTTGAGCAGCCGGCAATCCTCCTCGGTGAGCTGGTCGGCGGAGACGCCCACGTCGCCGAGGAACACGACGTCGAATTGCGACAGGGCGTCGAGGCTGGAGGGAAACTTCTGGATGTAGTCCTTGTTTCCGCCGCCGCGCTTGGAGAGGCCCGGCTGGAAGAGGAGGCAGGTGACGTCCACACCGGGATCGCGGGACAGGGCGTTCCGCAGGTAGCGATACTCCCACCGCGGCACGCTCTCCACGACGAGTACCTTGAGCTTCTCCTGCCGCACGGCGATCGGCGCGGGCCGCGAGTTGTTGTCGGGCAGCAGTTCGCCGTCCTGTTTCGGCACCGTCACGGTGACCGTGTAGTCGCCCACGTCCCGGGGCGTCCAATAGACCCAGTCAGTGACCGTGCCCATCGCCGGCAGGCGGACCTCCTTGCGGAGCGAGTCGCCGTTCGAGGCCTTGAAATCGACCACCGCGACCCGCTCCGTGGGCAGCGACGAGTGGATCGTGAACGGCACGCGGACCGGCTTGCCGACGACGCCCACCGTCGGGCAGTCGAGGCTGACGAGCTCGACGTCGGGCAGCCTGGTCTCGCTGCCCACGGCCACCGCCACCACCGGCACGCCCGCCAGTCGCAGCGCCTGGGCGGCCTCCGAGGGGGCCGCGCCCTTGTTCCAGTCGCCGTCGCCCACGAGGACGACGCTGCGGAGGTTGGCGAACCGCTCGATGGCGGCGGCCAACGGCTGGCCGTAGTCGGTGCCCTCGGCCTCCGGCGCCGGCGAGAAGGGGGCGATCTCGACCGCGAACCGCTCCGCCAGCGGCTTCCAGAACTCGCTGGTCGTGAGCTCGGCCACGGCGTCCCGCCTGGTCCGCGGGCCGCCGGACCCCGGGAGCACGACGTCCTGCGTGTCCATGCTCCGCGAGGCGTCGTGGAGCACCGCGATCGCCGGCTTGTCCTTGGGCCGGTACTCCTGCACCCACTCCGGTTGGTTGAGCAGCAGGGCCACGAGCCCGACGATCGCCAGCCGCAGCAGCTCGAGCAGCCCCTGGCCCGCGGCGTAGCCGCTCCGTCTCCAGGCCCAGAAGCAGATCGCGGCGGTCACCGCGACGAGCGCCAGGGAGAGGCCGAGCGTCCACGGCGTCGTGAAGAAGCGGAAGCCTTCGAAGTCGGTCATGCCGCGGACTCCATGGGCCGCATGCCGGCCAGGGGAGATGCCTCGGCCGCGGCGGGCCGCGGCAGGCAGAGGAGGCCCTCGGCGATGAGTGCCAGCACCATCGCGATCAGGAACGCCCGCCAGATCTCCTGCACCAGGCTGTCGGTGCTGCCGACCACGCCGCTGATGCGGGCGAAGGTGAGGTCGCGAAACAGCCCGTCGATCCGCTCGTCGGCCGCGATCCGCCCGGCGTCCTCGGCGCCGGGCCGGTTGACGGCCACCAGCCGCTCCTCCTCCGCAGCGAACACGCCCGCATGCCGGCCGATCTCCGTGGAGAGCGAGTCGGACGGGCCCGCCAGGCGGCTCCACTCGACGCCCCTGCCGGACAGCAGGGCGGCCGCCGGGCCGGCGTCGAGCTGCCGAGCCTTGCCGAGCCCGGCCGTGCCCCGGTCGATCGCCCGCTGCAACAGGGCATAGAGCACCACGCCTTCACTGGCCAGCGTGGAGTCGCCTCCCTTCGGCGTGGTCGCACAGAAGTAGATGCCGCCGGCCGTGTCGGGCACGCGGGCGATGAGCGGCACCGCGTCGGGCAGCGAGGCCAAGGGCACGTGGTCGCCCGCGAGGCCGCAGCTGCGGAAGACCTGCAGTTCGCCCACCGGCAGGGCCGAGCCGGCCGCCGTGTTGGCCAGCAGATCCTGGTCGGTCCGCCAGGACACGGGCTTCACGGCCTGCCTGTGGCTCGTCCACTCGGTCCAGCGCACGCCGGCGAACGCGTCCGGAGTCGGACCCTCGGGCGGGAAGAAGACGACCTGGCCGCCGCGGGCCACGAATGCCTCGACCTGCTCCGCGGCCTTCCCCGTCGGCAGCGGCCCCTGCCAGGCGAGGATCGCAGCCTCGTCGAGCGTGGCGGCGGCGAACGCCGCCGGCTCCACGACCTCGACGTCCGCCTTCTGATTCTTCTCCGGCGGAATCCCGGCGAGCAGCTGCAGCCAGCGCCGCGACGCCGGATCCTCGGCGACCACCACCGCGTTCCGGGCCGCCGGCAGGTCGAACACGAAGTAGAACTCGTTGTCGGCGGCGTTGGCGTCCGCGGGGATCGACACCTTGCCCCAGCCCCGCGAGCCCGCGGCCCGCTCCAGCGGGATCACGTGGTTCTTGAGCACCGCCTCGCGGCCCACGAGCTCGAGATCGACCGTCGAGGCCACGCCGCCGATCTCGAACTTCAGCGGCACGACCGCCCGCTCGCCATCCTCCTGCCGCGAGACCACGACGGTGACCAGGAGCTCGTGCGCGTCGAGCCGCCGCTCCGTCTTCGCGGACGTGACCCGCACCGCGGCCTCGCCGGCGGCCGGCTCGCCGTAGGAGAGCAGCTGGAACCGCACCTGCTGCGGCAGCTTCGAGAAGGCGTCGCGGATGCTGGTCCAGACGCCGCTCTCGGGCGACCAGTCGTTGGTTCGCTGGTCGGAGCAGATCCAGACCTCCGTGAGCCCGGTGGCGTTCTCCTTGACGTAATCGTAGGCCGACTGGAGCAGCAGCGGCATGTCGGCCGGTACGGCGGCGGGGCCGGCGCCGGGCAGGTCGGTGATCGCCTCCGGCCCGGTGAGCTCGAGCGGCTTTTGCGTCGGATCGGTGATCAGCACGCAGCGGCTCGCGCCGAGCGTGCGCAGCGACTCCACCAGCTGCCGCCTGCCAGTCTCGAGCTTCGTGTCGGCGGCGGCGGCGCTCCGCTGCTGCATCGACGGCGAACGATCGAGGATCACGATCGCCGTGTCGGGCCGGGCGCCGCCGGCCAGGGCGAGCCAGCCCCGCGACAACGGCCGGCCCACCGCGAAGATCACGGCGGCCACCGCCAGCATCCGCAGCGCCATGATCAGCCAGTTCCGCAGCCGCGAGTAGCCCCGCGACATGGCCCGGGCCGAGAGCAGGAACATCATCGCCGCCCACTGCACCGTCTGGAAGCGGCGCTGGTTGATGAGGTGGATGATGATCGGCAGGCTGACCAGCGGCAGCGCCGCGAGCACCAGCGGTTGAAGGAACGTCATCGCAGGCCCCTCCCGGTGGCCCGACCCACGAGGAACCGGGCCAGCACCTGCTCGTAGCTCTCGTCGGTGAGCACCCGCGAGTAGTCGATGCCGCTCTCCAGCACCACCTGCTTCATGTCCTCGAGATACTTCGTCACGGCCTGGTGGTAGCGGTCGGCGATGTCCACGGGATCGGCGAAGATCGACCCACCCCCCTCCATGTCGAGGAACCGGGTGGGCCGCTGGAACTTGAAGCCGATCTCCAGCGGATCGAGCAGGTGGAACACGGCCACGTCGTGGCGGCGGAACCGCAGGTGCTCGAAGCTCGAGGCCAGCACCTCCGGCGGGACGAACAAATCCGACACGATCACCACCAGCGCCCGCTGGCGGATCGTCTCGGCCAGCTCGTGGAGCACCTCCGGCAGCCGCGTGGGGCCGGCGGGCTTCGCCTCCTCGAGGATGTCGAACACCAGCCGCAGATGCGCCGGGCTCCGCCGCGGCGGCAGCGTCTTGACGATGCCGTCGGCCACGCAGGAGACGCCCACCGCGTCGCCCTGCTGGGAGGCGAGGTAGCCCAGGGCCGCGCACACCCGCCGGGCGTAGTCGATCTTCGAGAGCCGGCCCTCGGCGGCGAAGTTCATCGAGCCCGAGGTGTCGAGCACGACGCACAGCCGGAGGTTGGTGTCGGCCTCGTACTCCTTCACGTAGAACCGGTCGGAGCGGCCGAAGGCCCGCCAGTCGAGCCGCCGCAGGTCGTCGCCGGGGACGTACTTGCGGTACTCGGCGAACTCGACGCTCGAGCCGCGATGGGGGCTCGTATGCCGACCCGACACGTTGCCGACCATCGGCCGGCGGGCCATGAGCGGCACCCCGGCCAGCCGGGAAAGCACGGCGGGTTCGAGGAAGCTACGGGGCTGGCGGTCGCTGATCATCGGCGTGCTCGGGGCATGGATGCGGGCCGGGTCCACCCCCGACCCGTGACTGGCGATCGACTGCTCGAACTCAAACCTGCTCCTCGACCGTCTCCTTCACCAGCCGGGCGACGATCTGCTTGGCGTCGATGCCCTCCGCCTGGGCGGCGAAGGTGGTGATCAGCCGGTGGGTGAGCACCGGGGCCGCCACGGCCTCGATGTCCTCGAGCCTGACCATGTAGCTGCCGGAGAGCGCGGCCCGCGACTTGGCCGCGAGGATCAAGTTCTGCACGGCCCGGGGTCCCGCGCCCCACGACACCAGCGGCTTGAGCCACGCCGGCGCCGTCTCGCCGCGCGGCCGCGTCTTGCGGACGAGCTTGGCCGCGAACTGGTAGATGTGGTCGGGCACCGGCACCCGGCGGACGAGGTGCTGGTAGTCGATGATATCGCCGGCCGTGAGCACGTGCTCCAGGGACGGGATCGAGTCGCCCGTGGTGCTCCGGGCGATCGTCACCTCCTCCTCCTCGGTCGGGTAGTCGAGCTCGATGAGGAACATGAAGCGGTCGAGCTGGGCCTCGGGCAGCGGGTAGGTGCCCTCCTGCTCGACGGGGTTCTGCGTGGCGAGCACGAAGAAGGGGGGCTCGAGCCGGGAGGTCTTGCCCACGACCGTCACCTTATGCTCCTGCATCGCCTCGAGCATCGCGGCCTGCGTTTTCGGCGGGGCGCGGTTGATCTCGTCGGCGAGCACGATGTTGGCGAACACCGGGCCGGGCACGAAGTGGAACTCGCGGCGGCCGTCGGCGGTCTCCTGGAGGATGTCGGTGCCGGTGATGTCCATCGGCATGAGATCCGGCGTGAACTGGATGCGGCTGAACTTCAGCGACACCGTCTCGGCGAGTTTGCTCACCAGGAGCGTCTTGGCGAGGCCGGGCACGCCCATCAGCAGCGCGTGGCCGCGGGCGAAGAGGCAGATCGTGAGCCGCTCGACCGTCTCCTCCTGGCCGATGATCACGCGGCCGAGTTCCTGCTTGAGCCGCTGGTAGACGGACCGCAGGCGGTCGAGGGCGGCGACGTCGTCGTCGTTGAGTTTGGCGGCGCGGTCGGCGGTCGAGGCGGTGGCCATGGAGGTTCCTTGCGGAGGGTTTTGGGGCCCGGCCGGCGGCCGGAGGGAAGGTTGGGTCGGGGGGCCGCTGAAGTATGGCCCACCGCCAATGGTTTCGCACCTGCTCGCCCGGCGGATTCATCCGGGCCGCCGATCGCTCATTTTTTCGGGAAAAAGCCGTCCGAAACCCGGAACCCGGCAGGCGGCGGATCGCTTTATCGCGGGCCCGCGGCGGCCTCCAGGGCGGCCCGGAGCCGGTCTGGGTCGGCCTGCCGCAGCCGCGCGAGCCGCTCGCCGGCGACCGGCAGCGGGCAGGCGGCCAGGTAGCCGGCCACGGCCCGCCGCACGAGCGGGTCGTCGCGGCCCAGCGGTTCCCAGAGGCCGGCCACCTGCTCGACGGCCGACCAGTCGCCGTAGCGGGCCAGGTCGATGGCCGCGTCGGCCGCGACGGCGGGGTTGGCCAGGAGCCGGGCCGTGGCGGCCGCCACCCGGTCGCGGGGCACCGTGGCGGCGAGGTTCTCCCAGGCGAACCGCAGCACCGCCAGCGCGTGCCGGGCGTCGCCGGCCCGCGTGTCGCCGGCGAGCAGGCCCCGGGTGGCGAGATAGTCGAGCCCCGCCTCGGCCTCGGCGACCACGATCCCCGCGAGCAGCCCGTCGAACCCGGCGCGGAGGTCGCTGCCGGACGCCTCGACGGCCCGCCGCAGGGCCGCGACGTTCCGCCGGCGATCGTCGCCGTCGGGCAAGGACGCCGCCACGATCCCCAGCGCCAGTCCGTAGAATCCCCGCCGCCGCTGGTCGATCCCCGGTTCCTCGATCCAGCGCCGGAGTTTCGCCGCGTCGAACGCGGCGGCCGCGTCCCGCACGGCCGCGAACGGCGCCTGGCCGAACTCCGTGAAGGCGTCGGCCGCGATCGCCGGGTCGGGATCCTCGAGCCGGGCGGCGAACCAGGCCAGCCGCCGCGCGGCCGGCACCGTCGCCTCGGGGGCCGCGGCCACGTGGGCCAAGAGCGGCTCGTCGGCGGGCTCGGCCTCCCAGCCGGCCGCATCCCCGAAGAGAATCGCCGTGCCGGCCACCGGCCCGGCGACCCGCGCGGTGGCCACCTCCCCAGCGGCGGCCCGGCCGCGGATCGCCTGCCCCAGCGCGAACGGCTGCGTGACCGCTCCGGCGGCGTCGCGGGCGACCGGCCCGGCCGACTCGCCGACCGCCGTCACCGCCGCCGCGTCCCGCCGCTCCGCGAGCGAGCGGCCGACGACGCCGCAAAACGGGCAGGCCGCTGCCGCGAGAACCCGGCCGAGAACCGCCACGGCCACGGTGGCGACCAGCCGCCCCGCGGCGCCGGACCGCTCAGGCGTACATCGCATCCGCGTTCCGCTCCCGCTGCATCCGCTGCCGCCAGTAGGGCACGGTGCACAGGAGCAGCTTGCCGGTGCCCTCGTAGGAGTAGGCGAGCGTCTGCCCGGAGAGCCAGTAGCTGAGGAACGACCGGGCCGGCCGCCGCATCCGCAGCTGGATGCCCGACGTGCGGGCGACCACGAACGCGCCGTCGGTCACCAGCCGGTCGTTTTTCAGGCTCACCTCCTCGACCGGGCCGTCCACCGCCAGCACCACCTGCCCCTCCCCCTTGAGCGCGGTCTTGTACCAGAACAGGCCCTGGTCGGCCCACCAGCTCGTCCACATCGCCTCGCGGTGCACCGACAACTGCACCTCGCCGTCGCTCGCCCAGAAGCACTTGCCGTCGAGAATCCAGCGCTCGCCCGGCCTGATCTGCATCAGGTGGTAGCCGCCGAGCGTGGAGTCGAGCCACACGCTCCCCGTCCCCTGGTAGCGCGGCCGCAGCGGCGACTCGTCGGAGAACAATGACACCCACCAGGTCTTGAGCGTGGGGAAGGGCACGTCCATCGCGATCGCGCCCTGCATGTGGTTGAGCGCCCCACGCTCCGTGCGGACGTCGTCGTCGTCGAGATCGACCCGCACCCAGCGCATCCCTTCGCTCGACTCGACCTCAAACCGGGCCATCGATGTCCACCTCCGGGCCGCGGGTGATGCCGTCCTTCGTCCAATCGACGCTCCAGCCCGGGAAGGCGATGGCGGGATACGGGTCCGGGTCGATCGGCCCGGCCGACTGGTGGACGACGTCGAACTGCCGGTCGGCGCGGATCCGGCCGATGCGGAAGTATTTCGTCGTGTGCTGGGTCCTGGGATCGAGGCGGACGGTGCCGCCCGGGCCAGCGAACTCGAGGCCGTCGCGGAACGCCTGCCGCACCGCCTCGGTGTCGAACGAGCCGGCCCGCTCCACGGCCAGTTTCCAGAGCTGCACGAGGCACCAGTCGGGCTCCATCGGGTCGCCGGTGACGCGGTCGAAGCCGAAGGCGTCGCGGAAGCCCTGCACCCAGGCAGCGTTGGCCGGTGTGTCGAGGCTCTGGAAGTAGCAGGAGGCGGCCAGGTGCCCGCGCACCTGCGCCGGCAGCAGGCTCCGCAGCTCGTCCTCGGCGATGCTCGTCGAGAGCACCGGCAGCTTGGCCGGATCGACCTTCGCCGCCGCCAGCGCCGCGAACAGGCCGAGGTTCGAGTCGCCGTTGACGGTGTTCAAGACGCAGTCGGCGCCGCTCGATTGGATCTTCTGGACGACCGCCGTGAAGTCGCGGTCGCCGAGCGGCAGGTAGGCCTCGCCGACGGCCGCCAGGCCCCGCGACTCGAGGTACTTCTTGGCGATGAAGTTGGCGGTCCGTGGAAACACGTAATCGGAGCCGACGAGAAACACCTTCTTCCGGCCGCCCCCCTCCGCATCCAGCAGCCAGTCGAGGGCCGGGAGGATCTGCTGGTTCGGAACCATGCCGCCGTAGACGCAATAGGGCGACGACTCGTTGCCCTCGTATTGCACCGCATAGAAGAGCAGCTTCTTCGCCGCCTCGAAGAGCGGCAGCACGGCCTTGCGGCTCAGGCTCGTCCAGCAGCCGAAGACGGCCACCGCGTCGGCCTCGAGCAGCTGCTTCGCCCGCTTCGCGAACAGTTCGGGCCGGGAGCGGGGATCGGGAGACCGCGCCACGACCCGGCGGCCGAGGATGCCGCCGGCCGCGTTGATTTTTTCGAGAGCGTAGAGCTCGATGTCGCGCAGCGACGTGGCGCTGATCGCCAAGGGCCCGGTCTGCGAGTGGAGCAGGCCGAGCGTCACTTCCCGCTGCCGCGGCGGAACGCCGAGCGAACACCCGACGAACACCCCCGGGGCCAGCGCCCGCGCGGCGGCGAGCGTTGCGGCGACCGACCGGCCCAGCGCGGTGCGGCGACCGATGCGGGCCGGCGTTCGCGGCGGGTCCGGGCGGGGCGTCATTCCTCGTTCATCCGCTTGTACAGGGCCTGGAAGGCGTCGGGCGAGATGCTCACGTCGCCGCGGAACGGCTGGTTCATGTCGAAGATCAGGTGCATCATCACCCCCAGGTAGGCGGCGAGGATCCCGCCCAGCACGAGCTGGGTGATGAACCGCATGTCGAACAGCCAGCAGATCGCCATGTTGAGCACGGCCCCGAGGAGCATCACGTACCACATCGAGCCCGGCAGCGACGAGTGGACGGAGAACAGCCGCATCCGCCGGCACTCGAGGAAGTTGTTGAACTGCCGCAGGGCCTCGGCGTGGACGATCTCCTCGGCGGGGGTCTGCGGCTGGAACTCGAGCAGCTTTTCGTGGAAGGCCTCGGCGCGGATCGTGCCCTCCTCGGGCGTGATGCCCCGCCGCTGCAGCGGCCAGGCGTAGTTGATCACGTACCGCGTGTAGTCCCGGAGGAGCCAGCGGAGGTTCTGGCCGAAGGGCTCGCGGTAGCGGGAGACGTCCTCGTAGAGGGCCGAGAGCGCCGCCGCCTCGCGGGTCACGTTCTCGCCGGCGTCGGCGACGTTCTGGTAGGCGGTGACGGCGATCAGGCCGAGGAGCAGGCCGTAGAACACGCAGAAGCAGGAGAGCACGTAGCCGACGATGTCGTTCTGGCCCGGCGTGTGCTTGACGAACTGCCGCAACAGCGGCCGCACGAGGATCGAGCCGATCCAGTAGAAGCCGACGAAGGCGGCGATGAACAGGGCCGCCGCCCGGGTCGGCGGCAGATCGTAAATCCAGAAGAAGTCTTCGATCGAGGGCAGCATCGGTGTCCCGGGCCGCGGAGGACGTGCGGCCCCTCGGCCGCCGGCACGATCGTACCAGCGGCCTGCCGCGGCTGCACCCGGCCGGCCGCGGCTACTCGACGGCGTCACCGTCGAGGGCGTAGATCGCCAGGTGCCGGCCGTCGGGGCCCCGCAGCTCGTCAACGCGAAAGGTGCCGGCGACCGCCACGGGGCGGATCGAGAAGTTGGTGGTCCGGCCGGGCCGCATCCGCACGACGATGCAGTCGTGCAGGGCGGCACCGGGACCGAAGCAGCACTCCTGATTGTCGCGGACGAGCACGAACTGCGTCAGCCCGGCCTGCTGGAAGCTGGGCAGGATGTAGCCCCGGATCCGCACCGGCTGACGCTCGAGCACCGTGACCCGCTTGGGGAGCAGGTCGCGGGTGAAGGGGTCGCCCTTTTGCATCTCGAGCTTGATGTCGTCGAAGGTGATCTCCCGGGGCCGGGCCGGCGGGTCCGGCGTCGGGGCCGCGGGCCCTGGGCCGACATCGACCACCGCGGCCGCGGCGGGCGGCGGCGGCTTCGCCGCGGGCGCGGCCGGGGCGCCACAGCCGACCAGGGCGGCGATCGCTGCCGGGCACGCAAGGAGGATCGGGCTCCGCGGCATGGCTTCCCGGCCGGCTAGCGAGCGCGGGCATCCTCGATGTGATAGAGGACCCCGCCGCCGATCTCCGGCGCGCCGGCCGGCCGCACGTGGAACCGGCC
>JBIPLS010000048.1:0-19257 GCA_044368305.1 Pirellulales bacterium
CATCTCGTGGTCGTCATCGGGTCGCTGGCGGCGGTCGCGCCGCAGGCGGAGGCATCCCCCGCCCGCCGGCTCGCCCGCCGGGGCGTGATCGTGGCGCCGCCGGTGGTCGTGGCGCCGCCGTTCTTCACGCCGCCCCCCTTCGTGCCGCTGCTGCCGCCGCCGGTGCTCCTGCGGCCGGCTCCCGTGGTCGCGGTGCCGGTGTCGCCGGGCTGGCCGGCGCCGGTGGTCGGCCCCGCCGGTCGCGTGCGGGGCTGGATCATGCCGCCCGGACCCGTGTTCGGATTCGGCGAAGTGGTCACGGTCACGGAGTCGCCGGTCGGGCCGCAGGTCGCGGCGCCCTCCGTCGCGACCCCGGCGCCGGCCACGGTGTTGCCGCAGGTCGGCACCGCGGACCCGCGATCCGCCACCCCGGCCCGACCGTCGCCGCCCGGCACGCTGAACGTGGAGCCGATTCCCGCGCCCCTGCCAGCGCCCGCCGCGGACGAGGGCGTCGTGCCGGCGGCCGCCGAACTGGAGATCCCCGACGGCACGCAGAGCATCCTCGTGCAGCCTTCGGGCGGCCCGGCGTCGGCACCGGCCGAGCGTCGCTAGGCGGCCGGCGGCGGCCGGGCCGCCGATCCTTGCCAGACCGAGGAGGCGTGGCCGATGGCCGGCCTACGGGAAGCGACAGCCGCGATCGACTCCGAGGAGGAGATCCTCCGGGCCGGCGGCGGGCAGGCGGGCCAGGAGCGGCAACGGGCCCTCGGCCGGCTTCCCGTCCGCGAGCGGCTCGCGGCCCTGCTCGACCCGGGCACGCCCTTCCTCGAGCTCGGCCTGTGGGCGGCGTGGCGGATGTATCCCGAGTGGGGCGAGGTGCCCGCGGCGGGGATCGTCACCGGCATCGGCACGATCTCCGGCCAGCCCTGCCTGGTGGCGGCGAGCGACGCCACCGTGAAGGCGGGGGCGATGTTTCCCCAGTCGGTGAAGAAGCTGATCCGCTGCCAGAAGATCGCCCATCGGCTGCGACTGCCGCTGGTCTACCTCGTCGATTCCGCGGGCGTGTTCCTGCCGCTCCAGGAAGAGATCTTTCCCGACGAGGACGACTTCGGCCGCATCTTCCGCAACAACGCCGTGCTCTCCGCCGAGGGCATCCCGCAGTTCGCCGCCGTGATGGGCAACTGCATCGCCGGCGGGGCCTACCTGCCGGTGCTGTGCGACAAGATCCTGATGACCGAGGGCAGCCAGCTGTGCCTGGCCGGCCCGGCGCTCGTCAAGGCGGCGGTGGGCCAGAAGGTCGATCCCGAGGAACTCGGCGGCGCCGCCATGCATGCCGCCATCAGCGGCACGATCGACTTCCGCGAGCCCGACGACGCCGCCTGCCTGGCGCGGCTGCGGTCGCTCGTCGCCCTGCTGCCGCCGCGGGCGGCCGGGGCCGAAGGCGGGGTCGCGCCGGGGCCGCAGCGCGGCGCGGAGGACGTGTATGGGATCGTGCCGGCCGACGGCCGCGGCGAGTACGAGATCCGCGACGTCATCGCCTGCATCGTCGATGCCGGCAGCTTCCAGGAGTTTCGCGCGGAGTTCGGCAAGACGCTCGTCACGGGCTACGCCCGCATCGGCGGCCGGCCGGCCGGGATCGTGGCCAACGCCCGCCGCCGGGCGACCGACTCCAAGGGCGAGGTGCAGATCGGCGGCGTGCTGTACGGCGACGCCGCCGAGAAGGCCGCCCGCTTCGTGGACGACTGCGAGCAAAACCGGATTCCGCTCGTGTTCCTCCAGGACGTGCAGGGCTTCATGGTCGGCCGGCAGGCCGAGCAGTCGGGCATCATCCGCTCGGGCGCCCGGCTCGTGCGGTCGATGAGCACGGCCACGGTGCCCAAGTTCACCGTCATCGTCGGCAGCTCCTACGGCGCGGGGCACTACGCCATGTGCGGTCGGGCCTACGACCCGGCCCTGATCCTCGCCTGGCCGAACGCCCGCTACGCGGTCATGGGGGGCGGCCAGGCCGCCGACACGCTCCTCGCCCTCCGGGTGCGCGATGCGGAGAAGGCGGGCCGGCCGCTGGCGGCGGACGAGGTCGCCGAGCTCCGCGAGTCGATCCGGCGGCGGTATCAGGACGAGACCGACGTCCGTCACGCCGCGGCCCGCGGCTGGGTGGACGCGATCATCCGGCCGCACGAGACGCGGGCCTGGCTGGCGGCGGCGTTGGCGGTGATCCGGCCCCGCGATCTCGCGCGGCCGCCGGCCGTGGAGCGGGAAGTGTGAAGCACGTCGTCCGCATCGGCAACGCGCAGGCCTTCTGGGGCGACCGGCCGACGGCGGCCGGCGACCTGCTCGCGCAGGAGCCCGACCTCGACTACCTGACGATGGACTACCTCGCCGAGGTGTCGATGTCGATCCTGGCCCAGCAGCGGGCGCGGGATCCGGCGGCCGGATATCCGCGCGACTTCGTCGCCGTGGTGCGGCAGTTGGCCGACTACTGGGCGGCCGGCGGCCGCTGCCGGCTCGTGGCCACCGCCGGCGGCCTCGACCCCGCGGCCTGCGCCGCCGCCTGCCGGGCGGCGCTCGAGGCGGCCGGCTGCCGGCCGCTCGTGATCGGCGTGGTCGCGGGCGACGACGTGCTGCCGCTGCTCGCCGCCGCCGTGGCCGAGGGCCGCGACGCCTTCCGCAACCTCGACACCGGGGCCGCCCTGGCGAGCGTCGGCGACCGGTTGGTCACGGCCAACGCCTACCTGGGCTGCGCGGGCATCGTTCGCGCCCTGGAGGCGGGCGCCGACATCGTGATCACCGGCCGCGTCGCCGACCCGGCGCTGGTCGTGGCCGCCTGCGTGCACGCCTTCGGCTGGCGGCTCGACGACTGGGACCGGCTGGCCGGGGCGACGGTGGCCGGCCACCTGCTCGAGTGCGGCACGCAGGTCACCGGCGGGATCGCGACCGACTGGCTCGACATCCCCGATCCGGCGCACGTCGGCTTCCCGATCGCGGAGATCGACAACGCGGGGCGGTGCGTGATCACGAAGCCGCCACGGAGCGGCGGCGCCGTGACGGTCGCCACGGTGAAGGAGCAGCTCGTCTACGAGATCGGCGACCCGTCGCGGTACGTGAGCCCCGACGTCTGCGTGTCGTTCCAGGAGCTGGAGGTGGAGGAGGTCGCGGCCGACCGGGTCGCCGTCCGCGGGGCGCGGGGATCGGCCGCGCCGCCCACGCTCAAGGTGAGTGCCACGCACCGCGACGGCTTTCGTGCGGCCGGCACGCTCACGATCGTCGGCACCGACTCCCGGGCGAAGGCCGAGCGGTGCGGCGGGATCGTGCTCGAGCGGCTCCGCGAGGCGGGCCACGCCTATCGCGACGCGATCGTCGAGTGCCTGGGGCAGGGGGGCAGCGTGCCGGTGGCGGGCATCCTCGAGCCCGGCGGCGGCGGTCGCGAGACGGTGCTGCGGATCGCCGTCGAGGCCGACTCGCGACCGGCGGTCGAGGCCTTCGCGCGGGAGCTCATGCCCCTGGTGACCGCCGGGCCGCAGGGCACGACGGGCTACGCCGAGGGCCGGCCGCGGGTCCACCAACTGTTTCGCTACTGGCCGTGCCTGGTGGACGCGGAAATCGTGGCGGCCCGGGTGGAGACGGTCCACACGGCCGACACGCGGGCGGCCCGGGCCACGGCGGCCGCGTGGCCACCACCGGTCGCGGTCGCCCCCCGGTCGCCCGCCGCCCCTGCCCGGCCGGCCGTGCCCCGCGACCGCGCCGCGACGCTCGGCGACGTCGCCCACGGCCGCAGCGGCGACAAGGGCACCGCGGCCAACGTCGGCATCCTCGCCCGCGCGCCCGCCGACTATCCCTGGCTCGTGGATTGGCTCACGGCCGAGCGGATGGCCGCGCACTTCGCGCCGCTGGGCGTCACCCGGGTCGAGCGGCACCCGCTCCCGAATCTCGACGGCCTGAACTTCATCCTCCACGGCGCCCTGCGGCGCGGCATCCGCACCGATGCCCAGGGCAAGGCGCTGGCGGAGGCGACGCTGGCGATGCCGCTCCGCGCGCCGGCCCTGGCGGAGCCGGCCGCCGAGGACGAGCGGCCCTGGGTCGACGGCCTGACGATCGGGCAGGTGCTGCGGGAGACGGCCCGCCGCGTGCCCGACCGGCCGGCGGCGGTGTTTCGCGACCGCGGCTGGCGGATGACCTGGGCCGAGCTCGACCGCGAGGTCGATCGCGTCGCCCGGGCGCTGCTCGGCCTCGGCCTGCGTCGCGGTGATCATTTCGGCGTCTGGGCGACGAACGTGCCGGAGTGGCTGCTGCTCCAGTTCGCCACGGCGCGGGTCGGTGTCGTGCTCGTGACGGTG
Organism: Pirellulales bacterium; assembly: GCA_044368305.1. Taxonomy (GTDB): domain Bacteria; phylum Planctomycetota; class Planctomycetia; order Pirellulales; family UBA1268; genus QWPN01. Next base: position 4,311 of record JBIPLS010000048.1, read on the forward strand.
AACCCTTCCTACCGCCCCGCCGAACTGGCCTACGCCCTCGCGCAGGCCGACATCAAGGCGCTGGCCGTCATCGACCGCTTCAAGTCGACCGACTACCTCGCCGCGCTGGAGGAGGCCGTGCCGGAGCTGGCGGCCGGCGCCGGGTCGCGGATCGCCAGCCCCACCTTTCCGCGCCTCGAGGCGATCGTCCAGCTCCGCGGGCCGACGCGGCCCTGGGCGCGGTCGTGGGAGGCGTTTATGGCGCTCGCCGACGGCGTGCCGCCGGTGGAGCTCGCCCGGGCGGCGCTGGCCGTCGAGTGCCGGGATGCCGTCAACATCCAGTTCACCTCGGGCACCACCGGCGTCCCCAAGGGGGCGACGCTGTCGCACCGCAACATCCTCTTGAACGGCTTCTACGCGGGCACGAGCCAGCGGTTCTCCGCCCGCGACTCGATCTGCGTGCCGGTGCCGCTGTACCACTGCTTCGGCTGCGTGCTCGGCTCGCTCTGCGGCCTGGTCCACGGGGCCACGCTCGTCTTCCCAGCGGAGGTGTTCCAGGCGGACGCCACGCTGGCCGCCATCGAGGCGGAGCGGTGCACGGCGGTGTACGGCGTGCCGACGATGTTCATCTCGATGCTCGAGCATGCCGACTTCCCGCGGCGGAACGTGCGGTCGCTCCGCACCGGGATCATGGCGGGCAGCCCCTGCCCGATCGAGCTGATGAAGCGGGTGACCGGCGAGATGGGGGCGGCCGAGATGACGATCGGCTACGGCCAGACCGAGGCCTCGCCGCTGGTCACGCAGACCCGCTGCGACGACGCGGTCGAGTTGCGAGTGGGCACCGTCGGCCGGGTGCTGCCGGGATGCGAGGCGCGGATCGTCGATCCGGAGACGGGCCGGCCCCTGCCGCCCGGGCAGGCGGGGGAGTTCTGCGCCCGCGGCCACGGCGTGATGCTCGGCTACTACAGGATGCCCGAGATGACGGCCCGGGCGATCGACGCCGAGGGCTGGCTGCACACCGGCGACCTCGCGCTCCGCGAGCCCAACGGCTACTACCGGATCACCGGTCGGCTCAAGGACCTCGTGATTCGCGGCGGCGAGAACATCTTCCCGCGCGAGATCGAGGAGGTGCTCTACCGCCACCCGGCCGTCCGCGACGTGCAGGTGATCGGTGTGCCCGATCGCAAGTTCGGCGAGCAGGTGATGGCCTGGGTCTGCCTGCGGGAGGGGCGGCAGGCGACGGCCGAGGAGCTGAAGGAGTTCTGCCGCGGGCAGCTGGCTTACTTCAAGGTCCCGCACTACTGGAAGTTCGTGGATGCCTTCCCCACGACGGTCACGGGCAAGGTGCAGAAGTTCCGCATGCGGGAGATCAGCGTCGTGGAGCTCGGGCTCGAGGACGTCGCCCGGATCGAGACCGCTTAGCCGGCCTGCGCTCGCTGCACGCCGAGGCGGCCAGGCGCGGGACGGGATGCCGCTCGGGCCTCACCCGCCCCAGGCCGGCGGCCGCTTCTCGAGGAAGGCGCGGAGCCCCTCGGCGGCCTCGGGACTCCGCCGGGCGGCGAGATGCTCGGCGACCGGGCTCGCCGCAGTCGGCGCCGGGTGGGCGTAGGCGGATCGCAGCAGGGCCTTGGTGTGCTCGATCGTCCGCGGGCCGCCGGCCAGCACGCCCGCGGCCAGGGCCAGCGCCTCGTCGAGGAGCCGCTCGCCCGGCACCACCCGCTGCACGATGCCGACCTGCCGGGCCCGCTCCGCGTCGATCGCCTCGCCGACCAGGAACAGCTCCGCGAGGTCGCCGGCCCGCACCTTCTCCCGCAAGGGTTCGCAGATCAGCGCGGGCAGGAGCCCGCGGCGGGCCTCCGGGAAACCGATCTTCGCGTCGGCCGCGGCCACGGCCATGTCGCAGGCGGCCACCAGTCCCGCGCCACCCGCGTAAGCGCCGCCGTGGACGGCCGCGATCGACACCATGGGCGAGTGCCGCAGGGCGTGGAACGCCGCCGCCACGCGCAGGGCCGACTCCTCTACGAGCTCCGGGTTCGCCGCCTCGGCCAGGTCGAGCCCGGCGGAGAACACGGGCCCAGCGCCGCGCAGGATCACGACCCGTGCGGCACCCGCGGCGTGCAGGGCTTCGAGCTCGCGGACGAGCGCCTTCAGCAGTGCGATGGAGAGGGCGTTGCGCCGCTCCGGGCGGGCGAGCGTGAGGGCGGCGATCCCGGGGCGGAGTGGTTCGACGCGGACGAGATCGGGCACGGGCGGCCTCCGGTGCGTGGCGGCGGGGGCGGCCGACGGGCCGCGTCAGATGTACTCGGCGATCGTCCGCGGGTCGAGCGGGATGCGGCTGACCTCGATGTCGGCGACCAGGTCGCGGTGGAGCGCGGAGGCGGGGTCCATTACCAGACGGCCGATCTCCGCCCACAGCCGCTGCAGCTGCGGCGTCGGCGCCCGGCCGCGAAGCAGCAGCTCCGCCTCGAGGTCGAGGGCCTCGGCCACCAGCGCGTACTCGGGCCGCTCGTCCTCGAGCGCGATCGCGTGGGCGAGGGCGGCCGTCGAGGCACAGAGCTGGTCGAAGATGCCCCCTTCGTCGCCGAGCAGGAAGCTCTCCTCGATGAACGACTTCTGGTAGCGGGCGATGGTGAGCAGGATGCGGCGGCCGAGGATGCGGTTGCGGCGGAAGCCGCGGCGGATCCAGCGCCGCCGCGCCGGGGAGAGCGGGCCGAGCCCTGCGGTCGAGCCCGCCCAGGGCAGAAACGAGCCGAGCACGGTGCGGGCCACGAAAGCGGCGAAGGTCGCCTTCGGCAGCCAGCCGAACGAGCCCCGGGCCTCGGCCAGGCCGATCGGCTCGAGGAACTTCGTGCGGATGCCGCGGGTCATGGCGTTGGGCGCGCCGACGTCGGCGAGCACGGGATTCGGTCCCTCGTAGACCGTGGCGATCGCGAACTCGTGCATATTCTCGCCGATGTAGTTCTCGATCGGCGTCCGGCCGGCGGGCCAGGGCTCGTGCCGCCGGGCGGCCTCGCGGCGCTCGTCCACGTGCACCGACCGGCCTCCCTGCACCTGGTAGGCCCGCAGCGCCGCCTCCAGGAGCGACTTCGTGGCGTAGACCTTGGCGATCATCCCCAGCGTCTCGTCCCGCACGCCCCGGGCCGCGAGCCGGAAGCAGACGTCGCCGAGCACGCGGCTGGCGAGCGCCCGGGCGACCGCCTTGCCCATCCAGGTGCGGATCCGGGCCGCGCTGCCGATCGGGCGGCCGAACGTGCTGCGAAACGCCGTCCATCCGCCCCCGCCGGCCGCGCCGCCGGCGGCCTGGGCCTCGGGATCGCGAATCAGCTGCGCGAGGAGCCGGAAGATCTTCACGGCACTGTTCACGCAGATCCCGCCGCGGCCCTTGGCCAGCGAACTGAAGGCCTGGGCGAGGCCCTTGCCCGGAGGGCCGAGCAGGTTCTCGAGCGGCACCGGGCAATCGGTGAGCCGAAAGCGGGCGTTCCACAGGTGGTCGAAGGCGTGCAGCCGATTGCGGACCATGCGAAAGGTGTCGGTGTCGTGCGGCGGCACCTCGAAGACGAGCATCGCCGAGTCGCGGCCTGCGGGCAGCCCCTCGCCTTCGAGCTTGAGCACGAGGATGCACAGCCCGCCGTAGACGACGTTGGTGATCGGCCATTTGACGCCGCTCACGAGCCAGCGGTCGCCGTCGCGGCGGGCGGTGAGCGACAGCCGGCTGGGATCGGCGCCCGCCCCCGGCTCGGTGAGGGCGAACGACCCGAGCAGATCGCCGCTGGCCAATCGCGGGAGGAACCGCCGCTTCTGCTCCTCGGTGCCGAAGTCGAGCAGCGGCGTCACGGGCCCGAGGAAGTTGTGCACCTCGAACATCACCGCCAGGTCCGGGTGGACGAGCGTCAGGGCCCGCAGGAGCGGCCCGAGGTCGCCGAGCTTGGCGCCGCTGCCGCCGTATTCGCGGGGAATCGCCAGCCCGAAGAAGCCCCGGGCGGCGAGACCGGCGATGGTGTCGGCGTGGAACAGCATCCGCTCGTCGTCCACGAGCGTGCCGGCTTTCTTGCGGGCGATCACGAACTCGAGCGCGGCCGCCATGGTCGCCGCCACGTCCGCCGCGGGGCTGAAGCGGCCCGCGTCGAGATCCGCGGCGCGGCCGGTGCCGAAGAGCGTGGCGAGCGTGGGGGCCTCGCCGGAGAACTGCGCCTCGGCCGAGCGGTCGGCCTCGTCGAGCGTGGCGAGCGACGCGATCTCCTCGGGCTTGCGGCCGGCCTGGGCGAGGATCAGCGAGATCGCATCGGACCCGGCGGATGACCCGCCCGGTTCGGCGGCACGCAGCATGGGACTCTCCTGCGGATGCGATCGCGGGCCGCGGCGCCGGCCGCCACGCACGGGCCGCGATCAGGTGTCGAACCTCGAAAAAATTGTAGCCTGTCGCGACATCCGGGCCGAAGCGGGGCGGAGCCGGCCGCTGCCGGGGACGCCACTTTGCCGCCGGTCTGCCGGCGGGGAGAATGAGGCTGCGGAGGCCCATCGTGAGCGAGACCGGCACCGTCGTGCGCTGCGAGATCGACGCCGGCGGCCTGTTCACGGTCTGGTTCGATGCGGGCGACAAGCCGGTGAACACGCTCACCGCCGCCGCCTGGAGCGGCCTCGAAGCGGCCCTCGACCGCATCGACACCGATCGCCCCGTCGGCGTCGTCCTCGCCTCCGCGAAGCCACGGTCGTTCATCGCGGGCGCCGATCTGTTCGAGTTGCGGGCGCTGACGGACGACGCGCTCGAGGCGCACCTCGCCCGAGGCCAGCGGATCCTCGACCGCCTCGCCGCCCTGCCCATGCCCACCGTCGCCGCACTCGCCGGCGACGCGCTCGGCGGCGGCCTGGAGGTGGCCCTCGCCTGCCGGTGGCGGGTGGCGGCCGACGACCCCAGCGTCAAGCTCGGACTGCCGGAGACCACGCTCGGCCTCCTGCCCGGCTGGGGCGGCACGCTCCGGCTGCCTCGGCTGGTGGGCCTGGAGCCGGCACTCGCGTTGATGGTGCCGGGCAAGACGATCCCGCCGGCCGAGGCGGCGCGGATCGGACTGGTCGATCGGCTCGCGGCCCGCGCGGAGGTGCTCGCCGCGGCCCGCAGCCTCGCGGCCACGCCGTCGGTGCCGCCGCGGCACAGGCACGACGTCGACCCGGCAGATCGCCACGCGATCTGCGAGCGGTTTCGCCGGCTGACCCGCGACCGCTCCGCCGACCACCTGCCGGCGCCGCTGCGGCTCATCGACGTGGTCGAGACCGGGTGCGCCGCGGGGCCCGCGGCGGCCGCCGCTGCCGAGCGCCGCGGGCTGGTCGAGTTGCGGGCGACGCCCGCGAGCCGAAACCAGCTGCGGCTCTTCTTCCTGCGGACGGCGGCGAAGAAGGCCGCCGTCGCCGCGGCGGCCGGCACGCCGCGGCCCGTTCGTGCGGCCGTGGTGATCGGCGGCGGCACCATGGGCGCGGGGATCGCGGCGGCCCTCGCCGCCGCCGGGATCGGCGTCCACGTCGTCGAGGCCGACGACCGAGCCGCGGCGGCGGCGCGGTCGCGGCTCGCCGCCGCCGGCGCCGCCGCGGTGCCGGCCACGACCGACTGGTTCCCGGTCGCGGCGGCCGACCTCGTCGTCGAGGCCGTCAGCGAGGCCGGGCCGCTGAAGCGGGACGTGTTTCGCCGCATCGACGACCGCGCCCGCCCCACGGCCATCCTCGCGACCAACACCAGCTCGTTGAGCGTCGCCGAGATCGCCGCCGCCGTCCGCGACCCGAGCCGCGTGATCGGGCTGCACTTCTTCAACCCGGTCGCCAAGATGGCCTTGGTGGAGGTGGTGCGGCCGCCACGGGCGACCGCCGCGGCGGTGGCCACCGGCGTGGCCATCGCCACCGCGCTGGGCAAAACGCCCGTCGTGTGCCGCGACGCGCCGGGGTTCGTCGTCAACCGCATCCTGTTCCCGTATCTGCACGCGGCCCTCGCGGTCGCCGCCACGGCGGACGACGTCGCGGCCATCGATGCGGCGGCCCGGGCCTGGGGCATGCCCGTGGGGCCGTTCGCCCTGATCGACGAGATCGGCCTCGACGTGACCGCGGCGATCTTCACGGCGCTCGCCGCACCGCTCGCCGCACCGCTCGGCGCCCGGCTCGCGCCGCCGGCGCCGCTCGCCGCCGCGGTCGCCGCCGGCTGCCTGGGGCGGAAGGCGGGCCGCGGCTTCTACCTGCACGCAGGGGCCGACGGCCGCCCCGTACCGAATCCCGCCGTGGCCGCGTGGCTCGGGACGGGATCGGTGGCCGTGGCACCGTTCACGACGGCCGACGTGGCGTCACGGCTGGTGGCGCCGATGGCGGCCGAGGCTCGCCTGTTGCTTGCTGAGGAGGTCGTGGCGTCGGCCGACGCGATCGATCTCGCGACCGTGCTCGGCGGCGGTTTCCCGGCGTTCCGTGGCGGGCTGGCGACGTTCGCGGGCCTCGGGGCCGCGCCGGAAAGCGGCTGACTCGGGCTACATGTAGAAGCCGCCGTTGACGTGGATCACCTGGCCGGTCACGTAGCCCGACTCGGCCGCGGACAGGAAGAGCACGGCGTTGACGACGTCCTCCACCCGGCCCAGCCGGCCCAGGGGAATCTGCTCCACGAACTTCCGCGTCACTTCTTCCGGCATGTCCTTGATGATCTCGGTCTCGACGAAGCCGGGCGCCACGCAGTTGACGGTCGTGCCCTGGCGGGCGAACTCGCGGGCCGCCACCTTCGTCAGCCCGACGAGGCCCGCCTTGCTGGCAGCGTAGTTGGCCTGGCCGAAGAAGCCCGTGAAGGCGGCCACGGAAGCGATGTTCACCACCCGGCCGCCCGGCCGCAGGAGCGTGGCCGCATGCTGCAGCGTGTTGAACGCGCCGCCGAGGTTCACCCTGACGACGGCCTCGAAGTCGGCGGCCGACATCTTCTTCAAGGTCCGATCGCGGAGGATGCCCGCGTTGTTGACGAGGACGTCGAGGCCTCCGCACCGCTCCACGACCGTCCGCAGCATCGTGCCCACGGCGGCGTGGTCCGCCACGTCGCATTCCACGGTCAGCGCCGCGCCGGACTCGGCCGCCAGCGCCGCGGCATCGGCCCGATTGCGGCCCTCCGGGTCGGCCACGAAGTTGACCACGCAGGTCGCGCCTTTGGCCGCGAAGGCCCGCACCAGCCCCGCGCCGATGCCGCGGGAGCTGCCGGTGACGAGCACGACCTTGCCGGTGAAGTCCATGGCGGGCGCCGCCGCGCGTTGTTCGCGGCCCGAAGACCGCCCTACAATACCGCAGGGGCGGCGACACCATGAACCGGCACGTTCACGTCATCGGCGCGGGCCGAACCGATTTCAAGCGGAACCTCCGCAAGGAGGGCCTGCTCCTGCGGGACGTGATCGTGGAGGCCGGCCGGGCCGCGATCGCCGACGCGGGGCTCGCCCCCGGCGACGTGCAGGCCGGCGTCGTCGGCAACTTTGCAGCCGGGCTCTACACGCGGCAGCTGCACCTCGGGGCCCTGCTCGTCGGCATCGACGACGCGCTCCGCGGCATCCCTACGCTCCATACCGAGGCCGCCTGCGCCTCGGGCAGCGTGGCCGTGCTCACGGCCGCCCACTGGATCCGGGCCGGCCTGCACGACGTGGTGCTCGTCGTCGGCGCGGAGCAGCAGAAGACGATGCCGCCGGCCGAGGGTGCCGACGTGCTGGCCGCGGCCGCGGACTGGCAGGCCGAGAAGCCGCTGTACGGCGAGCACATGATGCCGAAGATGTTCGCGGGCATCGCCACGGCCTACGCCGCCCGGCACGGCCTCGCGGAGGAGCGGCTGGCGACGGTCGTGCTCAAGAACTACGCCCATGCCCGGCGCAATCCGCTGGCGCAGATGCGGGACGTCGACATGACGGCGGAGAAGGCCCGCACCGCCTGCGACGCCAATCCGCGGTTCGCGCCGCCGCTGAAGGTCACCGACTGCTCGCAGATCACCGACGGCGCCGCGGCGGTGGTGCTGGCGGCGGAGCGGTTCGCACGGCGCGGCCGGTCGCTGCGGCTGCTCGGCTTCGGCCACACGACCGACGCCCTGCGGCTCGACGCCAAGAGCGTGCCCGACTTTCCGCTCACGCGGCGGGCGGCCGCACAGGCCTATTCGATGGCGGGAGTCGGGCCGCGGGACATCGACGCCGCCGAGGTCCACGACTGCTTCTCGATCACCGAACTCGTCGCCTACGAGGCCCTCGGCTGGGCCGAGCCGGGCGGCGCGCCGGCCCTGCTGGAGTCGGGGGCGACCACGCTGCCCCAGGCCCGGGCCGAGATCGGCGTCGGCACGCGGCCCGCCTTCTCGCTGCCGGTCAACACCGGCGGCGGGCTGATCGCCGACGGCCACCCGGTCGGGGCGACCGGCGTGCGGCAGGTGGTGGAGGCGTTGCTCCAGGCCCGCGGTGCGGCGGGCGAGCGGCAGGTGGAAGGGGCGAAGACGCTCCTCACGTTCAACATGGGCGGCTCGCTGACGACGAACGTGGCCATGATCTGGGGCGGGGCGTGATCCGCATCGCACGTGATCCGAGCGCGTGGCCCGAAAAAGGCGACAGCCACCTTTTGTCCGTAGGCACCCGCCCGCCGCCGCATCCCGTGAGCCGCTGATGGCCGCCACGCCGAAGCCCGTCCTGCGGATCCTCACGGCCGTGCCCGTCTGCGACGGCCACGACAGCGCCATCAACACGATCAACCTGGAGCTCGTCCGCGCCGGTGTCGAGGTCGTGTACCTGGGCTACCACCGCACCGCCCGCGACATCGTCCGGGCCGCGATCCAGGAGGACGTCGCCGCCATCGGCATCTCCAGCTACAACGGCGGCCACGTCGAGTTCTTCGCCGAGGTCCGCGACCTGCTGGAGCGGTCCGGCGCGGCCGACGTCGGCCTGTTCGGCGGCGGCGGCGGCACGATCACGGCGGCCGACGCGAAGCGGATGGCCCGCCGCGGGGTGGATCGGATCTTCTTCGCGGGCACGCCGCTCGACGAGATGGTGGGCTTCGTACTGGCGTACGGCGGGCGGCGGCCGAAGGCCGTGGCCGCCACCGGCGACCGCGGCTATGCGGCCGATCGGCGGATCGCGCGGCTGCTGACGACGCTCGCGGCCCCCGCCCGAGCCCGCGGCCCGCGGCCGCGGACGGTGGGCATCACCGGTCCCGGCGGTGCCGGCAAGACCACGCTCATCGACGAGGTCGTCCGCCGGCATCTCGCCGCGCGGCCCGAGTCGCGGGTGGCCATTCTCTCCCACGACCCGAGCATCCTCGGCAAGGGCGCGGTGCTCGGCGACCGGGCGACGATGATCTCCTCCCAGGACGACCGCGTCTTCATGCGGTCGCTGGCCACGCACGGCACCGCCGGCGGCGTGGCCGCCCAGACGGGCCGCTGCCTGGAGATCCTCCGCGGACCGCCGTTCGACCTCGTGCTCGTCGAGACGGTGGGCATCGGGCAGGAGTCGGTGCCTTTTCAGCCAGGCACCGTCGATTGCACGGTGCTGGTGATGAGCCCCGACTACGGCGCCCGGCTGCAGCTCCAGAAGATCGTGATGCTCGACGTCGCCGACGTGGTGGTCGTCAACAAGGGCGACCTCGCCGGCGCACGGACGGCGGTGAGCGAGATCGAGCAGCGGCTGCGGGCGGGGGGCCGGGAGCCGCGGGTCATCGCCACGGTCGCCAAGGCGCACCGCGACGGCGGCGTGGACGACCTCCTGCGGGTGGTGACGGGCGGAACGCAGGCGGCGGGATGAACCGGCGCGAGGCATACGGGAGCCAGGATCGATGGGCATGCTCGACGGCGTGATCCGGGCCTGTGCGGCGCACGACGCCGGCGTGGCGGCCGAGGTGCAGCGGGCCCGGAGCGACGCCGCGGCCGGCCGCACGTGGCTCGACCGCTGGCAGGCGGTGCGGGTGGCGGTGCCCCGCGGCCGCACCCCCACCGGCCTGGAGCTGCCGCGGCTGGCGCTGCCCGACCTGGACGAGCCGGGGGCCGTGGCACGATTCCTGCTTGGACAGGGGCTTCCCGGCGAGTTTCCCTTCGTCAACGGCATCCACGCCGAGGCGTATCTCGAGCCTGTCGGGGGCGGCGGCGCGCGGCGGCCGGAGGAGCCGACCCGGCTGTTCGCGGGCCTCGGTCTCGCGGAGGACACCAACGCCCGCTTCCATTACCTCACCCGGCACCAGCGGACCGCCCGGCTCTCGACCGCCTTCGACGGCCCCACGCTCTACGGCCTCGACTCCGACGCCGAGGGCGTGTTCGGCAAGATCGGCGAGGGGGGCGTGGCGATCGACACGGTCGAGGACATGGAGCGGCTGTACGCGGGCTTCGATCTCACCGACCCCGGCTGCTCGGTCTCGATGACGATCAACGGCCCGGCCCCGATCCTCCTGGCGATGTACGTGGCGGCGGCGCGGCGGCGGTTCGGCGGCGACTGCCTGGCGAAGCTCCGCGGCACCGTGCAGGCCGACGTGCTCAAGGAGGTGCAGGCGCAAAACGAGGTCATCTTTCCGCTCGACGCATCGCTCCGCTTCCTCGGCGACATGGTCGAGCACTGCACCCGCTCCCTGCCGCGGTGGTACCCGATCTCGATCAGCGGCTACCACATCGCCGAGGCCGGGGCCACGCCGATCCAGCAGGCGGCCTACACCCTCTCCAACGGCTTCGCCTACGTGGAGCTGTTCGCCGCCCGCGGCCTCGACGTGAACGCCTTCGCGCCGCGACTCTCTTTCTTCCTCGACTGCGGGCTCGACGTCGAATACCTGGCGCTGGCCCGGGCCTGCCGCAAGATCTGGGCCGTGGGCATGCGGGAGGTGTTCCGAGCCGACGAGCGTGGCCAACGGCTACGGCTGCACACCCAGACCTCCGGCCGGTCGCTCGTGGCCCAGTCCTTCAAGAACAACCTCTCGCGGACGGCGCTCGAACTGCTCCTGGCCTACGCCAACGCCACGAACTCCTGCCACAGCAACAGTGCCGACGAGCCGTTCACCACGCCCGGCGAGGAGTACGTGAGGCTGGCGGCCAATGCCCAGGCGATCCTCCTCGAGGAGTCAGGCCTGTTCCGCCACATGATGAACACGCTCGCCGGCGGGCCCGGCATGGCGGCGGTGCAGGAGGCGGTGGAGCGGGGCATCCACGCCGAGTTCCGCACGATCGACGACCTGGGAGGCGTGCTGGCGGCGGTCGAGCACCGCTACCAGCGGAGCCAGATCCAGGCGGCCGCCCACCGGTACGAGCGGCAGATTCTCGCCGGCGAGCGGCCGATCGTCGGGCTCAACTGCTACCGCGACGAGGCCGAGCGGCTGCCCGACGTGGAGATGGTGCGGACCAGCCGGGCGCGGAAGCGGGAGCAGGTGCGACGGCTGGCGGCCTTCAAGCGGCGGAACCGCGCCGCCGCCGGCCGGGCCCTCGACGCTTTGGCCCGCGTCGTCGAGTCGGGGGGCAACGTGTTCGCAGAACTGCTCGACACGGTCGAGGTCTGCTCGCTCGGCCAGATCACGGGCCGGCTCCACGAGCTCGTGGGCCGCTTCCGGCCGCTGGTCTGATATGGAGCCCACTTGATTCAGAGGCTTGGCAGCTCGATGCCGGGATTGTCCCGCAGCCGCGCGACCGCCGCGGGGCTGGCCTGCCGCAGTCTCCGCAGCGAGAGCGAATGGCCGCGATACGTGGCGAGGATCGTCGCCACGGGATCGGTCACGCTCTCCAGCCCGTCGAGCGCCAGGAGCGGATGCCGGACGATCTCCCGGGCCACGGCCACGGACATCGTCTTCAGGCCGTCCATCGCGAGGCCTCCGGCCCGATGCGCGGCCAGGATCGCGGCCACCGGCGGCGTGATCGCGGCCACGTCGGGCAGGGCCAGGTAGGACAGGCCCGCGACGCCGCCGAGGCACGGTTGGGAGGCGAACAGCCGGGCCCGCGACGCGTCGAGGGTGCGGATCCCCGCGATCTGCAGCGGACCGCGGTGCTGCACGAGCGGCTCGAGCAGATGTGCCGGGAGATCGTCGGGCAGTTTGATGAGCAACGCGCCGGCATGGCAGCCGAGGAACACGGCCACGGCGTCGGTCACGTCGATCGCGTACAGGTGCAGCGGGCCGCGGTGGCGGGCGAGGGACCGGGCCTGCGCGGGGGACAGTCGCCGAACGCCCCGCAGGCACAGGTAGCCCTGCCGGCCGCCGAGCGCCCGCGCCGCGGCGCAAGACAGGGTCTTCAGGGCATGCATGTGCAGTTTGCCGCGGTGCCGCGCCAGGTGGCCGGCGACGCGTCCGGGCAGGGACTCGAGCCCGTTCAGGTGGAGGTCGCCGCCGTGCAGCGCCAGGGCGGCGGCGGCCCGGCTCGAGATCCGTTCGACGCCCCCGAGAAACAGCTGACAGGCGTGGCCGGCCAGACCCGTGGCGACCGGGTCGGGCAACCGCCGCAGGCCGTTGAGGGAAAGGTCGCCCCGGTGGCGGCCGAGGGCCGCGGCAGCGGTCGCGGAAAGCCGCCGCACGCCGTCCAACGCGAGGCCGCCCCCCGCGTGCGCGGCGATCGCGGCCGCCGCGCCGTCGGTCAGGGAAGCGACCCCGTCGAGGTGGATGTGGCCGCGATGCCTGGCCAGTTCGCGGGCCACCGAGACGGGCAACCGCCTCACGCCCTGCAGCCGTAGGTCGGTCTGGAAGTGGCCGATCGTCGTCGGCGGCTCGTCGGGCGACGCGGGCGGACCGAGCGCGATCCGGCCGCCGCTGGTCGCCACGACCGGGTCGCCTCCGTCGAAGGCCACGCTCCCGCGGCCAATAACCACGGCCGCCCGCCGCGCGGTGTCCACGGCCTCACGGGCACGGGCTGCGTCGAGATGGATGATGTCGTTCATGCCCGCGGTGCTCGGCGTGGTGGGTCGTCAGCGGATCGGAGCGGCGCGGCCCGCCGGAGCCGCGTCCGCGGCGGCGCCATGACAGGCTTCCCGCCCCCGGGGCAACGGGCCAGCCGAAACTCCCACATGCCTGACGGCCGGCGGGCGGATTACGATATCGAGGCAGGATCGGGAGGCGCCCGTCCGGCGCGGGCTCCGTGGGCCCGCGGTGCACACCCCGTCTCGAGCATGCCCCGGCCCATGTGCGAACTTCTCGGCCTCGCGTTCAACAAGCCGGTGTCGCCCGGGCTCTCGTTCCGCGGCTTCCGGCACCGCGGGCGACGCAATCGGCACGGCTGGGGACTCGCCGCCATCTCTGCCGGCCGGACGACGATCCACAAAGAGCCGATCAACGCCACGGAGAGCGGCGTTGCCGCCGAACTCCCCGACCGGGACCCGCTGCACGCGCCGCTGTTCATCGGCCACGTGCGCGAGGCCAGCGAGGGCCGCGTCAGTTACGACAACACGCATCCCTTCTCGCGACCGCTCGCGGGCGGCACGTTCACCTTCGCCCACAACGGCACGCTCGACGTCCGTCGCCTGAAGGGGGCGGTGGGCGGGGGTTTCACGCCCGCCGGTCAGACCGATTCCGAGCTGGCCATGGGCGCCGTGCTGACCTGGGCGGCCGCCGAGGCGTCCCGCCGGGTGCCGGCGGACGGCGGCCCGCCGGCGGATCCGCTGGCGGACTACGCGGCGCTCGAGGACTTTCTCCGCGACCTCAACAGGCTCGGCGACCTCAACCTGCTCTTCTCCGACGGCCGGCGGCTGTTCTGCTACCACGACGCGGGGGGCTACAACGGCCTCTCCTGGACCCGCCGGGCGGCACCGTTCACGAGCGTCAGCCTGCGGGACGAGGATTGGGTGGCCGATCTCGTGGGGCAAAAGTCGCCGGATCAGCGGGGCTACGTGATCGCCTCGCACCCGCTCACCGACGGCGAGCATTGGACCGCCTGCCACCGCGGCCGGTTGCTGGTGATCGAGCAGGGCACGGCCGTGTTCGGGGCCTGAGGTCGGGCGGGCGGGCGGCCGCCCGACGCGTCGTTCCGGCACGGCCTCTCCGACGAGCAGCGCCCGGGCGAGCAACCGATCGCGGCGTTCGATCGCCTCGGCAAGCGCCCGGGTCTGGAGCGACCTGCGGATTCGTCGCTTCCTGTGGTCGAAGTGGATCGTGAAATGGATCCACCACGTCCCGTTGTTGTTCCAGAGATGATGCGTCTGGTTGCCCTCGTGGACGCGAATCGACGGATATCCGACCGGCATGATGCACTCCCTTCCGCGGAGGAAAGGAAGGTGCCTTCGAGTTCTTCCCCGCCACCCGGGCGGCTCGCTGGTTGGGGTGCGCCGAAAAACTCCCGAAAGCTTCGTCGGGAAACGCTCCCGACGCACATCCTCCGGCCCTGTTGCCAGGACCGGTCACCACCTTGTGCTTTCGCGAGGTTGGTACGGACGGCCACGTGGGTCGCCCGATTCGAAGACCGGATGTGTCTTGTCCTTCCACCAACGAGAATATCCGCCGGCCGAGCCGTCGTCGAGGCTGCCGGTGGGCGGAAGCGTGTCATAGGCGCGCCCTCGAGGGCTCCTGAAAAGCGAGTCCACGTGCCGCCGGCCCAGCACGACGCGACATGCGTTCCTGAACCGGGAATGGGCGTTCAAACGTCGATCAGCCGCCGCGCAGGCTCGGGGCGGCCGGGCCGGGCCGGCTGATCCGGGCAGCGGCCGGAAAATACCGCGTTGTTGTCGGGCTGAAAAACGGACGATATTCTTCATAGCGAGAGTCTTGTTGCAGTCCCTGTGGCCCCCACCCGCGACTGGCGTCTCCGCCTCGAAGGCCCCATGAACACCGGCCGCCGGCATCCTGTTGCAGCCTGCCGCCTGACGGCGGTCGTCCTCGTGGCGGTGTCGGCCGGCCTGCCCTGCCACGAGGTGTCGGCGGTGGAAGCCGTGCCATTCGTGACCAAGTTCTGCGGCGACTGCCACGGGGCCGACGACCCCGAGGGCGACGTGCGGCTCGACGCGCTCGCCGCCGCGCCCGCCAAGCCCGACGACCTCGCGGCCTGGAAGCACGTCTACGAGCA
>JBIPLS010000049.1:0-19160 GCA_044368305.1 Pirellulales bacterium
GGCCAGGCCCGCGAACAGCTCCCGCGTGCGGGCCACGGCGGCGGCCGCGGAGCCGTTGTCGACGACGATCACCCGCACGCTGCGGCCGGCGCCGGCGAGCCGCCGCAGGGACGCGACGCACCGGGCGGTGACGTCCGGATTGTTGAACTGCAGCACCACGAAGCAGAAGGGCCTGTCGTCGGCGTCGCCGCGGGCCAGGGCGTGGGCGGTGGCCAGGGCGGCGCGGTCGTCCAGCGGCAGGTTGCGACCGGCGATGCGGCAGAAGGGACGGCCGTCGTCCAGGCCCAGTTCGTGGCCCCCGGCGGCGAGCTGGGCGATGAGCGCCGTGTGGTCGGCGAGGAAACCGTGGCTCGTCGCGGCGGGTGTTCCGCCGAGCAGCAGTCGCAAACGGTTCCACCGCAGCCGCCGGAGCGTGTCGGGCGTGCCGTCGGCCGCGGCCGCGGGCCGGGCGCAGGACCGGGGCAGCAGGACCGCGGCCGTCTCCTCGAGAAGGCGGTATCCGTGCCGGACGTCGGGCTCGAGGTGGGCGCCCTCGGCCCATTCGTTCCAGGCGTTGACGAACACGAGCTGCCGCTCCGGTGGCTGCTCCCGCTGCATCCGGTCGACCGTGCCCCGCAGCCAGCGGCCGTAGAGCTCGGGCGAGGAATTGATCCACACGGTGCCGCGGTCCATCCGCCGCGGGGTGTTGTCCCAGCCCGGCATCACGCCCCGGAACAGCGTGTACGCAGGTGTCGGGCGGGACAGGGAATGGCCGATCGCCGCGCGGTAGTCGAGCAGGCCGCCGCGGAACTCGGGCGCCAGCCCGGGCATGCCGGTGTCCGCGAGGTTGGCGGTCGGGATCTGCAGCGGCGGAAACTCCACCGCCGAGTCGAAGCCGTAGGTCCGCGGGTCCTCGCGGTCGAAACTCTGGAACGCGGCGAGGTGGATGCCCGGCAGTCCCTCGCGCTCGCAGATCGCCCGCCACCGGGCGGCGGTCGCGGCCGGCGTGGCGAGCAGCCCGGGCCGGTAGACGGCCAGGAACGGCTTGCCATCGACGCGGATGTAGCGCGGGTCGCGGAGGGCCGGCAGTAGTTCCCGGATGAACCGCTCGTCCGCGTCGGGCGAATGCCGCTGCTCCAGCAGCACCTCCCGGTCGAGCCCGTCCCAGGTTCGCGTCCAGTTCTCGTTGGCCCAGCAGAGGCAGAAGGGGAAGTCGGGGCGGCCGCCGCGAAGCAGCCGCTCCACGGGCTTCTCCAGGATGCGGCGGCCGTCGAACCAGTAGTGGTAGAAGCAGAATCCGTGGATGCCGTGCCGGCGGGCCATCTCCGCCTGCCGCTCGAGCACCGTCTCGTCGTCGAGATCGTAGTAGCCGACGTCGGGATGCGGGACGTGCGGCTGATCGTGGCCGGAGAACATGGGCCGTGCCCGGCGGACGTTGTGCCACTCGGTGAAGCCCTCGCCCCACCAGCGATCGTTCTCGGGCACGCGATGGAACTGGGGCAGGTACATGGCGATCGCCCGCACATGACCCCGGCTCACCAGGCCCGCGTGGGCGACGTCCCGCCGCGTCCCGACCACGGCCGTCGGCGCGTAGCGGTCGACCAATGCGTTCGCGTGGGCCGGCGCGGCGGCCACCGCCGCGTATTCATGGTTCACGAAGTGCACGAGCGGATTGACGTCGGCCGGCAGCGGCTGTGGCAGCGAGGCGACGTAGGCCGCCAGCGAGAGCCGCGGCGTGGCCTCCCGACGTTGCCGCCCGCCGACGGTGAGGAAGTGGGTCAGCGGCTCCGTCGCGGCCAGGGTGACGTCGGGATACCGCGTCCGATACCAGCGGGCGTCGAACAGCGGATGCGGCTGGCGGCCTTCCCGCCAACCGGTCGTGAGATAGTGGGCCAGCGGCTCGACACCGGCGGCCGCCACGTCGGCGTGATCCGCGAGGTAGCGGGGCAGGTCGAAGAGCGGATGCGGGCTGCGGCCCTCGCGCCAGCCCTGCGTGAGGTAGTGAAGCAGGGGTTCCTGGCCGGCCGCCGCGACGTCGGGATTGCGGTCGAGATACCAGCCGACGTCGAACAGGGGGTGCGGGCACCGCCCCTCCAGCCATCCGTGATGCACATAATGGGCGAGGGGATCGATGCCCGCGGCGGCGACGTCGGGATAGCGTCGCCGATACCAGCGCGCGTCGAACAACTGCCGTGGCGAGTGGCCCCGCCGGCGGCCCGACACCCGGTAATGGATCCACGGACGCAGTCCGAGGAACCACCGCCCCCGACCATAGCGGGCGACGTACCAGGTCGCGTCGAAATAGGGCCGCAGATCCGGCGGAGGTTTCGACCGCATGCGTTCCTTGCTCCGCGCGGGTATCGCCGCCCGTTCGGTCGCCCGAGCCGGCGGATGCCGCGGGTTCGGATACCGCATGACGCGGGCCACAGGCAAGGTCGAATGCCCGGCCGGCGCCGATGCGGAAAGCTGGGCAAGATGCCCGATCTGCGTGCCACAGGTCCGGATTGACGCGCCGATCCCGGTTTGGAAGAACCCGTCCGCGGCGTCCGCAGCGCCGCGGAGTGACTCCGAGGGTGCGGGAATGAATGGTCCGCCGGGCACAGCGCCGGCCCTGGTCATCGCGGGCATGCACCGTTCCGGCACCTCGCTGGCCGCGTCGCTCGTGGCCGCCGCCGGCGTCCACATCGGCGACCAGCTCATGGGGCCGGCGGCCGGCAACCCGCGGGGGCACTTCGAGGACCTGGAGTTCTATCGGCTGCACCAACGGGTTCTCGATGCCAACGGCCTGTCGCGGGATGGCTTCACCTGCCAGGAAGCCATCGAAGTGCCCGCGCGGGCCCGGGCCAAAGCCACCGCGCTCGTCGATCGCCGCCGCGCCGCCGGCCGCGCCTGGGGCTGGAAGGATCCGCGCTCGACGCTGTTTCTCGACTTCTGGGCCGAAGTCGTGCCCGAGTCCCGGTTCTTGCTCCTCGTCCGGCCCCCGTGGGAGGTCGTCGATTCGCTCTTCCGTCGCGGGGACGACCCCTTCGCGCTCAATCCCCGGTTCACCGTGGACGTGTGGTCGGCCTACAACCGCCGCGTCCGTGATTTTGCCCGGGGCCATGCGGATCGATGCCTGGTGGTCGAGGCCGCGGCGGTCGCCGCCGACCCGACGGGATTCGTCGGCCGGGTCGCCGATCTCCTGGCCGTGCCATTGGCCCGGCCGACACCGCAGTTCGAGCCCGGCCTGTTGATCACCGAGCACGGCTCCCATCGACGCACGCTCGTGGAGGCGCTGCGACCGGACGCGGCCGAACTCCTCGGCGAGTTGCGGCTGCTCGCCGGCGCGGAGCCCGAGCCGCCACCGCCGGCGCCGCGGGCGGAGGACGTGGCGGCCGCGGCGCTCGTCGAGTGGGCGGCGGCCGCGGAGGCCATGCAGGCCGCGGCGGATCGGTCCGAGGAGGCCCGGCTGCGGGAGGATCTCGCGGTCGCCCAATCGGAGGCGGCGGCGTTGGCCGACCAGATCCAGGCCGAGCGTGAGATCCACGAGGCGGTGCGGTGCGACCTCACCGCCCGCCTGGAGCGGGCGGCCGCGGCCGGCGGTCGCGGCCACGAGCGGCCGATCGGCCGCAAGTCGTTGGGGGGGCGGATCGTGGCCGAGGGCCGCCGCTTCGTCCGCCGCATCGGCGGCCGCAGGCGCCGCTGCGCCTAGGCCGCATCCGGGACGCGCGGAACGGCGACTCGCGACCGAGGCTTCCGCCCGCCGCCGGCCCGCGTCACAATCTGCCCTGTGGCATCCCTTCGTCCCCATCCACACGCGAGGAAACAACCGGTGAAACCCGCGGTCTGCCTGGCGGTCGTCATGTCCTTCGTCGGCGTCACGGCCGCGGCCGAATGGCCGCGGTTTCGCGGTCCCGGGGGGCTGGGCGTCGCCGCCGACAAGGATCTGCCCACCGCATGGTCGAGCACCCGGAACGTGGCCTGGAAGACGCCCCTCCCCGGGCCCGGCGGCTCGAGCCCGATCGTGGTCGGTGGGCGGGTGTACGTCACGGCCTACAGCGGCTACGGCCTCGACGCCGAGAAACCGGGGGACGTCTCGGAACTCGTGCGGCACGTCGTCTGCATCGACGGGGCCACGGGCGCGATCCTCTGGCAGAAGCCCTTTCCCTCGAGCGTGAAGGAATCGAACTACGAGCCCGGCAACAGCAGCTGGCACGGCTACGCATCGAGCACGCCCGTCGCCGACGACAGGCATCTGTACGTGTTCTTCGGTGCCTCCGGCGTCTTCTGCCTGCGGCTCGCGGACGGCGAGGTCGTGTGGCATGCCGACGTGGGCAACGCCGTCACCGGCTGGGGTTCCGGAAACTCGCCGGTGCTGCACGACGACCTGCTCGTCGTCAACGCCGCGGTCGAGAGCGGTCGGCTCCTCGCGCTCGACAAGGCGACCGGTGCCGAGGTGTGGCGGATCGACGTCGGCCGGGGTGCGCGGAACACGCCCAACCCCGTGCCGGTGCCGGGCGGCGGGGTGGAGCTCGTCCTCTCCCTGCCCGGCGAGCCGCAGGGACGGATCGTGGGGCTCGATCCCCGCACCGGCGTGGAGCTGTGGTCCTGTCGGGGCATTCGTGACGGCGGCTACGTCTGTCCGAGCGTCGTCTCCCACGACGGGATCGTCTACGCGATCGGCGGCCGGAAGAACACGGCCGTCGCCGTGCGGGTGGGAGGCCGGGGCGAGGTCAGCGACACCCACGTGCTCTGGACCGTGAACAAGGGATCGAACGTCTCCTCGCCCGGCTACCACGACGGCCGCCTCTACTGGATGCACGAGAAGCAGGGAACCTTCGTCTGCCTCGACGCCGCCACGGGTGACGTCGTCTTCGAGGAGCGGGTCGAGCCGCGGCCCGGCATCGTCTACTCGTCCGTGACGATCGCCGACGGCAAGGTCTACGCCACCTCGCAGCACGACGGCACGTTCGTCTTCGAGGCCGGGGCCACGTTCCGGCCGCTGGCCCACAACACCTTCGCCGAGGGGCAGCGGGTCAACGCCTCGTTGGCGGTCGATCGCAGCCGGCTGCTCCTGCGGGACGACGGGACGATCTGGTGCCTGGCCGCCGAATGACGCCGGTCTCGCGGGCGTGGGCGGGGCGGTGGCCGGCCCCGGCGTGGCATCAAGGGTCCAGCCCGAGCAGCCGGGCCGCGGTGCCGCGGTAGACGCTCTGCAGAACCGCATCGGGCAGGTCGAGACCGTAGTACCGCCAGAGGACGCGGCCTGGCATGTACTCGTCGGCCGACTCCATCAGCCGCCACCAGGCCCGGTACATCCCGGCGTCGCGGGTCATGTCGGTGCCGAACAGCACGCGGTCGCGGCGCCGGTCGAGGAAGCGGGCGGACGATCGCGGCGTGCGGCCGATCTCGTAGTCGCGGGCCGAGAGATCGACGTACAGGTTCGGGTGTGCCTCCAGCGCCGCGTCGAGGACGGCGAGGTCGTGCCCCTGGTTGCCGAGATGGCAGGCGATGAAGACCGTGCGCCGGTGGCGGGCGAGCATGCGGTCGCGTCGCGCGACGAGCTCCGCCCACGACTCGCCGTCGCCGCCGGCCAGGCTGAAGCCCTGGAAGTCGGGCGTCCGCTCCTGGTAGACGTCGAGCGGCTGCCAGGCCGAAGGGTGGTCCGCGACGTGGATGCTCACGGGCATGGCCAACGCGCCGCACTTCTCCCAGAAGGGATCGAGCCGCGGATCGTCGGGGTGCAGGCGGGACTCGCGCGGGAGACGGCCGTCACGGGCCAGGCCGCGGCCCTTGTCGCTCAGCTCTCCCACCCCACGGGCCCCGGCCGCATGGCAGCGGACGAGTTCGGCCACGGCCCGGTCCGGATAGTCGGCCGCGCCGACGTCGCGGGTGTCGAGTCCACAAAAGAGGATGAAGCGGCCGGGGTGGGCGCGGAGGTAGAGCTCGACCAGACGGTCGAACTCCGGGCCGATCGCGCCGGTGAGGATCACGGTCTTCTCGACCCCCACCGCATCCATGGTGCGGACCCAGTCGGCGACCTCGGCGGGCGTCCGCGCGAGAACGTGGGCGTGGATGTCGATGACGGGAAATCGCGCCCGCGCGACGGCCGTCTCCGGGAGCACGAGCGACGGCCGCGGGGCATAATCCCGCACGGTGACCGCATCCATCGGTCCCGGCTCGGGATCCACGCCGGGGCCTCCCCAGTCGCCGTACCGGGCGCGAACCCACTCCGGGTCGGCGCGGAGGTCGGCGGGCCTGTCCTGCGCCGCTGCCCGAGCGCCGCCCGCGGCCATGACCATCGCCAGCCAGACGACGACCGGGCGGAGGGACGGGGGCATGGCGCGAACTCGCGGACCGGGGCCGGGCGGGGCGGCGGCCCCGGTCGGCGGCGGCTGTCCGGGGCGGGGCGTCGCCAGTATAGATGGTGGAGGCACGAGGTGCCCACGTACCGAAGCCATGCGGTACAGTCAGGCGGCGGGCGCCCGCCGCCCAGGAGCGATCGACATGGAGCCACGGCAGACGCACGCCCGCAAGGAGTACGAGCAGTCCAGCCTCGACGAGTCCACGATCGACCCCGATCCGGTGCGGCAGTTCGCGGCCTGGTACGACGCGGCGGTCGCGGCCGGCGTGTCGGAGCCCGAGGCGATGACGCTTTCCACGGCCACCGCCGACGGACGGCCGTCGGCTCGGGTCGTGCTCCTGCGCGGCTTCGACGCCCGGGGGTTCTGTTTCTTCAGCAATTACGAGAGCCGCAAGGGTCGCGAGCTCGCCGCCAACCCGCACGCCGCGCTCACCTTTCACTGGCCCGACCTGGAGCGCCAGGTGCGGGTCGAGGGCGCGGTGGAGCGGACGAGTGAGGCGGAGTCGGAGGCGTATTTCCACAGCCGCCCGCCCGCCTCGCGGATCGGCGCCTGGAGCTCGCCGCAAAGCGCCGTGATCGCGGATCGTGCGGAACTCGAGGCGCTCGTCGCCCGGTTTCGCACGGAGCATGCGGATGACGCGGCGATCCCGCGACCGGCCCATTGGGGCGGGTATCGGCTGGTGCCCGTACGGATCGAGTTCTGGCAGGGGCGGCCCAGCCGCCTCCACGATCGCCTGCGGTACCGGGTCGATCCGGCGGGCGGATGGATCGTCGAGCGGCTCGCTCCCTGAAGCGGCGGTCGCCGCGCGGAGATGCATGTCATGACGGACGCGGGCCGGAGCCTCGCCGGGAAACTGTTGTTCCTGGGCACGGGCACGAGCGTCGGTGTGCCGGTGGTGGGATGCGGCTGCCCGGTGTGCACGAGCGGCGATCCGCGGGACAAGCGACTGCGGACCAGCGTGGCCGTCGGGCTGCCCGGCGGCACGCTGCTCGTGGACACGACGCCCGACCTGCGGACCCAGTTGCTGCGGGCGGGCATCGGCCAGGTCGAAGCCGTCCTCTACACCCACGACCACGTCGATCACGTGTACGGCCTCGACGACGTGCGGCCGTTGTGCACCTGGGCCGGGCGGGCGATGCCCGTGTATTGCGAGGAGCGAGTGGAGCGACGGATCCGCCGGGCCTTCGACTACGCCTTCGAGGCGGTGCCCGTCCCGGGGGGCGGGATCCCCAAGCTCACGTTCGAGCGGATCACGCCGGCACCCTTCGAGCTCCTCGGCGCCCGCGTCGTGCCGCTGCGGTTGCGGCACGGCGTCTTCGACGTGCTCGGGTTCCGGTTCGGAAACCTCGCCTACTGCACCGACACCAACCAGATCCCGGACGAGACCTGGCCGCTGCTCTCGGGCCTCGACACGCTGGTGCTCGATTGCCTGCGGGAGTCCCGCCACCCCACCCATCTGTCGTTGTCCGAGGCGCTGGGCGTGGCCGCGCGGGTCGGCGCCCGCCGCACCCTGCTGGTGCACATGGGGCACGAGATCGGCCATGCCGCCACGAGCGCCCTGCTGCCGCCCGGTGTGGAACTGGCCTACGATGGCCTGGAGGTGCCGCTCGACTGAAGGCCCCCGCGTCTCCCCGCTCAGCCGGGGTCGAACCGCCGCAGCCGCAGCGAGTTGGCGATCACGGACAGCGAACTCGCCGTCATCGCTGCCGCGGCGACCATCGGGCTGGCGACGTGGCCGAGCAGCGGGTACAGGGCCCCGGCGGCGACCGGGATCGCCAGCACGTTGTAGAGGAAGGCGAGCGCGAGGTTCTGGTGCACGGTGCGCATCGCGGCCCGTGCCAGCCGCAACGCCCGCGGCACGGCCTCGAGGCCGCCGGCTAGGAGCGTGACGTCGGCCGTCTCGATCGTGGCGTCGGCGGCCGAGCCCATGGCGATCCCGACGTCGGCCGCGGCCAGGGCCGGAGCGTCGTTGATGCCGTCGCCCACGAAGGCGACGGTCCGCAGCGGGCCGGCTTCCGCCGCAGCGGACCGCAACGCGGCCACGCGGTCGGCCTTCTCCCGCGGCCCGAGTCCGCCGGCCACGCGGTCGATGCCGACGCGGGCGGCGAGGTGCCGCGCCGCGGTTGCGGTGTCTCCCGAGAGCAACTCCACGACCAGGCCGCCGGCCCGCAGGCCCGCGATCACGCGTTCGGCCTCCGTACGCGGCGGGTCGGCGATCGCGAACCGCGCGGCCGGGCGACCGTCGGTCGCCATGAGAACGGTCGTCGCGTCGGAAACGGTTGCACCGCCGGTTTCCGGCACGGCCACGCCGTGCTCTCGGAGAAAGGCCGCACTGCCGACGAGAACCCTGCTTCCGGCGACGGTGCCCGCCACGCCCCTGCCCACCGCCGCCTCGACCCCGGCCGCCGTCGGCACCGCGATCCCGGCCTCGCGGGCGGCGGCCGTGAACGCCGCCGCCAGGCCGTGCTCGCTGGATGCCTCGACACCGGCGGCCGCGGCCAGGGCCGATCGCAACGGTTCCGCCGCGAATGCACCGGGCCGGCCCGCGTCCACCACGGGGCCGAGTCGGCCGTCGATTACCGCGGCGGCAGCGACGACCCGCGGACGGCCCTGGGTCAGCGTGCCGGTCTTGTCGAAGACGACGGTGCCCGTGCGGGAAAGTCGCTCGAGCGCGGCAGCCGATCGGACGAGGATCCCCGCGCGGGCGCCGCGGCCGATCGCCACCGTCATCGCCAGGGGCGTGGCCAGTCCCAGCGCGCACGGGCAGGCGATCACGAGCACGCTCACCGCCGACAGCAGGCCCGAGGTCAGCCGCGGCTCCGGTCCCAGGGTGGCCCAGATCAGGAAGGTCGCCAGTGCGACGGCCAGAACGGCGGGCGTGAACCAGGCCGCAATCCGGTCCGCCGTCTGCTCGATCGGTGCCCGCCGCTGGTGGGCCTCGCGGACCAGGCGGGCGATCCGGGCGACGAGCGAACCGGAGGCGGTGGTGGTCGCCTCGACGATGATCGCCCCGGCACCGTTGATCGCCCCGCCGAGGACGCGGTCGCCGGCCGCGCGGTGCACGGGCAGCGGCTCACCCGTGAGCAGCGATTCGTCGCAGGTCGTCGAACCCTCGCGGATGACGCCGTCCACCGGCAGCCTTCCGCCCGGCTTGACCCGGAGGAGATCGCCCAGCCGCACCTGGGCCAGGGGAATTGTGACCGGCTCTTCGACCCCGCCGCCGCAGCATGCCGGCCGCAGACCGCCAACCCGCTCCGCAGTGGGCGGGGCGAGATCCATGAGGGCCCGCAGGGCCGCGGTCGTGCCGCGCCGGGCCCGGCTCTCGAGCGCTTGCCCGAGCAGCACGAGCACCACGATGGTGCCCGCCGACTCGAAGAACACCTCCACGCTGCCGTCGGTGCGGCGAAAGGCGGCGGGCAGCATCCCCGGCGCGACCGTGAGCGCAGTGCTCGTCGTCCACGCCACGAGCACGCCCAGCGAGATCAGGGAGAACATCGTCGGCCGTCCGCGGCGGAACCCCGCCAGGCCGCCGGCGAGAATCGGCCAGCCGCCCCAGAAGACGATCGGCGTGGCCAGCGCCAGTTGAAACCAGTTGCCGCTGCTCCCCGCGATACCCAGGCCCTCGAGCCAAGCGGCCACGGCATGGCCGCCGGTCCACGTCGGCAGCATGTGGCCGGCCATGCCGCCCATCGCCACGACCAGAAGCATCACCCCCAGCACCATGCACGCACCGAGCCGCCAGCTCTCGCGGCCGCGGGCTGCGACGGCCTCCGCGGCCTGCCCGATCGGCTCGAGCGGCATCCCGCACAGTGGGCAACTGCCCGCCGTGGAAGCCGTGACCTCGGGATGCATCGGGCAGTGCCAGCCGAAAGCGCCAACCTCGGCCGGGGCGCAGCACGGCGCCGGCACGGCGGCTGGGGCCGGGGGCGGGGGTGCGGGCTGGATGACCTTGAGGTCGAACACGCCGAGATTCTACGCCCTCCCGCAGCCGCGTGGCTGCGGAATGGACTCCGCGGTTCCCGCCGCGTCCGCGGACTAGCGCGAGACGGCCGCGAGCGCGTCGAGCGTCCTGGCGGCGGCGCCGGAGTCGATCGCCCGCTCGGCGAGCCCTCGGGCAACACGGAGATCGGCCGCCTTCTCCGCGGCCCAGAGCACCGCCGCGGCGTTGATCACGACGACGTCGCGGCGCGGGCCGCGTTCGCCACCGAGCACGCCGCGGATCGCCGCCGCGCTGGCCGCCGGATCGGCGACTTCGAGGTCGGCGAGCCGATGTGCCGGCAGCGTGGCCAGGCCGAAGTCCTCCGCCGTCCAGCGGGAGCGTCGCACGCCGTCGGCCGCCACGTCAATCACGTCGGTGGGACCGAAGACGGTCACCTCGTCGAAGGCCCGCAGGTCGGCGCCGACGTGACCCGAGACGACGACCGCGCGGGAGCAGCCCAGCATCCGTGCGGCCTCCGCCACGGCCTCGCGCACCCCCGGCCGGCCGACGCCGATCACCTGCACCGTGGCCGCCGCGGGATTGCACAGCGGGCCGACGAGATTGAAGACGGTCGGTCGGCCGAGCCCGCGCCGCAGCGGCCCCACGCGGGCCAGTGCGGGATGGTGGGCCGGCGCCAGGCAGAAGCAGATGCCGGTCTCCCGCAGGCAGCGGGCCGCGACGTCCGGGCCGGCGTCGATCCGCACGCCGAGGGCCTCGAGCACGTCGGCCGAGCCCGTGCGGCTGGACACCGCGCGGTTGCCGTGCTTCGCGATCGGCTGGCCGGCGGCGGCGGCGACGAGCGCTGCCGCCGTCGAGATGTTGAACGAGCCCGAGCCGTCGCCGCCCGTGCCGCAGGTGTCGGCAACGGCCGCGGTGCCGACGGGCGGGATGGGCAGCATCCGGGACCGCAGGGCAGCGGCGACGCCCGCGATCTCCGCCGCGGTCTCCCCCACGTCGGCGAGCGCCACGAGCCAGCGGCCGAAGGCCTCGAGATCGACCGTGCCGGCCAACACGGCATCGACGAGCCGGCGGATCTCGTCGGCCGACGAGCGGCGGCCCGCATGCAGGCCCGCGGCCAAGGTGTCGGGGTCGGCGGGCGTGTCGGTCATGCGTGTGCGGGTCGGTGCTGCCGGCGGACGCCGGCTTCGGATACGATTTCGCCGTCGTCCGCTCCCGCCAGTCTACACGCCATCCCTCTCCGAGAGTTCGCAGTGCCACCGTCGCCAGCGGCCCGCAAGGTGATCATCGACATCGACCCGGGGATCGACGACGCCGTGGCGCTGGCCATGGCCTTGTTCGACCCGCGGCTGGAGGTGGTCGCCGTCACGGCCGTCGGCGGCAACGTGCCGCCCGATCAGGCGTCGGAGAACCTGCAGTCGTTGGTCGCCTTTCTCGACCCGCCGCGGCTCCCCCGCGTGGGCCTGGCGGCCGCGGACGTCGTGCTGCCGGCCCGCCCGTTCAGCATGCACGGCACCGACGGCCTCGGCGGCGTCGAGGTGCCGCGGGTCCCGCTCCACGGCGGGCACCCGTCGGAAAAGGTCATCTGGGAGTGCCTCAAGGCCCACCCGCGCGAGATCACGATCCTGGCCCTCGGGCCGCTGACCAACGTGTCGCGGGTCCTGGCGCGGGATCCGTCGGTCGCGGAACTGATCGGCGAACTGGTGATCTGCGGCGGCACCGTGCACGGCGCCGGCAGCGCCACGCCCGTCGCCGACTTCAACTTCTACTGCGACCCGGCCGCCGCCCGGCACGTGCTCCGCGAGCCGCTTACGAAGACGCTCGTGCCGCTGGAGACGACGTCGCAGGTCGTCCTCGGCTTCGGCCTGCTCGACGAGCTGCCGGACGAGTTCTCCCGCGCCGGCCGGATCCTGCGCAGGATGCTCGCCCACGCCTTCCGCGCCCATCGGCAGATCCTCGGCAGCGAGGGCATCTGCCTGCACGACGTCGTGGCGCTGGTGGCGGCGACGAATCCCGAGCTCTTCGAGCGGACCACCGTGGCGGCCGACGTGGAGACGGCCGGGGAACTGACCGCGGGCATGCTCGTCGTCGATCGCCGGCAGACCCGGCAGTGGCGACCGAACGTCGACATGTTGCTCGGATGCGACGCGGCGGCCGTGCAGGACTGCATCCTCCGCGGCTTCGCCGCCGCGGCCGACGCGACCTGATCGCGGGGCTACTCGAAGTCGCTCCGACTGGCGACCGCGATCCGCAGGGGGAGCCGCTGCCGGTCGCGGAAGATCACCACGTCCACGGTGCGGTCGGCGGTGGTCATGCTCACCAGGCTCATCAGGTGGTCGTCGTCCTCGACCGCCGTGCCGTCGTACTCGAGGATCACGTCGTCGCCGCGGATGCCGGCCTTCGCCGCCGGGGCGTCGGGCGTCACACCCACCACCCGGGCGCCCACCGGTCGCACCATGCCCAGCTGGCCGGCGGCCTGGGGGGAGAACTCCTTGTCGAGCGTGACGCCGAGGTAGGCCCGGGCCACAGAGCCGTTCTCGACCAGCTGTCGGGCCACGAACATCACCATCGGCATCGGGATCGCGAAGCCGATGCCCTCGTTGCCGCCGGAGTTGCTGGCGATGCAGGTGTTGATGCCGACCACCTCGCCACGGAGGTTCACCAGCGGCCCGCCGCTGTTGCCGGGATTGATCGCGGCGTCGGTCTGGATGAAGTCCTGGAACTTCACCGCCCCCTCGCCGAGTTCCAGGTCGCGGCGGCCCTTGGCCGAGACGATCCCCAGCGTCACCGAGTGGGCCAACCCGAAGGGGCTGCCGATGGCGAGCACGGTGTCGCCGATCTGCACGGCATCGCCGTCCGCGATGCGGGCTGCCTGCAGGTCGTCGGCCTCGATCGCGAGCACCGCGATGTCGGTGCCGGCGTCAGACCACAGCCGGCGGGGCCGCAGTTCACGGCCGTCGTCGAGCCGCACGGCGATGGCGTCGAGATCGGCCCTGTTGACCACGTGCCGGTTGGTGAGCACGACCGTCCTGCCGGCCACGCGGGCGATCACCCCCGCGCCCGCCTCGTCCTCGGTGACCTTGCCGTTCCGCGGCCGTTGCAGGGGCTTGGTGGCGGAGAGATGGACCACGGTGGGCCGCATCAACTGCATCAGCCGTCGCAGTTGGCGGCCCTGCTGCTCCAGGTGCTCGGCGTCGCGGGCCGCCTGCTCGTAGAGCCGCTCGCGTTCCGAGGGCGAGAGCCGGGACGGCCGCATCGGGTCCACGCGGTCGTCGCGGCCGGAGGTGGCCGGGATCGGCGCCAGGCGGATCGCCGGCTCCTCGGTCCGGGCCGAACCGGCGAACACCAGGCAGCCGCCCAGGAACGCGGCGGCACCGGCGGTGCACGCGGTTCGGCTGACGCGGACGGTGATCATGGGAGCCCTCGAGCCGCTGATCGGCCGCCGGCGATGATACCAGCCGCGGTGCGAGGCACGGAACGTCAGAGTTCCAATTCCCCGCCCACGGCTTCCTCGCTGGGCAGTTCCGCCGTCTCGCGCCGGCCCGCTCCTCCGCTCCGCTCGAGTTCGCGCTGGCACTCGATGCACATCGTGGCGTAGGGCAGGGCGTTGAGCCGGGCCATCGGGATCCTGCCGTTGCAGACCTCGCACAGCCCGTACTTCCCGCCCTTCATCCGCTCCAGTGCGTTCTCGATGTTCGCCAGTTCGCGGCTCTCCACCTCGGCCAACTGCGAGCTGATCTCGTCCTGGGCCGAGTCGTAGGCGGCGTCCACGACGTCGCCCGGCGATTCGCTCCGCAATTCCTTGAGCAGCGAGAGATCCCCCGCCAGGGCGCTGCGCAGCGCATCGCGCCGACGAATGAGGATCGCCCGCAGATTCGACAGTGCTTCAGTGCGTGCCATGGTTGCCGCTCCGTGGTGACGGAGCCCGTCCGGCCAGCCCGGGATGGGCCGCGCCGTGGCGAGCCGCAGCCAATACTACGGGGCTTGGGGAAAGATGGTTCACGCCAGGAAAATCGGCACGAGTTGTGCCGGAAATGCAGCGAAAGGCGGTGGTGACAGTTGGGGGGGGCGGGGCGAACTTTGTCGGGCTCCGGGACATGGGTCCGTCCCGGCGGCACGGGGTCGCTCGCCGGCCGGCCCGCCTGCCCCGGTGACCGGGGCCGGACGTCAGGGGCGAGCGGCGAGCGCCCGCCAGGCGGAGAGGACGTGGCGGCGCTCGGTGAGGCCACCGCCGACCGCCAGCCGGATGGCGTAGCGGCCGGCGACGCGGGAGTGGGTGAGGAAGGCGGTGCCGCCGGCGTTCACCCGCTCAAGCAGGGCGGCGGTGGCCGCGTCGCCGGCCCGCAGAGCGAAGCAGACGAGGGACAGGGACGGCTCCCGGAGCAGCTCGAACCGCGGATCGGCCGCCACGCAGGCGGCGAATTCCCGGGCCCAGGCCACGTGGTCGCGGACGTGCCGCCGCAGGGCCTCGGCGCCGAGCATCCGCAGCGTCAGCCAGAGTTTCAGGGCCCGGAAGCGGCGGCCGAGCGGCACCTGCCAATCGGCGTAGTCGATCACCGCCCCGCTCTCGGTGGCGGCGTTCCGCAGGTACTCGGGCTTCATCGACAGAGCCTGCACGAGCGGGCCCCGATCCGCGACCCAGAGCACGTGGCAGTCGAAGTTGACGAGCATCCACTTGTGGGGATTGAAGCCCCAACTGTCGGCCCGCTCCGCGCCGGCCACGACCGGCCCGCGGAGTTCCGGGCACAGGGCCGCCGTCCCCGCCCAGGCGGCATCGACGTGGAGCCAGGCCGCGTGTCTCGCCGCGGCCGCGGCGACATCCGGCACCGGGTCGATCGCGCCGCACGCGGTCGTGCCCACCGTGGCGGCGACGAAGAACGGATGGCGGCCGGCATCGGCGTCCGCGGCCATCGCCGCGGCGAGCGCGGCGGCATCCATCGCGCCGGCGGCATCGACGGGAATCCGCCGCAGGCAGTCCGGGTCGATGCCCGCGATCCGCAGGCCCTTCTCCACGCTCGAATGGGCGTCGCTGCTGCAATAGGCGGCGAGCGGTCGGCCGGCAGCCCGGCCGACCGCCCGGCCCCGAGCGGCGAGGATCGCGCACAGCGTGCCGCTCGACGCCGAATCCTGGATCACGCCGCCCCCCGGCCCCGCGGCGGCGAACCGCTCCGGCAGGCCGAGGAGTTCGCGGAGCCAGTCGATGCAGTGGGTTTCGAGTTCGGTGCAGGCCGGCGACGTGGCCCACAGCATCCCCTGCACGCCGAGCCCGGCGGCGAGCAACTCGCCGAGGATCGACGGGCCGGAGGCGCTCGCCGGGAAGTAGCCGAAGAACGAGGGATGCTGCCAATGGAGGAGCCCCGGCAGGATCGTCCGGTCGAGGTCGGCGAGCACCGCCGCGAGTTGTTCCGGGTGTTCCGGGGCGGTGGCCGGCAGCGCCGCACGGATGCTGCCCGGCTCGGCCCGCGGCGCGACGGGCCGGGATTCGAGGGTCGCCCAGTAGTCGGCGATCCAGTCGACGACGGCGCGGGCCTCGCGACGAAACCGCTCCGCATCGAAGGCCGCCGGGTGGCCGGGGCGGTTCGGCCCGGGATCAGGCTGTGGCATCGGTCGCTCTGGCGGTGCAGGGGGGACGGTTCACTCGTTCGCCTGAACCCGATCGAGTTTCCGCGTCCGCGGGCCGTGAACCGCGTCGAAGAACATGTCGCGGTCGCGGATGATCGCCTGGGGCGGAAGGGCTTCCGACGCTGTCTGCACGCGGTCGTTCCGCTTGATCGCCGTGCCCACGGCCAGCACCTCCACGATCCCGCCGCCGAGCTCGTTGATGAACAGTTTCACGCCGATCACGCCGTCGGCGGCGTGCGCCTCCGCCTCCTGGCGGATCTGATCGAGGCATTTCTCCCGGGCCTCGTAGACCAGTCGTGAAACCGCCGTCACCTCGCCGCGGGCGAACGACCGGAAGAGCGAGGCGAGGCCGCCGCCGAAGCCGATCGAATAGACGCTCGACGCGAGCACGAGCCGGAGGGGCGCGTAGCCGAGCTGCGTGATGTTCCACAGTTCCTCGCCGGTCAGCTCGCTGCTCGCGGGGCGGGCCGGGCTGCCGAGAGCGGGGTTGGTGGAGGCCGTGCCCACCATCAGCATCTCGCGCACGCCGGCTCCGAAGGGGAGGATCGACGTCTGGATGTCGACGACGCAGTTGGCGCCGCAGGCGGCGGCCTCCTGCTCGATCCGCTCGAGCGCCAGGTGCCGCGTCTGGTTGTAGATCGCCGAGTATTCCCTGACCTCGCCCCCGGCGATCGTCCGCAGCAGGCTCGTCAGGCCGCGGCCCACGCCCATGGCGTAGGCCACGTTGCCGATCACGTAGTGCCGCGGCACGTAGCCGGAGTCGAGCTGGCAGTACAAGTCCTGCCCCGAGCAGGCCGTCGTGAAGAACGAACCGGGCGCGCCGGAGTGGATGGCGCTGCCGACCGCGAGGAACTCCTGCATCCCACCGAAGGTCTTGAGTTCGCTCGTCACGCCCGTGACGCCTCGGGCCTCGTCGCGCCGGGCCTCCTCGACCAGCCGCCGGAGCGCCGCGTGCCGCCCCTCGGAGATCAGGCTGGTGATCTGGCCGATTTCGCCACCGGCCATCGCCTTGAGGCCGCTCGTCAGCCCGCCGAGGAGGCCCAGCGAATAGACGCTGTTGCCCACGACGATGCGGCCGGGCGCCCAACCCTTCAAGGAGAGGCAGAAAATCTCGTTGCCGGAGAGGCTGCTGATCAGCATGGGCGTTCGTTCCGGGAAGGGGGGCCGCGGGGCGCGGCTCACGGCGACGCCAGCGGCTCGCCGTGGGCCGTGAGCACGAGGGACCGCGGCCCGCCACGGTCGCGGTGCTCGCAGAGATAGATGCCCTGCCAGGTGCCCAGCAGGAGGCGGCCGGCGCCGATCGGCACGGTGATGGAGGACCCGAGCAGCGACGCCTTTACGTGGGCCGGCATGTCGTCGGGGCCTTCCGCCGTGTGGACGTAGGGAAAATCCTCGCGGACGATCGCGTTGAGGGCCGTCTCCAGGTCGCGGGGCACGTCGGGGTCGGCGTTCTCGTTGATCGACAGGCTGGCCGACGTGTGGCGGATGAACACGTGCAGCAGACCGACCGCGAGGCGGGGCATGCCGCGCAGGGCCCCCTCGACCTCGGCGGTAACGAGGTGAAATCCGCGGCGACGCGGCGTGAGCCGCAGTTCGGTCTGGAACCAGGCCATGACAGGGCGTCGAGGATATCATCTTCGCTACCCGCCGCGGGCCGCCGCGGCGGGGAGCGGGCCTGCTCGCAGGCCGTGGAACAAGTCTGTCGCCGGAGGATGCGGTCGATCAAATGGACGCAGGCCACGGAGGCCCTTGTCCACGGACGGCCTGGTGTGTCATGAAGCTGCGATCCGAACACTTGCAGTCAGCCTGGTGGCTGGCCGTCGCCGCCGGCATGCTCTGGGTCTTCTGGCTGCTCGGTCCGATCCTGGCCCCGTTCCTCGCCGGCGCGGTGCTGGCCTACATCCTCACGCCGGCCGTCGATCGGCTGGCCGGGCGTCGCGTGCCGCGCTGGGCCGCGGCGACCCTGGTGTTGCTGCTCGGCTCCGTGGCGTTGCTGGCGGTGTTCCTCGTGGTGGCCCCGCTGGTCCGCAAGGAGGCAGCGGAGCTGGCCGGCCGGCTGCCGGGGCTGCTCGACCGGCTCGATGCCGCGGTCGCGCCGGCGCTCGACGCCTTGCTGGGCCGCGAGATCCACGTCGACTTCGATTCGCTCAAGGCGCTCGTCAGCGAGAAGGTGCAGGGGAGCGAAGGGCTCTTCGGCCGGCTGCTGGCGTCCGCACGCATCGGCGGCCGGGCGGTCCTCGGCTGGATCGGCAACCTGGTGCTCATCCCGGTCGTGCTCTTCTACCTGCTCGTGGACTGGCACGACATCGTCGCCCGGATCGACCACCTCGTCCCGCGGCGGGCGCACTCCCGCGTGCGGTCGATCGCGGGCGAGATCAATGCCGTGCTGGCGGAGTTTCTCCGCGGCCAGCTGGCGGTCATGGGGCTGCTCGCGGCCTACTACGCCGTGGCCCTGTGGCTCGGCGGCATCGAGTTCGCGCTGCCGATCGCGCTCGTGGCCGGCGGCCTGGCCTTCGTGCCCTACCTCGGCTTCGGCACGGGCCTCGTGCTGGCGCTGCTGGTGGCGGCGCTCCAGGCGGACGCCACGCGCAACCTGGTGGTCGTGGTGGTGGTGTTCGGCATCGGCCAGCTGTTGGAGAGCTTCGTGCTCACGCCGCGGATCGTCGGCCAGCGGATCGGGCTGCACCCGCTGGCCGTCGTGTTCGCCCTGCTGGCCTTCGGGCAGGTGTTCGGGTTCTTCGGCGTGCTGCTCGCCCTGCCGGCCTCGGCCGTCCTGCTCGTCGGCCTGCGGCACCTCAAGGACGCCTACGTCGCCAGCCCGTTCTATCGGCAGAGTTGATGACCGCGGCGGGCCTGGAGGGCCGGGTTCACTGGATCCTCGTCAGGCCCGATTTCCGTTTCACCAAACGGGGCCAACCCCGACGATGCGCGAGGATCAAGCGCGAGTCACGCTCACTCCGCCTTGCGGCAGCGGACGAGGGTGCGGACGGCGAAGGCCGTGCCGTACTGCGTGTGGTAATCGTAGAACGGAAAGTCCCACCAGCAGCCGTTCGGCTCCTGCAGGGGAACGAGGAGCCGGGCGAGCTGATCCTGGAGCGGCGGTCGCAGGGCGGCGGGCAGCGACTCGATGCACTCGGCGGCGTAGAAGTGCCCGTAGTAGAAGAAGTAGCCGGCCACGGCGAACCACGACTCGTGCGGGATCGGCTTTTTGCGGCCGAGTTCCAGCCAGCCGTTGCGGGCGAAGAGCCGCTCCAGCCAGGCGACCGTGGCCGCGTCGG
>JBIPLS010000181.1:0-5981 GCA_044368305.1 Pirellulales bacterium
GGGCCGGCTCGCCGGCGCGAGCCAGTCGGTGCGGAGATCGCGGGCCGCCACGCGGCGATCGTCGGCCGCGATGCCGTAGCCGATGAAGATGGAGCAGCCATGCGGATCTTCGTGCACGTCGATCGGCGCCCGCGGGCCGGCGGCCCAAACGCAGGCGAATCTCTCGTGTCGGCGCTCGCCGATCGTCAGGCCCGGCAGTTCACCGAACAGCCGCCGCGTGGCGGCCAGGAACGTGTCGCGGCGCTCCGGGTCGTCGTCGACGACGATCGCGAGATGGGCCATGGAGTGCGGTCCCGGACGACGTCAGGCTGCCCGCCGGACAATCGCCAGCGCCTCGACGGCGGTGGCGGCGAATCGGCAGCCGAGCGCGGCCAGCCAGGTCTCATGCATCGAGCGGTTCTTGTGGTAGTCGTTCGCCACCAGGGTGACGTGACGGCCGGCGTGCAGGCCGGCGATCGCGAAGTGGAGCCGGTCGGTGACGATGCGGCGGTGTCGTGCGGCGAGCGCGAGGTACGCGGCGGGCGTGCGGGCCATCCGCACGGGATCCCTGGCGAGCAGCGGCTTGCGGCCACCGCGCTCCTGGTCGCGCCGCAGGAACACACCGAGATCACGATCCGGCCGGGCGGGCTCGTCCCAGGAGAGACCGAGGGCGAGGTCGGCCGCGAGGATGCCGCCAGGGTGGAGGCCGAGGCTGGCCCGCTCGCGGACGTACACGCGGTGAAACCCGCGGTCTTCCGGTGACGTGAACGACTGCGGCAGGATCACCACCGGCAGCGAGGTGGCGAGCGCCCGACCCCGGAGGTCGTAGTTGTTGCGGTAGCGGTCGCCCATGTTGCCCCCGCCACCGAAGACGAGCACGTCCAGGTCGGCGACCGGCCCCGCCAGTTCCACCGCCGTGACCTGCCGCCAGCGGATGCCGTAGGCGGCGAACAATTGGGTCATCGCGAGTTCGATGAGGTCGTCGCCGACGTTGCCCACCGGTCGCACGTATCCCACTCGGCTGCCGACGAGGGGCGTGCAGACGTCGGCGAACGCCGCGGGGCCGAGGAGGCGATACCGCCGGCCGGTTGATGTGGCGACTGGCCGTGTCGCGCCGGCCGCAGTGCTACGGTCGAGCAGCCGCCGCACGCCCGCGGCCGCCCGGCCGGCGAGACCCGCGTCGAGCAGCTTCCGATAGAAGGGTTCCACCACGCCGTCCACGGTCGGCAGCGCGTCCACCGCGGCGACCAGCCCGCGGCCATGGTCGAAGCCCGCGAATCCGCCGAGGGTGCCGCAGGCGTCGAGACAAAGCATCGTGCGGACGCACTTCTCGCAGCGGCCGCAGTTCGTGCGGCCGGCGACGTTCGCCCAGCAGACCCGCAGGTGGCGTCGCACCAACGGATCGCCACCGATGGCCCGCAGCTTCTCCAGCCGCGTCACGTCCGGCGCCACGTGCTCGACCGCGAGCGAGCGCGAGCCGAGGAGCGGATCGGTGCCGGGCCGGGCGCCCACCTCCGGATGCTCGAAGCCGAGACCGTCGCTGGCGATCAGGAACCGGCTGACCGTCGGGGCCAGCGCGTGCCCGACGGCGGCCAGCGCCGCCCCGAACTCGCGCAGCCAGGGCGTGGCTCGCACGAGCGGATGCCGCCGGAGGTTGGTCCGCACGATCACGGCGCGGGCTCCGTGCGCGGCGGCGACGTCGCGGAGCAATCGCTCGACGGCGACGAGCCGGGCGGTGTCGCGAAGCCGGACGTCGTAGCCGGCCACGAAGACGACCGCGTCCACCGGCCGGCCGCCGGCGAGCAGGGCGTGGAAGGCGTCCACGCCGCCGCTGAAGCAGAGCGCCGTGCCCGCCGCGGCGGGCGGTGCGTCGCCCCCGGCGGCCACGCGCGGCGCGGGCGCGGCGAGATACCAGAGATCGCGAAACGCGGCGACGAGCGGCGCGAGATTGCCGACCCAGACCGGACAGGCGGCCTGCCGCATGGCCAGCGAGCGGCCGGCGTGCATCGCGGGCACGAGCAGGGCCGTGCCGAAGGCTTCCACCGCCGCGGCCAACGGTGCGTCGGCCGACTCGAACCAGATGCGACGGCCGGCCACGCGGGCCGCCACGCACTCTCGCGATGCCCGGGCACGCCGCACCGGCGGTCCGACGTGAACCGGTCCGGCGGCTCCGGTCATGAACGGGCGCCACATCGCTCAGGCCGCTTTGCGTGCGGAGGTGGCGTGCATGGGCCTGCCCACGACGTCGCATGCCCAGGGCTTGACCAGGCCGTCCACACAGAACGTCGGTCGCTCGCGGATCGCACGAAAGTATGCGAGGTTGGGGGTGCCCACGCTGTTGCGGGCGAAACTCGGCGGCGTCGGATGCCAGAGGTGGATGGGCGCGGTGGCGAGCAGGATCGACCGGACCCGCAGCCCGAGTCGCTCGAGCCGGCACTGCAGATCGCGATCCTCGAGCCCCCAGCCCACGAAGCCCTCGTCGAAGCCGTTGACGCGTTCGAAATCATCCCGCCAGAGGGCGATGTTGTTGCCGCAGAGCCGCGGCCGCATCGGCACCCGGGTCCACTCGTAGGCCTTGGCTCGTAGACCCTTGAGGCGAATCCGCCAGGCCTCCGCGCGGGGCACGAAGCGGGTGACGTCGCCGCCGTGAATCGCGTCCACGTCGATGCGAAACGACGTCTCGGCGTCGAGCCGGAT
Organism: Pirellulales bacterium; assembly: GCA_044368305.1. Taxonomy (GTDB): domain Bacteria; phylum Planctomycetota; class Planctomycetia; order Pirellulales; family UBA1268; genus QWPN01. The sequence continues at coordinate 2,677 of JBIPLS010000181.1, forward strand.
GCAGTCGCCGCCCACCACCAGGCCCCGATGCCGCATCGCCAAATGATGCCGCAGGTGGTCCCGGGGCAGGATGCAGTCGCCGTCGGTGAACAGCAGGTAGGGGGCCGTCGAGGCCGCCGCCCCCTCGTTGCGACAGCGGGCCAGGCGAAAGCCGTCGTGGTCGTGCGTGGTGAAGGTCAGAGGAAAGGCCACCTGTCGGGCCGTCGACGCGACCAGCCGCAGCGTCTCGTCCCGTGACCCGTCGTCGGCCACCACCACCTCGAATCGCCCGTCCACGTCCTCCTGCACCTCGAGCGACGCGAGGCAACGACGCAGGTGCTCGGGCCGCTGGAACGTGGAGACGATGACCGCGATGTCCATGCCCGCCCCCTGCCGCGCGACCCGCAGGGCCTATCGACGCACCGGCGCGCGGGAATCGAGCCTGAACGACCGCCCGAGCCGGGCCAACGCCGGCCCCGGGAAGATGGGCAGCCCGGGCAAGCGGGGCCCCGTCAGCCGAACCGGAGGCAGTGCCAATCGCCGAGCGATGATCGCGCCGGGGCGACGCCGAGGATCGCGGCGTAGCGGTCGGCGACGGCGGGCACGTCGCCCGCCAGCAGGCCGGACAGCACGAGGCCGCCGCGGGCCGGCCCGCGGCGGACGCGGTCGCAGAGGGACGGCGCGTGGTCGAGCAGCACGGGGGCGACGATGTTGGCGAGGACGAGACCGCAGTCCGCGTCGGTGGCGGGCAGCGCGGCGGCGACCCGCACCCGCTCCGCGACGGAGTTGCGGGCCGCGTTGGCCCGGATCGCGGCGTGGACCGTCGCGTCGATCTCCACGGCATCGACCTCCCGAGCCCCGAGCACGGCCGCCGCGATACCGAGGATGCCGGAGCCGGCGCCGAAGTCGAGCACGCGGTCGAACGGGCGGCCGGCGTGCCGCCAGGCGGCCAGCGCGGCGAGGCACAGCCGCGTGGTCTCGTGCAGGCCGGTGCCGAACCCGACGCCCGGCTCGATGAAGAGCGTAGCGCCGGCGTGGCCGCACCCGGCCGTGCCCTGCTCCCAGGCCGGCCGCACGGTGCCGAACCCCGCGACGGCGATCGGCCCGAACACTTCACGCCACGCTGCCTCGTCGCCGGCCGTCTCCGCGCGGATGCCCGCCACCCGGCAGCCGCGGAGGCCCGCGAGCCCCGCCGCAGCCTGCCGCGCCGCCGTCTCGCTCTCGAAAGCGCAGGCGATGCGGGCCGTCGCCAGGGAACCGACCCAGTCGCGATCCGCCGGGGCGGCGGCCGCGTCGATCACCAGCGGCGACTCGACGAGCCCGAGCGTAGCCGCCTCGACGACGTCCACCGCCCCTTCATCGACGCCCACGAGGCCGTCGGCCACGCCCCACAGCCAGTCGAGAAACGCATCGCGGGCGACGGCGGGATTGGCCGGCAGTTCCACGATCGCATCGACGTCGAGATCGACGAACCAGGTGACGGCGGGCTGCGGGCCGGAGGGTGATTCATCCATGGGACGGCTCCCCGAGCGTCTCGACGGGCAGCCGAAGCACGTCGGCTGGCATCCAGCCGGCGGCCCGCAGGTCGCGGATCGCGAGGCCACCGGTCCGCTTGGCGAGCCGCCGGCCGCTCGCATCGCACACCAGCTCCGCGTGGGCGAAGGCTGGCGGCCGCCAGCCGAGGGCCTCGTAGAGGAGCAGTTGCCGTGCCGTGCTCGTGAGCAAGTCCGCGCCGCGGACCACCTCGCCGACTTCCATCGCGTGATCGTCGGCCACGACGGCCAGTTCGTAGGCGGCGAGGTCGTCGCGGCGCCAGACGACGAAGTCGCCGAAGTCCACGCCCGCCGTCCGCCGCACCGCTCCCTGCAGGGCGTCGTGGAACTCGAGCGTGCGGCCGTCGGGCACGCGGAACCGCCACGGCACGCCGCCCGGCGCCGCGGCCCGCTCGCGGTAGGCGGGCCGCAGGGCCGGCGGGAAGATCGGCTCCCCTTCGTGCGGCGCGGTCGCGGCCGCCTCCACGTCGCGGCGGGAGTGCGGGCTTCGATAGATCAGGCCCGTCGCCTCCAGCCGTCGCCAAACCTCCAGATACGAGTCGGCCCGTTCGCTCTGCACGTACGGCGCGTGCGGGCCGCCCACGTCGGGCCCCTCGGTCCAGTCGAGACCCAGCCAGCGCAGGTCTTCGAGGGCGGCCGCCGTGTATTCCGGCCGACACCGCGGCCCGTCGAGATCCTCGATCCGCATCACGAGCCCGGCACCGGCGGCCCGCGCCGCCGCGAGGGCGAACGTGCGTGCATGGCCCACGTGGAGGAAACCCGTCGGCGTCGGTGCGAGTCGGCCACGCAGGGGCATCCGGCAACCCCTCCTACACCAGCCACCAGGCTCCCGTCGCCAGCACGTACGCCCCGAGGGCCAGGTTGGTGGCCGCATGGGCGAGGATGCAGTCGATCGGCCTGCGGGTCGCCGCCGCGATCCCGCCGACGACCGCGAACCAGCCGACGGCCGCGACCGCCTCGCCGGGGTGCGTGGCTGCCGCGTAGGCCGCGGTGGCCGCCGCGACTACGGGCGTGACGAGGCCGAACGGCACTTCCCAGAACCGCTCCCGCACGAGGTAGCGGAGAAGGAACCCGCGCAGGAACAGCTCCTCGACGAACGGCGTCACCACGACGAGCCCCAGGCCACGGACCAGGAGATAGCCCCACGCGGCCCGTCCGTCGCCGAATTGCAGCCAGGGATCGAAGCCGCTCCGCTCCGTCACCTCGCCGGCCCAGCCGGCATCCCGCTGCAGCGCTGCCAGCACCACCCACGGCACCACCAGCGCCAAGCCGACGAGCGGCGGCCACCACGACGGCCGGCCCAGCCAGGCGACGATATCCGGCCAGGCCGCGGCCACCAGGGCCAAGGTCACCGCCAGCCGGCCGGCGTAGATCCAGGGGTAGGCCGCGTAGGGAATGCCGAGGCTGCCGGCGACGCCGCCGCCGGACGGCGTCGGCTCGAGGAGGCCGAGCAGGAGAAACCCGACCATCGGCACGACGCAGGCCCGCCACGGGCGGGACGGGCCGTGATCCGGCGCGGCGGAATCGATCGACCAGCTAGGCGAGTGCATGGGCTCTGGTGCCCGCTGGCGCGGACGCGTTTTCAAGGGCCAAACGACCTCGTCTGTCCCGTTTTTCCGGCCCCGAGTATATTCCATTAACGCGCCGCCACAGACCCCTCGTCCCGCCCGGCGGACCGCAGGCTTCCCTCCGTTTCCAGAAGGTGCTTCGTTTCCATGGACCTGACCAAGCTTCGCAACATGGGCATCTCCGCCCACATCGACTCCGGCAAGA
>JBIPLS010000050.1:0-19092 GCA_044368305.1 Pirellulales bacterium
GCCCAAGACCCGCAGCGGCAAGATCATGCGGCGACTCCTCCGCGACATCGCCGCCGGCAAGGAGACCGTCGGCGACACGACGACCCTCGAGGACTACACCGTCCTGGCGAAGTTGCGCGGCGACCAGGAGTAGGGTGGCGCCGGCACGGGGCTGCCCGTGCCCCGTCGCCGGACGTTCGCTGCGGCATCCTGCTTTCGCGCCGTCGCCGCCGTCCCGGCGTCGTCTTCGGCTTACGGTCGCCGGGCAAAGCCCGGCTCCCAGAGGTGGCACCGGCCCTCGTACGAATCCCACTCGATTCAGAGGCGTGGCAGAAAGAAGGTTGAAAAAGCTGACAGCCCCCAGCCTTCTCGGCTCTGGAACGGGGCGGTCGCTGAAGCGTTCTATACTTCGGAACAGTGAACTGATGGCTGACGCGTCGACGACAACCGCCCCCGAACTCCTCGCCCCGGCGGGCGATTGGGACTGCGTCCGCGCGGCGATCGCCAATGGTGCCGACGCCGTCTATTTTGGCCTCGACGCCGGCTTCAACGCCCGGGCGCGGGCGGCCAACTTTCCGCTCGCCGACATCCCGCGCCTGATGGCGATGCTGCACCGCCATGGTCTCAGGGGCTACGCCACGCTCAACACGCTCGTGTTCAGCGACGAGCTGGCCGAGTTCGCACGGGTGGCCATGGCCGTGGCCGACGCGGGCGTGGACGCCGTGCTCGTGCAGGACGTGGGGGCGGCGCGACTGCTCGCCGAGGTCGTGCCTGACCTGCCGCTGCACGCCTCGACACAGATGACGCTCACGAGCGCCGAGACGATCGCGCTGGCCGAGGAACTCGGCATGGAGCGGGTGGTCGTCGCGCGGGAGTCGTCGATCGACGAAATCCTCGCGATCCGGCGGTTGGCGGCGATGCCCCTCGAGGTGTTCGTGCACGGCGCCCTGTGCGTCGCCTACTCGGGGCAATGCCTGACGAGCGAGTCGCTCGGCGGCCGGAGCGCCAACCGCGGCCAGTGCGCCCAGGCCTGCCGGCTGCCCTACGACCTCGTCTGCGACGGCACGGACGTGGACCTCGGGAATCAAAAATACCTGCTCTCCCCCCAGGACCTGGCCGCCTATGCCCTGATCCCCGAACTGATCGCGGCCGGCGTGTCGTCGTTCAAGATCGAGGGGCGGTTGAAGACGCCGGAGTACGTCGCCAACATCACCCGCCATTACCGCACGGCGATCGACACGGCCGTCGCGGGCCGACCCGTCACGTTTTCGCCCCGCGACGTCGAGGAGATGGAGCTCTCCTTCTCCCGCGGCTTCTCGCCGGGCTGGCTGCGGGGCTGCGACCACAAGATGCTCGTGCCGGCGACGAGCAGCGCGAAGCGGGGCGTGCGGCTGGGCACGGTCGTGAAGGTGAACCGCGGCCGCGTGGCCGTGGATCTCGCACCGGGACTCGCCGGCGGCGTCAAGCGTGGCGACGGCGTGGCCTTCGCCACGGGCGCGACCAGCGACGACGCGGTCGGTGGCCGGGTGTACGAGGTCTTCCGGGCGGGACGCTCGGCGGCGGAGCCGGTGGCCACGGGCCGCGTCGAACTCGCCTTCGGCCACGACGCCCTGGACTGCGGCGCACTGCAGCCAGGGCAGGCCGTGTGGAAGACCGACGACCCGCAGCTCACGTCACGGCTGCGGAAGACGTTCACTGGCGAAGGAACGCCGCGGCGGCAGCCCGTGGATCTGCACGTCACGGCGGGCGTTGGCGCGACGGTCCGCGTCACGGCCCGCACGGCCACGGGCCATGGCTGCACCGTCGTCTCGACCGAGCCCGCCCGCGAGGCCACGAAGCACCCGCTCGACGAGGGGACGCTGCGGGAGCAGCTCGGTCGGCTGGGCGGCACCGCCTTCGCGCTCGGCGAACTCACGGCCGACATCCAGGGCCGTCCGATGCTGCCGTTCAGCGTGCTGGGCAGGCTTCGCCACGACCTGGTCGCTGCCCTCGACGCTGCGGTGGTGGTGCCGCCCCCTCGGAATCGTGGCGCCCTGCATGCAAGCCGGAGGCGGGAGCCGGCGGACTCCGGGCCGCAGGGCGACGAGCGACGACTCGACCCGGCAAGCGCCCGCGAGGCCCCGGTGCTCCACGTGCTCGTCCGCGCGCTCGCCCAGCTCCGGTGCGTGCTCGAGTTTGGCGAAACGGACCTCGTCGCCGACTTCGCCGACATCCGCCAGTACCGTGAGGCCGTGGCGGCCTGCCGCGCCGCAGGGGCGACGCTGCTCCTCGCCACGCCGCGGATCCAGAAGCCCGACGAGATGGGCATCTTCCAACTGCTCGCCCGGCAGGAGCCCGACGGGATCCTCGTGCGAAACTGGGCCGGCCTGCGGTTCTTCCGCGACCGCGGCATGCCGGTGCGCGGCGACTTCTCCCTCAACGTGACCAACGGCCGCACCGCCGAGTTTTTCATGCAGGCGGGCTGCACGCGGGTAACGGCCTCCTACGACTGCAACCGCGAGCAGTTGCTCGGCCTCTTGGCGGCCACGCCGCCCGACTGGCTCGAGATCGTGATCCATCAGCACATGCCCATGTTCCACATGGAGCACTGCGTGTTCTGCGCCGTGCTCTCCCCCGGCACGAACAAGACCAACTGCGGCCGCCCCTGCGACGAGCACGTCGTGCACCTGCGCGACCGGATCGGCATCGAGCATCCGCTGACGGCCGACGTCGGCTGCCGCAACACGCTCTGGAGCGCCGTGCCCCAAAGCGCGGCGGAGGTGGTGCCGACGCTGCTCGGCCGCGGTGTGCGCCACTTCCGGCTCGAACTGCTCGACGAGCCGGCCGCCGAGATCGGCCGGATCGTGGCCGCCTACCGCGACCTGCTCGCCGGCCGCGCGGCCGGCCGCGACGTGTGGAGGGCCTTGAACGCCGCCAACCGCGTGGGCGTGACGCGGGGCACGCTGGAGGAGCGGCGGAATCCCCTGGCGATCCTGTGACGAGCGCCGCCGCTCACCACGGCTCTTCCATGAGTCCGACGATCTGCTGCGCCATCTTCACGATCGCCTCCTGCTGGGTGCTGGCGACCGAGCGGCCATATTCGGGTACCAGCGAAGCCGACTGGCCGACGTCCACCGTGGCGGCCGGCAGCGGCACCTCGCCGGATGCGATCACGGCTCCGCCCCGGTCGGCCCAGGTGACCAGCGCCTGGTAGTTCATTTCCACCATTCGCGATTGGTCGGTCGGGCTCTCCACCACCATCCGCTTGGTGTCCGCCACCACCCGCCCGGTGAGCACGCTGTCGGCCCCCGCGGCGGAGCCCACGACCTTGAAGGGGGTGCGCTTCTCGATCTCCTTGCAGACGGCCTCCGTGAGCCGCTCGCCGATGTCGATGGCGGGCGTGGTGCGGAAGCTGTCGCACTGGAACATCGGCACGTAGATCGTGCGCACGTTCGCGGCGTACAGCGTGTTGTTTCCGAACCGGTAGCCGGCACACCCGACGCACCCGGCGACGGCCAGCAGCAGCCAGCAGCGGTTCCAGCGGTCGGACCCGGCCATCCGTGGTTGCCTCGGGGCGGTGTGGGGGCTCAGCGGAGCGGCGGCGCGATCCCCGAGGGATCCTCGCGGGCGATCATGGCGTCGGCCTCGGCCATGGCGTCGAGTTCCGCCTCCTTGAGCGCGTCGGGGTTGAAGACCCGCGTCAGCAGCGGGAAGGGATCGTCGGACACGTCGGCGCGGTCTTTGATCTGGTCGAACTTCTGGCGGGCCTGCTGGGCGAGCATGGTCTTGGGGTAGTCGCGGGCGATGAGGGCGTAATAGATCCGCGCCGACGTGTAGTGCTTGCCCTTCGCGTAGAACTCGGCCCGGTTCCAGTGCCGCAGCGCCTGCTGGGCGGCGATCTCGGCCCGGGTCCTGTTCACCCGGTCCTGGTCCTCGGGCGCGAGCTGGTCGGGGAACTGGACGAGCACCTGATCGGCGAGGATCTCGGCCTCGCCGAGGATGCCCCCCTCGTACCCCGGCCCCTGGTAGGCCCGGAGCTTGGCCTGGAGTCCGAGGAGGTGGGCCTGGAGGAGGAAGTCGCTGTCGGGGTATTCGCTGCGGAGCAGCCCGTAGAAGTAGTCGGCGTCGAGCCACTGCCGGTCGAGGAAGTGGGCATTCGCCTGGGCCATCACGCTGTCGTCGGCCAGCGGGCCGCGCGGGTCGTTGATCCGCACGTGGTCGTAGGCCTTCAGGGCCCTGCCGCGGGTGTCGAAGATCGGCCGACTGCGGTCGATGATGTTGGGGGCGATCGTCCAGTAGTGGTGCTTCTCGTCGAGGGCGATCCAATACTGCGCGATGACGAATTGCCTCTGGGCGATGCGGTCGAGGTATTTCGTGTTGGCGTACTTCTTCACGAGCTCGTCGTACTGATCCTCCGCCTTCGGGTACTGGTCGGTGAAAAACCAGCACTCCGCGAGCTGCCACATGGCGTCCTCCTCGATGGCCGAGTCCGGCCAGCGGTCGATCGCCCGCTTGTACTGGGGGATGGCCTGCCGGTATTTGCCCTCGCGGAAGAGCGTGTCGGCCTCCGCGAGCGCCTGGCGGGCCACGGGTTCATTGGGCCCCCGGCCCACCATCTTCTTCCACCGCCGCTTGATGTTCTCCCCCTTGAACGCATCCCAGCCCTCTTGGCGAGGCGACGGGGCGAACTCGGACGAGATCACCTCGGATTCATCGTCCGCACCGAGGCCGGCGTCGGCGGCCGGCTTGGACCACGGCCAGGTCGGCATCTTCATCGTGGCGCAGCCGGCCGGGGCCAGCGCACAGCAGGCCAGGAGCGGCAGCCAGAGGCGGCGGGCCGGCGGCGTCGTGGTGGAGTGGGGAAGCGTCATTCGCCCTGGGCCCGGGTGCGGTTCCGCCGCGGCTGGAGCATGCGGGCCACCCGGGGCGGGCGGCCGAGCAGGTGCGACAGGTAGGTGGTCATCAGGGCCCTCAGTTCGCCCGCGACGGGTGGCGGCAGGGCGGAGTCGCGCCGCGGCCGGTCGGGGCCGGCGAGCCGTTGCAGGGCCGCCAGGCCCGCGAACGAAGCGGACACGACGGCCCGCTTGCCGGCACGGCACCGGTGGCACAGGCAGCCGCCGTCGAGCATCGCGAAGGAGGTGCGGCCATGGCGGGGAAGCGGGCCCCGGCATTCTGCGCAGGCGTGGAGCGTGGGGGCGTGCCCGGTGAGCCGCAGCATGGCGAGTTCCGTGGAAACGAGCAGGGCAGGAACGTGGTCGGCAGGCTCATCGAGTCCCGAAAGCTCCCGCAGGGTCGCGTGCGCGCGGTCGAACAGTTCCGGCTGGGGATCGGCGTCGGCCGTGAGGGCGTCGAGCAGGTCGGCGACGTGCATGCCGCCGAGGAATGCCCCGTAGCTCCCGCCGACCCGAAAACGATGCTCCAGGCAGGCCTCGGTCAGCAGGTCCAGGCCACCCGAGGATTTGCGGAGGACGAGTACCTGACAGGTCGAAAGCAGGTCAAGGGCGGCGTCGAAACCGCTCTTGGGTCGCCAGGCCCCCTTGGCCAGAGCCCGCACCTTGCCGAACTCCCGGCAATACAGGGTGACCACGCTACTTGTCTCGCCGAAAGGCACCGTGCGGATGACGATCGCGCGGGTCTTTTCAGCGGTCATGGCGCGGCGGTTCCCCGAGCCTCTCCACCCGGACGAGATCGATGCGGCGGCGGCTGGCGGCCAGAACTTCCAGGCGGGCCCCGTGCGACTCGATCCGCTCGCCGACCTCGGGAATGCGTCCGAACTGGTGGAACACGAAGCCGCCGATGGTGTCGAAATCCTCCTCCTCGGGCAAGTGCAGGCCCAGTCGTTCGTTGACCGCCGCCACCCGCACGGCCGCGACGGCCTCGCAGGCCTCCGCGGACAGCATCCGCAGGCCGTCGGTGAAGGCTTCGTCGTGCTCGTCGGCGATCTCGCCCACGATCTCCTCCAGCGCGTCCTCGATGGTGACCAGACCGCTGACACCGCCGAACTCGTCGGTGACGATCGCCAGGTGGGTCTTGCCCCGCTGGAACTCACGGAGCAGTTTCTGGACGCTCATCGACTCGGGCACGAACCACGGCAGCCGGAGCAGCGGTCGGATCTCGGGGGGCGTCGCCGCCCCGCCAGTGGCCAGTCGCGCAAGGACGTCGCGAATGTGCAGGACGCCCACGACGTCGTCCGGCGAGCGATCCCAGACGGGCAGCCGCGTGTGCCCGCTCTCGGCGGCCAGTCGCATGGCTTCCGCCCACGGCGTGGCGACCGCCAGCGACACGATCCGCGTCCGCGGCGTCATGATCGCGGCCACGCGGACCTCGTCGAGCGCGATGACGCCGCGGATCATGTCGCGGGCGGCATCCGCCAGGCTGCCCTCGCGATGCGCCTCGTCGACGACCAGACGAAACTCCTCGGTGTGCCGGCCGGCGGCGGCCGCGGGACCGCGCCCCGTGCCGCGGCCGAGCAGGCTGGCGATCCTGGCGAGTTGGGGAACGACCGGGCCGATCACGCCGACGACCGGTCGCCACACCGTCCAGGTCGCCACCACGATCCACGGGCCGGCGTACCGCACGAGCAGCAGCGGCAGCACGACGAGCAGTAGCCAGCAGACGGCGATCCATCCGGCGACCGCCGACGCCTCGACGACCGGCGAGCGGCCGGCGGGCGCCAGCCCGCCGAACGCCAGCAGCGTGGCCCCTACGGCCGCGCAGACGACGACCGTCGCCGCGATGAAGGCGATCGCCTCGCTGGCGGCGACGATCTCCTCGTAGCGATCGGGCCGGCCGCGCCGCCGGCAGAGATCCTGGATCAGTTGGCGGCGGGCGCCGCGAACCGCCCGGGCCTGCACCGCGGCCAGGCTGGCCACCAGCAGGAGCGCGATCGCCGATTCCGTGCCGATCATCCCCCAGTTCATGGGCCACGCCTCGGGGTCGGCGGCGGCGCGGGCAGCCCGGCCGCACGCATGAGCAGCCGCTCGCGGGCCCGCATGGCCCGGCGATCGCCGGGCTCGTGGTCGTCGTAGCCGGCGAGGTGCAGCAGCCCGTGCACGACGTAATACGCCAGTTCGTGCCGGGGACGGCAGCCCAGTTCGCGGGCGGTGCGGACGGCCGTCTCAGCGCTGACCGCGATGTCGCCGTGCAGGCCGCCGGGCCGCATGGCATCCGCCAGGTCGAATGTGATCACGTCGGTCGGCCCCGCGATGCCCAGCCAGCGGGCGTGCAGGCGGGCGATGCCGCGATCGTCGAGCAGCAGCACGCAGATCTCGGCCCTGGCGACCCGCTGCCGCTCGAGGGCCCGGCGGACGATCGTCGTCAGCCAACGATGGCCGACCCGCAGCGCCCGCTGCCGGTCGATGACGTCGATCACGATTGGCGCCGCGCTACCACGTGGCCGGCCGCGGCGGGGAGTGCCGGCCGCCACTACGCCGTCCTCTGGTCTGGGTATTTCACGCGGCCGTGGTACACCGCGGTCAGGCTCTTGACGAGGCTCTGCTCGATGATCCCCAGCTCTTCCAGTGTCAGGCCGCACTCGTCGAACTGTCCGTCGAGCAGCCGCTTCATCGCCAGGTCGTGGACGAGGCTGGCGATCCGTGCGGGCGTCGGCTCGGTCAGGGTGCGGCTGGCGCTCTCCACGGCGTCGGTGAGCATGAGCACCGCCGACTCCCGCGTGCTCGGCTTGGGGCCGGGGTAGCGGTAGGTCTGCTCGTCCACCTCCGCGCCGTGCGGGTCGGCCTGCGACCGCTCGGTGGCCCGGCGGTAGAAGTACTCGACGAGCGTCGTGCCGTGGTGCTCGGCGATCAGATCGATGATCGGCTGCGGCAGGGCGTATTGCCGGGCCAGTTCCACGCCCTCCTTGACGTGGGCGACGATGATCAACGTGCTCATCGCCGGCACCAGCGACTCGTGGCGGTTTTCCTGGCCCTGGTTCTCCACGAAGTAGGAGGGCTTGAGCATCTTGCCGACGTCGTGGAAATAGGCGCCGACGCGGACCAGCAGGCCGCGGGCACCGATCGCCTCGGCGGCCGCCTCGCCGAGGCTGGCGACGTTGATCGAATGGTTGTAGGTGCCGGGCGCGCGGCGGACGAGTTCCTGGAGAAGCGGGTGGGCCACGTCGCCGACCTCCAGCAGGCTCAGGTCGGTGAGAACGCCGAACCCCCGCTCGATGAACGGCAGGAGCCCGGTCATGAGGAAGCCCGCCAGCACCGTCCAGCCCCCGGTGCGGCCGGCCTCGGCGAGCAGTTGCATGTCGAGGCCGCCGCCGTCGAGGACCAGCGACCGGCCGGCGAGCAGATTCGCCCCCAGGCAGGTGAGGATCGTCACGACGCCGGCCCACAGCCCCACGTAGATGAGCTTGCTGCGGCTCCGCAGCCGACCTGTCCAGAAGACCATCGCGGCGGCGGCGGCGGTGAGCGTCACGTAGTCGGCGAGTCCCTGGCCGAGTCCGACGATCACCACCAGGGCCACCTGCGCCGCCAGCAGCAGCGCCAGGTCCTCGTCGTAGGCGATGGCGACGGTCATGGCGAACAGGAGCAGCGGCACGACCTCGGCCCGCCAGGCCTCGCCCGAGACCAGCACGCAGAGGAGCACGGCGGCCAGCGCCAGGCCGAGGAGCCTGGCCACATGGCCGAAGTCGGCGAGCAGGTCGCGATGGTGGAGATGGATGTAGAAGCCGGCCAGGGCGAACATCGCCAGGAACAGGCCGAGCATCGCCAGCGCCCGGGCCGCCGATTGGCGGGCATCCTGGAGGCGGAGAAACTCCTCGTGCTCGCGCTGGAGCAGGAGCAGGCTGTCGGCGGTGAGCGGCCGGCCGGCCTCGGCCAGCAGGTCGTCGGCCGCGTAGCGGACGAACTGCCGCGGCGTCTTCTCCACGGCCTCGCGCTTGGCGCGGTCGGTGGCCTCGCGGTCGATCTCCAGGGAGCCGGACAGCCGCGGCTCGATCCACCCGAAGAGCCGGTCCGCGAACGGGCCCTCGCCGAGCTCCTCCTCGAAGCGATCCTTGAGCCGGAGTTTGGCCTCGCGAAGCTGCACGTCGAACACCTGCACCCGGGACAGCTCCGCGGGGTTGCCCAGGGGATGGACGTCGATCTCGGTCTGGCTGCCTTCGTCGAGTCCGTGCTGGATCTTCTCGAGCACGCCCTTGCGGTCCACCTCGGTGAAGGCGTGGTCGATCGCCTTCTCGACCTCGGTAAGCTTCTCCTTGGTGTCGATACGGGCCCGGAAACGTTGGAAGGCCTGCTCGGCCTCGGCGATCAGCTTGCGCCGGGCCGTAGCCGCTGGGTCCTCCTTCTGCTCGCCGGGATCGGCGGCGGCCGTACCACCCGGCCCGCCGGACTTGTCGTCGGGTGGCTCGGGGGCGACGGGAGGCTCGGCCGACGGGCCTGCGGCCGGAGCCGGGAGGGCGTCGAGCGCCGCGGCCGCCTCCGGAGCGAACTCCAGCCAGGCGGTGCGCGACACCGCCGCGAGCTCGTCGGCGGCCGCGATCTCCGCCACCCGGGTCTTGAGGCCGTCGCGGAGACGCACGATCGGAGCCTTGTCCTGCGCGTAGACCACCGGCACCAGGGCCGCCGCCCGATCCTGGGCCGTGCGGGTCCGCTCCGGGTCGGGCTTCTCGAACGGCACGCGGGCCGCAATCCCGCGCGGCGGCACCATTCCCAGCCGGAATGGAAACGGCTCCGACCAGCCGTTGACGATGAGGAGCAGGGCGATCGCCGCCGCCAGGCAGACGCCGAGGCGGACGAGCACGTCGGCCCGCGAGACCCGTTCCCAGAGGACTCCCCAAAAGCCGTGGGGCGCGTCGATCGCGGATCCGCGCTTGCCTCGGCGACGCTGGTAGGGAGTGAACGGCTGCATGGCGTCAGCGGTCGTAGGCCTCGACGATGCGTTGCACCAGCGCGTGCCGCACGATGTCGGCCCCGCCGAGCGCGACGTGGCCGCAGCCCGGCACGTCGCGGAGTCGGCGCATGGCGTCGATGAGGCCGCTGGTGCGGTCGGCCGGGAGGTCGATCTGGGTGGTGTCGCCCGAGATCACCATCTTCGACCCGTGGCCCAGCCGCGTGAGGAACATCTTCATCTGGGAGACGGTCGTGTTCTGGGCCTCGTCGAGAATGATGAAGGCGTTGTTGAGCGTGCGGCCCCGCATGTACGCCAGCGGGATCATCTCCACGATGTCCTGTTCGGTGAGCCGCTTGAGCACCTCGTAGTCCATCATCTCCCGCATCGCGTCCATCAGCGGTCGCAGATAGGGATTGATCTTGGCCTGCAGGTCGCCGGGCAGGTAGCCGAGGCTCTCCCCCGCCTCCACGGCCGGCCGCACGAGAACGATCTTGCGCACCTGCTCGGCCCGTAGGGCGGAGACCGCCATCGCCACCGCCAGAAAGGTCTTGCCGGTGCCGGCGGGGCCTGTGCAGAGCACCACGTCATGGTCCCGGATCGCCTGGACGTAGGCGGCCTGACCGGCCGATTTCGGCGCGAACTGCCTGCCGGGTCGCTGCACCTCGATCGGTTCGTGCCGCGGCGCGGTCTCCGCGCCGGTGGCCACGGCGAGGAGCCGCGACACCTGATCCGCCTCGACCGCGCCCTGGTCGCGGGCGATGCGGTCGAGTTCCTCGAAGATCTCGGCGGCCCGGAGCACGGCCGGCTCCTCGCCCTCGATTTGGATCGCGTCCTGACGGGCCGAGACACCGACGCCGAGGGCGGAGCGAATGCGCCGCAGGTGCTGGTCGCGGGGGCCGAAGATGGCGACCAGCCGCTTCGAGTCGACGACCGCGATGGAGGTGCGGGGCATCAACGCCCGCCGGCCGCTGGTGCCGCCGACGGTCTCGGGGGAACGAAACCTACGCCTCCACTATACAACACCCCCCGCTCCGCCCCGGAAAGGCTGGAAAACCGGCCAGCCCGCGGCCCGCGGCCGCCGGCGTGGGATGGGGAGGCGGGCTATCCGGCGACCCACAAAGCCCAGGCCACGGGCGCCGCCAGGAGCAGCGAGTCGACCAGGTCGAGCACGCCGCCCAGGCCTCCCAGCGACCTCCCCGAGTCCTTGGCGTCGAGATCCCGCTTCACGAGCGACTCCGCAAGATCGCCGGCCATGCCGGCCATGCCGACGAGCACGCCGAAGGCCGGCCAGCCTCCCCAGGGCCGGTCAGCGGTCGGCCAGTCCACGCGGTCGAGGACGATCCAGGAGGCGGCCAGCGAGGCGGCGAGCGAGGCGGCGGCGCCCTCCCAGGTCTTGCCGGGACTCAAGCGGGCCGCCATTCGATGACTGCCCACGAGCGAGCCCACGACGTACGCGGCAATATCGCCCGCCTTGACCACGGCTACGAGGCTCACCAGGGGCAGAAGCCCGAGTCGCTGGCCGCCGTCCGCCGGCCCATCCGCCCGGCTCAACAGCCGCAGGGCGACGAGAAAAGCGATGGGCAGTCCGAGCCCCACGGCGGTCGCCGCGCCGGCAGTGATCCGCGCGAGTGTCGCGCCGTCCGGCCGATAACGGAGGATTCCCGCGCAGGCGAACAGGCCCACGGTGGCCATGCAGGCCGCGGCCGCCCAGCCCAGCCCAGCCGGCGCCGCCGCGGCCCTGGATTCGCCCGCGGCCGCTGCCAGCACGATCGCCACCGTCGTCACGACGACGAGAGGACCGTCGACGGACCGGCCGGCCCGGCCGAGCAGGCCGACGACCTCGGCCGCGCCGGCCGCCGCCAGGACGCCGGCCACGGGGAGCAGCCACCAGGCCGGCGGCGCGCCCCACAGGCCGGTGGCGTCGGCCCAGGCCAGCGTCGCGAAGGCGGTCACGAGGGCGGCCGCGCCGACGGCCCGCGCCCCGAACGCGCCGCGGGCCGCGCGGCGGGCCGGAGCGTGCGGGTCGCCGCCCCGGGCGGGCGGCTGGTTCACGAGCATGACAGCCCTCCGAACCGGCGGTCGCGGCGGGCGAAGGCGACGAGCGCCTCGTCGAGGTGCGCCTCCGTGAACTCGGGCCAGCAGACCTCGGTCACCCACAGTTCGGCGTAGCTGATCTGCCAGAGCAGGAAATTGCTGACGCGGAGCTCCCCGGCGGTGCGGATCAGCAGGTCGGGGTCGGGCATGCCGGCGGTGTCGAGCGCGCCGGCGAACGTCTCCTCGTCGATGGCCGCGGGATCGAGAAGTCCCGCGCGAACGCGGGCGGCGAGCCGCCGGGCGGCGTCTACGAGCTCGCCACGGCCTCCATAATTGATCGCCAGGCAGAGCCGCATGCCGTCGTTGGCGGCGCACGACTCGACGGTGCGGTCGAGCGCGGCGAGCGTGGACGCCGGCAGGCCCTCCCGCCTGCCGATCATCGCCAGGCGGATCCGCTCGCGCATCAGCAGCGACCGCTCCTCGATCATGTACTGTTCGAGGAGGTGCATCAGGAACTGCAACTCCGCCTCGGGCCGCCGCCAGTTCTCGCTCGACAGGCAGTAGAGCGTCAGCTGCTCGAAGCCCAGTCGTGCGCAGTGCTCGGTGATCCGCCGGACGGTCGCCACCCCGCGGCGATGCCCCTCGATCCGAGGCAGGCCCCGCTGCCGCGCCCAGCGGCCGTTGCCGTCCATGATGATGGCCACGTGCCGCGGCCGCTCGCCCGGCGGCGGTGGGCTCAGGCTGGGGCCGGTGTGCGGGGCAGGGACTTGTGACATGATGCGGCCGCGGAACGGTCGATGAAGATGGTCTGATCTCGGTCCGGGCCGACCGACACGATCGATACCCGGCGGCCGAGCAACTCGCCGATCCGGTGGAGGTAGCTGCGGGCGTTGGCCGGCAGGGAGTCGTGGTCGCGGGCGGTGGTGAGGTCGTCGGGCCAGCCGGGCAGCGTCTCGTAGACCGGCACGGCCCGCTTCAGGTCGTCCACGTGGCTGGGGAAGTGCGACACCCGCCGGCCGTCGATTTCGTAGGCGGTGCACACCTTGATCTCGGTGAAGCCGCCGAGCACGTCGAGCAGCATGACGGCGATCTCGTCCACGCCGGAGAGCCGGGCCGCGTAGCGGGTGGCCACGGCGTCGAACCAGCCACACCGCCGCGGCCGCCGGGTCACGGTGCCGTACTCGTTGCCGCGATCCCGAAGCCGCTGGCCCGTGGCATTGTCCTGCTCGGTGGGCAGCGGGCCGCCGCCCACGCGGGTCGAGTAGGCCTTCACCACGCCGATCACACGGTCCATCCATCGGCCCGGCACGCCCGAGCCGCTCGGCACGCCGAGGCCCGAAGAGTTGGAGCTCGTGACGTACGGGTAGGTGCCGTGGTCCACGTCGAGCATCGCCCCTTGGGCACCCTCGAAGAGCAGCCGCCGGCCCGCCTCGACGGCGTCGAGCAGGAAGGCGGTGGTGTCGGTGACGAAGGGCCGCAACCGCTCGGCGTGGGCGGCGTAGCGGGCGTGGATGTCGGCGGCGTCGAGCGGCTCGGGCCCGCCGTCGGCGGACCGCCAGGCGGCGAGCATCCGGTTCTTGATGCCGACCACGTGCTCGATCCGCGCGCGGAAGTCGTCGCGGTACAGATCGCCGAGCCGGATCGCCAGGGCCCGGCCGACCTTGTCGCGGTAGCAGGGGCCGATGCCGCGGCCCGTCGTGCCGATCGCCTCGCCCCCGGACACGCTGGCGTTGAGCATGCGGTCCTCGGCGACGTGCCAGGGAAAGACGACATGCGCCCGGTCGCTGATCCGCATCCTGCCGCCCACGTCGATGCCGCGGGATTCCAGGCCGTCGATCTCGCCGATCACGCTGGCCGGGTCGAGCACGACGCCGCCGGCGACGACGCAAGCCACGCCGTCCCGGAGGATCCCGCTGGGGATCAGCGAGAGCTTCCATGTCTGGCCGCCGGAGACGACCGTATGGCCGGCATTCGAGCCGCCCGCGTAGCGGACGACGATCTCGTGGTCCTCGGTGAGGATGTCCACGAGTTTGCCCTTGGCCTCGTCGCCCCACTGCAGGCCGATGACGCATGTGCCGGGCACGACGGGAGACCTCACGGAGCCGGGAAAACAGCGGAGGCTGCTGACGTGAGACCTCCCCTCAGAGTCTAAAACCGCGAAAAAGTCGGTCAAGCCATGGATTTCGGCGTCGCCGCAGGCGACCATGCAGTCCCTCCGATGACACGCCACGCCGGCACCGCCCACCACGTGACCGCCGCGGATCGCGGGCAGACGCTCGCGGCCTTTCTTCGTGCGCGGCTCGGCGGCGCGACCTGGTCGCGGGTGCAGAAGCTCGTGCGGTCGCGGCACGTGCTCATCCACGGCAACCTGTGCACCGACGCCGCCCGCCGCCTCGAGGAGGGGGAGGTGGTGAAGGTTCTGGAGGCGGCCGCGGCCGCGCCGCCCCGGGCCGACGACGTGAAAGTCGTGTATCTCGACGACCACGTCGTCGTGGTCGAGAAGCCGCCGGGCGTGACGACGACCCGGCATCACGAGGAATCGTCATGGCCCGCGAAGCGGCGGCAGGTGCAGCCCACGCTCGAGGAGCTCGTCCCCGAGGCGATCTCCCGGTATCTCGCGGCCCGCGGCCGAGGGCGGCCCGGTGCGGCCGCGAAACCCGCGGGTCGGCGCCGCGTGCCGCCGGTGCGGGCGGTGCATCGCATCGACCGCGAGACGAGCGGCCTGGTCGTCTTTGCGCGGAACGTGCCGGCGGGCCGGATCCTGGCGGAGCAGTTTCGGCTGCACACGACACACCGCCGCTACCTGGCGCTCGTCGTCGGCCGGATGGGCCAGGGCACGATCCGCTCGCACCTGCTCCGGGATCGCGGCGACGGCCGCCGCGGATCGGCGGACGGCGAGGAGGGCAAGCTGGCGGTCACGCACGTCGCCCCGGTCGAGCACTTCGGCGACGACTACACGCTCATGGAGTGCCGCCTCGAGACCGGCCGCACGCACCAGATCCGCATCCACATGACCGAAAGCGGCCACATGCTCTGCGGCGAGCGGGTGTACGTGCCGGCCCGGCGCGGCGGGCCGGAGGATCACTCCCAGGCGCCGCGGGTGATGCTGCACGCCGCCGAACTCGGCTTCGTGCACCCCGTCACCGGCGAGGAGTTGCGGTTCACGAGCCCGCTGCCGGCGGACATGAAGAAGGTGCTGGCGGCGCTTCGCAAGGCGCACGGCACACGTGGCCCCCTGTAGCCGCGGTCTCCGAAGTTCGAACCCGACGTGGCGTTCGTGGCCGGAGTCCCCGGGCTTGGCGCCCGGGGCTTCATGGGGTCGGCACCAAGCGTGATCAAGCCCCCGGCGCGAGCCGGGGGATCGCGTGCGTGAGGACGTGACGATCCCGGGGTGGTCCGCCATGAAGCCCCCGGCGCAAGCCGGGGGATCGCGTGCGTCGGCGACGTCTCACGGCGTCGGCAGCGAGAGCCCCTCGCCGCTCGCCCTGGTGGCGGCGGCCTTCCACACGGCCGGATCGACGCCGTCCTCGACGAACCGCACGGTGCCGTCGGCCAGGGTGACGTTCACACCCCCGGGATGCCGGCTGCGGGCCGCCCGCCAGCCGTACGCCGCGTAGAGCCGGTCACGGTTTTCGGGTGGCGGCTTCATCAACACGCCCATGCAGTCCATCGTCGGATCGTTGGGCCGCAAGGCATGGTTGAAGAGGGTCGTCCGATACTCGCCGTTGGCCCAGGAGAATCCGCGGGGATCGCTGAAGTTCCAGACAGCGGTGTCCGCGCACGCCTGTGCGGAGAGCGGCGCCGTCATGATGAAGCGGTAGGCGTTCGCGGGAGTGACGCTGTCCCTGTTCATGGCGGCCGGATCGCCAAGCAGGCTCTCAGAAAAGGCCACGGTTTTCGAGAGCCCGTCGATCACGTCTCGGGGACGGATGCGGGAGTTGACGAAAAACAACCCGTCGGTTTCGTAGGGCGTGCCATCGCCTCCGCTGCCGGCGCAGGCGGCGTAGTTGGTGGGGCCGAAGATCGGCGACACGGCCGTGCGGCGGTCGCTGGCGCAGAGAAACAGCGGCACGACGATCTTGACGATGGGCTTGTTCTGCGGGGCGATGGCATCCGGCCGCAGGTCGATGTAGAGCGGCACGGAGCGGTCGAGGGCCTCGAGCAAGGCCCGCTCCTCGTAGTACGGCGCCAGGTGGGCGAGCGTGGACCAGCGGCAGTGCTGCGGCGTCACCCGGCGATAGGCGGGGAACGATCGCGATTCTGATCCGACCGGATATTCTCCCCGGGCCGACTCGTGGTTGCCGAGGGCCTGGCCGAACTGCCGCAGGTTGTTGACGCAGTCCGTTCGCCGCCCCGACTCGCGGGCTGTTTGCACGGTCGGGAGCAGGAGCCCGACGAGCAGGGCGAACACCGCCACGACGACGAGAAGCTCGACGAGGGTGACACCCGGCCGACGCATGGTGATCACACCCGCCGCCGGCGCAGGCACCGAAGCAGGACACACGTCGCGGCGCCACAGGCCAGCCAGAGAGTCGCCGGCTCCGGGACGGCGACGATGCCGCCGATCTGCCCGTATTCCGGACCGGCAAACGTGGTGACGAGCCCGCCCGAGCCGTCGAACAGGTAAATCCATCCCTGATTCACGTCGACGCTTCCCGTCAGCAGGCTGCCGTCCGGCAAGGCCGCGAGCGGGCCGATGAAATCCGGGTACTGTGAAATGGGGTCGATCGGCGTCATCGTGAAGAAAGTGGTGTTGGATGCCGTGTCGCCGTCGAGCAGGTTGGTTTTGAAGATGCTGCCGTTCATCGTGCTGGCCACGAACAGTGAGTCGCCGACGAGCGCCAGGCCGGCCGGGCCGAAGAGGCCGATGGGTGGGTTGCCCGCCGTCACATCCGACTGGAACGTGCCGGTCGAAAGGAAGCCCAACACATTGCCGGTCATCAACAGCGTGGAGGTATCGTAGAAAGAGTTGCTCGCGTAGAGCCGGCCGTCCGCAGAGACCGCAAGACCCGGGGCATAGTTCTGGGCCGAGCCGGCCGTGAAGGGGGAGATCGACGGGCTTTCACCTTCGCGCCATCCGGCCACTTGAAGCACCGGCCCCCCGGGCCAGGCCTCGACGCCGCCCGGGAAGAACGCGACCTCGGGATTCCGGCCGACCAGCATGCCGCCATCGCGAGTGAACGCGATCGCAGCCGGATTGACGGGGCCGCCTGCGAATGTGGGGCTCGCGCCGTTCAGTGCGGCGACGGGCGTGACCGATCCACTCGACAGGGTGAAACGCGAGATGCGGCCACCGCCCGCGGCGTCGCCCACGTAGAGGTTGCCGTCCGGGCCGAGCGCCAACGCCGAGGGCGACTCGAAGGAGCCGGTGCCGGACAAGGTGGTGATCGTGGTTCCGGACGTGTCGAAACTGTACAGACCGCCGTAGCTCTTGCTGACGAAGTAGACGGTCTCTGCATGGGTGACTCCCGGAAGGACCAGGGTGGCAAGGACGGCGACGAGGCGGGCCAGGGCGCGATGCATGACAGGCTCCAGAGGGCGGCCGCCACGCCGGGCGGCACGATTGGACGGGAAACGGGTGAACGCGAGATGCGAAGAAGACGCGAAAGTGCCCGGGGTGCGGGCGGCGTCGGCATCGAGAAACCGTCGGCGAGATGTCGCGACGACGGTCAGCAGTTCACGAGCGAATCCTGAGCGACGACATACACACGATTGACACTGGATGATAGCGTGGCCGGAAACGGCACGCAATCCAGCCGAAAACCGTGAAATTGCCCGACTAGGATTCGAACCTAGACAAAGGGAACCAAAATCCCTTGTGCTACCGTTACACCATCGGGCAGGGTGACGAACGACTCTTTATAACCGGTCCGGCCCCGGGACGAACGGCGGCGTGGGTTTCCGGCCGCCGGAACGCGACCGGCCGCCGGCCTCTCAGGCCGGCTCGCCGCCCGGCTTCGCGAGCTTGTTGGTGACCGCGAACGACAACTGCTCCAGCTCGATGGCCAGGTCCACGCCCACCACCTGCACGTGCGGCGGCAGGACGAGCGTCATCGGGGCGAAGTTCACGATTCCCTCGACGCCGGCGGCCACCAGCCGATCCGCCGCCTCCTGGGCCCGCGGTGCCGGGACGACGATCATGCCCAGGCGGATGCGTTTCGACTGCACCGTCGCCGGCAACTCGTCGAGCGGCTGGATCGTGATCCCCTGGATCGTCTGCCCGACCTTCGCCGGGTCCGCGTCGAAAGCGGCCACGATCGAGAAGTTCTGGCGGCCGAAGCCCCGGTAGCCGAGGAGCGCCTGGCCGAGGTTGCCAACGCCCACCATGGCCACGGGCCAGGAGTGGTTGGTGCCCAGGATGTCCCGCATCGCCCGAATGAGTTCGTCGCAGCGGTACCCCACGCCGGGGTAGCCGAATTGCCCGAAGAAGCCGAGATCCTTGCGCACCTGGGCGTCGCTGAACCCCAGCAGGGTGCCGAGCTGGCTCGACGAGATCGTCTGCTGCCCGGAGGCCTCGAGCCGCTGGAGCTCCCGCAGGTAGAGGCTGATGCGGCTGACCACCACCTTGGGGATGGTCGAGTCGGACGGAGGCTCGGCGGGTTGTGCGGCCTGCGGTCGGGATTCGGTCATGGGAAGGGCTGCCGAAAAACCTAGCCCGGACGGGTTCCGACTCTACCGGTCCTGCCGCAAACGGCCAACCGAACGACGCCCACGCGGCCGACCGTGACGTTTGTAACGCGCCTGGAAGGCTGGAAAAAGCAGGATGGTCGCGGGGAGTAGTCAACCTGCGGCGAGTTTGTGGTCGATCTTTTGGATGGTGCGGAAGTGGACGGCCATCGTCCCCGACCGCGTTCGTTCCCAGTCCCATCCCAGTTTCCAGGAGCCCTCCTCGACAGAGGCGGCAGACATGAAGAGTGCATGGCTTTGTTGTCTGCTGGCGCTCGCCGGTGTGTTCGCGACGGCCCCCTCGGCCGACGCGGCGTACTGCGGGCTCGCCAGCTTCAAGCACGGCGGCGCGAAGATGACGGCGGTCAGCTTCGCCCACGCTCGTGCCGGTTGTTCGAGTTGTGAATCGTCCGAAGAACCCAGCTGCGCGGCGCGGCCCTCGTGCTGCGGCACGCGGCTGGTCAAGGACGTGGTCTACGAGCAGAAGCAGTACACCTGCTACAAGACGATCTGCGAGAAGGTCGTCGAGCAGAAGCAGATCGACTGCGTCCGCTACGAGACGGAGAAGTCGTTCCGGGAGGTCGAGTACACCGTCTG
>JBIPLS010000182.1:0-5919 GCA_044368305.1 Pirellulales bacterium
ACCCTTGAACCCCGCGAGCGCCTTGGCGGTGTCAGCGTCGAGCGCGACCAAGCCGTTGAGGTGCAGCCATCGGCCCTTGAACTCCGCGAGCGCCGCGGCGGTTTCGGCATCGAGCGCGGCCAGGCCGCCAAGGCTCAGCTGGGGGCCCATCAAACCCGTGACCAACTTCCGCGCCTGCTCCGCCGTCAGGCTCTTGATCGTGTTCGTGTCCTTCGGCAACTCGTCGGCCAGGACCGCGAGTGGGCCCAAGAGCAGCGCGGCGAAGAGGAGCCGGCAACGGGCGACGACGTTCATGGGGAGCCTCCTGATGGGCGGTGGGGCATGGCGGGCGATGCCGGCTACGCATTCGCAGGGATCGGGGCTGCGGATGCAGGCCGAGGGCGGTTGGCGATCCAGCCGGCGCGGGCTCTGGCTACCGGCCCCGCTGCTGCTGATTCTGCCGCACCTGCAGCCACTCCGGGATCACGAAATCGTCGTTCGGGCTCCCGTCGGGCTCCGGGATCAACTCCAGCGTCTCGATGAGCGGGACTTCGACGTCTTCCTTCTCGATCAACGCCGACAGGGCCTTCGGGGAGATTCTTTCGAGGTTGGGAAACGCCAGGGGCCCTTTCCGCGCGGCGAGGACCTTGGCGATGGCCACCGAGTCGGGCGATTCGAACGCGGTGACGCCCGGGAGCGTGCCGTTGAATGTTTTGGATGCGACCACGAGCCGGGCCATTTCCTCGGTCAGTGGCATCTCGGCGCTGCCTATCTTGGCATCCGAGATCGAATAGATCAGGGGGGATCCTGCGAGTGCCTGAGCGGCATCGGCATCGAGCGTGGCCAGGCCCCGGAGGGACAGAACTTCGCCCTTGAACCCCGCGAGCCCCTGTGCGGTGTCGGCGTCGAGCGTGGTCAGACCGTTGAGGTTCAGCGATTTGCCCTTGAACTCCGCCAGCGCCTTGGCGGTGTCGTCGTCGATCATTGTCAGGCCGTTGAGGTTCAGCGATTTGCCCTGGAACTTCGCGAGCGCCTTGGCGGTGTCGGCATCGAGTGCGGTCAGCTTCGGGAGTAATCCGCCCCATCCTTTCGCACCCACGAGCGCGTTGGCAGTGTCGGCGTCGAGCACGGTCAGGCCGTAGAGGCCCAGACTCCCCTTGAAGTCCGCAAGCGCCTTGGCCGTTGCGGCGTCGAGCGTGGTCAGTTTCCGCAAGAGACCGTTCCATGCCTTTGATGCCGCGAGCACCTTGGCCGTGTCGACGTCGAGCCTGGTCAGGCCGTCGAAGCACAGCGCCTCGACATCGGATGCCGCGAGTACTTTGGCGGCGTCGGCGTCGAGCACGGTCAGGCCGTAGAGGTACAGGTGCCCCTTGAAGTCCGCAAGCGCCTTGGCCGTGGCGGTGTCGAGCGTGGTCACGCCGGTAAGGAAGAGTTGCCGGCTGTTGCACTTCGCGAGCGCCTTGGCAATGTCGGCGTCGAGCGTGGTCAGGCCGTCGAGGACCAACGCCCTCTTGCTCTCCGCGAGCGCCTGGGCCGTTGCGACGTCGAGCGTGGCAAGTTTCGGCAAGTGACGGTTCCATGCCTTTAAGTCCATGAGCTCCTTGGCGGTGCCGGCGTCGAGCGTGGTCAGGCCGTCGAGGTGCAGGGACATGCCCTTGAACTCCGCGAGCGCCTTGGCCGTGTCAACGTCGAGCGTGGACAGGCCGCTGAGAGACAGGAACCCGCGCTCGAGCCCCGCGAGCGCCTTGGCCGTGTCGGCGTCGAGCACGCGAAGGCCGTTGAGGTGCAAGACCAGGCCATCGACCTCCGCGAGCGTCTTGGCCGTGGCGGTGTCGAGCGTGGTCAGGCCGTCGAGGCACAGCTTTCGGGGATTGAAACCTCGCCCCTTCATTTCAATGCAGCCCGATATCACTTTGGCGGTGTCGGCGTCGAGCGTGGTCAGGTAGGGAAAGTAATTCGGCGTCCAGCCCGGACACTCCGTGAGCGCCGTCGCCGTATCGGCGTCAAGCGTGGTCAGGCCGTGGAGATGCAGTTCTCCGCTCTTGAACTCCGCGAGCGCCTTGGCCGTTTCGGCGTCGAGCGTGGTCAAGCCGTTCAGCAAGAGCGGCCCTTTGACATAACCCGCCAATGCCTTGGCCGTTTCAGCATCCAGCGACCTCAGGTTGTTCAAAGGCAAGCATCGGGCGAGCGGTCTGTTGCCCACGCCCTTGATGATCTTCACCTCCACGTTCTCCCCCGGAAACTCCGCTGCCAGTGTCCGCGCCTGCTCGACGGTCAGGCTCTCGATCTTGCTCGTGTCCTTCGGCAGCTCGGCGGCCAGGACCGCGAGCGGGCAGACGAGCAGCGACGCGACGAGGAGCGGGCACCGGGCAAGGGTCTTCATGGCGAGCTTCCTCGTGGCGGGTGGAACACGGCGGACGGCTCCCGCTGCGGATCGTATTCGCAGGAATCAAGCCTGCGGATTCACGCCGGGGCCGGGCGGTGCGGCCGAGCCGCCCGGGCGGCGGCTAACGGCTCCGTTGGCGGCCCTTTTGGCGGTCCTCGAGCCCCTCCGGGATCACGAAATCGTCGTTCGGGCCGCCGTCGGGCTCGGGGATCAGCTCGAGTGTCTCGATGAGCGGGATTTTGACGTCTTCCTTTTCGATCAAGGCCGAGAGCGTCCGGGGGGAGATTTTCTTCAGGTTCGGAAGTGCGAGCGGGCCGTTCCGCGCGGCGAGGGCCTGGGCGATGGCCACCGAGTCGGGCGACTCGAGGGCGGTGACGCCCGGGAGGAGGCCAGTGAACGATGGGCTTTTGCCGGCCATCCGCGCCAGCGACAGGGTCAGAGGTGTTTTCGCCCCGAGGCCGGCGAATACGAGAGGCATCTCCAGAACTCCCTTGAAATCCTCGAGCACCTCGGCCGTGTCGGCGTCGAGCGTGGTCAAGGCTCTCAGCGACAGGCATTCGCCCTGGAAGTTCGCGAGCGATCTGGCGGTTTCGGCGTCGAGCGTGGTCACGCCGTCGAGCGCCAGGTGCATGCCGCCGAACTTGCCGAGCCACCCGGCGACGGCGGGGTCGCACGTGGGCAGCCCGGCAAGCGACAGCTTCTGCGCCTTGAACCCCGCGAGCACCCTGGCGGTTTCGGCGTCGAGCGCGGTCACCCTGGGCAGGGCCGCGTTGAACTTTTCGGCTCCTGCGAGCGCCTCGGCGACTTCGGCGTCGAGCACGGCCAGGGAGCCGATGTGGAGCGTTCCCGAGAAACTCGCGAGCCCCTTGGCAGCATCGACGTCGAGCCTGGTCAGGCCGTTCAGGATCAGTTGTTCTCCCTTGAACTCCGCGAGCGCCTGGGCGGTGGCGGCGTCGAGCGCGGTCAGGCCGTTGAGTTCCAGCATGACGCCCCTGAACTCCGCGAGGATCTTGGCGGTATCCACGTCGAGGGCGTGCAGGCCGTTGAGGCTCAGGGCTCTGCCTTTCCACATCGCAAGTGACTGGGCGACCACCCGGTCAAGCCTGTCCCCCTCGAAAACAGCCCAACCCCCTAGGCCGCTGACGATCGTGCCCTGCGGCAGGTCTTGGGCCAGAACGCGTGGCGGGCCGAGGAGCAGGGAGGCGGAGACGAGCAGAAGGCGGAGATGATTGGGCATGCTTGGCCTCGGGATCGAAGCGGATTTTTGCTTATCGGAGTGTCCACCTGCCATGCGCCATGGATTCGCATGGATCGGGCCCACGGATGCACGGTGGCCCGACGGCCGCACTTCGGCCGATGTTTCGCCGCTTTTCGCCCCCCGCACCCGGGCGGCCGGCCCCTCGGCAGACGCGTCCCACGCGGTCCGTCGGTGCCGTCCATGCCTGACGGCCGCGAGGCCGGCGGGCAGCGGGGTTTCCGCCGGGTGGTACGACCCAGCAGACAATCATGCGAAGAACTCCGTCGCGGAATGCCCGACTCCTGATGAGCCGCGGACCGCCGCCGCCAGAGTGATGCGGAGTGACCTCGTAACGGCGGCTGGCATTCCCAGGGGCATTCTGGCGAGTGGTGTGACAGCCACCATTTGCCGGTCGCCGCAGGCGACACGGCCCCGGCCGGAGGCCGGGGTCTACAGACACATGGTGGCTGTCACCTTTTTCAACCTTCTTTCTGCCACGCCTCCGAATCAAGTGTGATCCGTATTAGGGGGCTGGCTGTGGCTCAACAGCCTGACCGCGCTCGACGCCGATACCGCCCAGGCGCTCGCGGAGTTCAAAGGCCGCCTCGCGCTCCCCAACCTCCGCAAAATCTCGCCCAACGCCCTTGCGGCGCTCATCGAGACGCTCGAGCTGATCCCCGAGCCCGACGGCAGCCCGACCGACGATTTCATGATCCCCGAGCAGTTCGAGCACCGGCAGAGGCAGAAGCGCCTGGGCGGGTAGCCGGAGCCGGCGCGACGATCGAGGACGGGAGCGGACGTCCGGCGGCCTGCGGCCGGTCCCGTCGTGCGAAGGCAAAATCCGCTCCCGTCCCGGATTTATTTGCCGATCCGCAACACGGCCGCCTCGCTCCGCACGATGAGCGCGTCGCCGTCCACGGCATACGAGGCGAACGTGCGGTCGCCGCCGCCCCACGGGTTGCGGGCCACTTCCTCGAACACCGGCCCGGCCTTCACGAGCACCGCCTCCCCTTGCTCGTTCTGGAAGTAGACGACGCCGCCCGCGTGCAGCGGCGACGCGGAGAAATTGCCCCCCAGCCGCTCCCGCCAGCGCTCCGCGCCGGAGCGGGCGTCGACGCACGTGGCGATCCCGTTGTCCGAGACGCAGTACAACTCGTCGCCGACGACGAGCGGCGACGGCGTGTGCGGCGCGGCGCGGTCGAGCTGCCAGCGGACGTGGGTGGCGGTCACGTCTCCGCGGCCCGTCGGGTCGATCGCGAAAAGCACGGCCTTGTCGTAGCCGGAGGAGACGAACACCAGCCCGCAGGCGTGCACCGGCCGGGGGATGACGGAATAGCCGTCGGGATAGTTCACCCGCCAGATCATGTCGCCGGTGGCGGGATCGTAGGCGAATACGGCGTCGCTCCCGGGGCAGATCGCCTGCGGCACGCCCTCCACGGTCGCCACCAAGGGCGTGGCGAACGAGAAGCCCATGCGGGGCTTCGTGTCGCGAGCCGTCTTCCAGCGGATGTCGCCGGTGGCGATGTCGAGGCCGACCACGTACTGCTCGTCGGTGCCGTCGCAGCAAATCACGACGAGGTCGCCGGCCCGGGCGGGTGAGCCGCCGTTGCCGTGCTGCGGGTTGTACGGCAGCGTCCGCTTCCACACGACCTCGCCGGCGAGCGTCGTGCAGGCGGTGCCATGAGGCCCGAAATGGGCGATCACGCGCTCGCCGGCGACGAGCGGCGTCGGGCTGGCGTGGCTGTTCTTGGAATGCATGCGGACGGCGGCGTCCTGGGTGAACAGCTCCTTGTCCCAGTCGACGCCCCCGGTCTTGGCGTCGAGGCAGACCAGCCGCAACGACTGGCCGTCGCCGGCGGGTGTGGCCGAGGTGACGTAGATCTTGCCCGCGTGGACGACGGGCGACGACCATCCGAGGCCCGGCACCGGCGTCCTCCAGGCGACGTTCTCGGTGTCGCTCCAGCGCACCGGCAGCGCCCGTGCGGCCGCCAGCCCGAGGCCGCCTGGCCCACGAAACTCGGGCCACTCGGATCGCGCCGAGGCGGGCGCACCGACGATGCCGAGAACACTCGCCACGACCGCGACCGCATATCGCATCATTTGGCTCCGACACGCGCGAGGGCAACACGGACCACGCGGGCCAATCTGCCGCACCGGCCGGCCGTTCGGCAAGCCTCGACAGCCAACCCGTCCGGACCGGGCCCGCAGCAGCTCGAAATCCCGGCCGCCGGCGGACTTGACGGAATACAGTACATCTGTACACTACCTGGCCGGCGTTCCCATCACGAGCCGCTCTCTCACATCACGAAAGGTCCAC
>JBIPLS010000051.1:0-18979 GCA_044368305.1 Pirellulales bacterium
GCCCCGTCGCGACGCGACGGACCCCTTCATTGTGACGAGTCGCGACGGCCTTGGCGAGACGTCATTCGCCGCCTACGAAAAGCACTCCTGAAGCGCCGGCGCCGCCGCGATCACCCGATCCACGACGGCCGCCGCGACCGCCGGGTCGGCCCCGAGCCGTGACGCCCGCAGCCATTCGACGTCGGGCCGCCGGGCCCGGGCGTCGGCCAGCGCCGCATCCACCTGACCCTCTACGTGGCCGGCGAAGAGAAGGTGCGGCTGGACGAGAATCCGGCGCACGCCCGGATCCGCGGCGGCCGCGGCCAGCGCCGCGGCGAGCGGGGGCCGGGCCGCGGCCGCGAAGCCGAGGTGCAGGGCCGCGGGTTCCGGCCGCCCCGCGCTCACCGCCAGCACGAGTCTGCACAGCTGGCACACCGCCCGCGGATCGCTCGCCCCACGGCCGAGCACCACCAGCCGCGTCGCGGCCGCGTCCACCGGCGGCCGACCGGCGACCGCCGCCTCGCGCCGCTGCCGCGAGAGCTCGACGATCGCCGGGTGGCAGCCGAGCGGCTCCGCCTGCAGCACAGCGAGTCCGTGCGCCCCGGCGGCGGCCGCCAGGGCGTCGGGCAGGTCGCGGCTGGCGTGGCCCGCGCGAAACAACAGCAACGGCGCCGCGACGACGACCCGGCAGCCGCGGGCTGCCAGCCGGGCGACCGCCTCCGCGACCGAGGGGCCGAGCCGCTCCAGGAAGCCGAGTTCCACCGCGGCGCCCGGCAGCCGCTGGGCCACCATCCGCGCCGTCCGCCGCGTCTCCTCCGCGCCCGCCGGATCGGCGGTGCCGTGCCCGACGACCAGCACGCCCGGCGGCACGGCCACTGGCTCCGATCCGCGCATCGCCCGCCCCCTGTGGCTAGGTGGCCCGGGCGACCCGCGGCAGGATCATCGCCACGCCGAGGAGCGTGACCACGGCCGCCACGAACGGCAGCGCGTGCGAGCCATGGGCGTCGTAGAGAATCGATCCGGCGAGCGGACCCAGGATCCTGCCCAGCGACGCGAACGACTGGTTCACACCCAGCACCTCGCCCTGCCGGTCGGGGTCGGTCCGTCTCGAGATCAGCGCCGACACCGACGGGTTGACGCAGGCGAAGCCGGCAACCGCCAGCGCGGATGCGACGTAAAACAGCCTCTCGAACCCGTTCCCGCCGCCGCCCCGGCCCACGGCCCAGGCCACGAACCCCACCAGGCCGAGACCGACGATCATCAGGCCGACCCCGCCGGCGAGCAGCGTGCCCTCGGCAAACCGCTTCGCCAGCGGCCGGTAGCAGCCGCCGGCGAGCAGCAGCACGAACCCGATGAGCGCGAACACGAGAAAATTGCCGTCGTCGTCCATGCCGAAGGCCGACTTCGTGAGCCGGGCGAGGGAGGCCTCGAAGTTCGCGAACGCGAAGATCGCCAGGAAGTAGACGAGCACCAGGCCGCCCACGGCCGGCATCGAGAGGACGGCAGTGGTGCGGGCGAGGCTGGGCGGCTTCTTGGCCGACCTGCTCCCCGGCCGCCGCGTCTCGCGGAACACGACGGCCGCCAGCAGGAACGCGGCGAGCGACAGCAGCGACGCCAGCGCCCCGACGCCCCAGGGCTGGCGGCCGAAGAGCCGGAGGCCGCACCAGGCGATCAGCGGGCCGAGCGTGAAGCCGCCGCCGAAGGCGATGCCGATCAGGGCCATGCCGCGGGCGCGATTCTCGGGCGTGGTGCAGTCGGCGATCACGGCCGCCGCGGTGCTGACGCTCGCCCCCGCGATGCCGGCCCCGATGCGGGCGAGCAGGAGCAGCGCCAGCGCCGTCTTCGCCGCCGCCGGCGTCATCGGCCCCGGTTCGGTGAGGCTCACGGCATAGCCGTAGACGGCGTAGAACACGACCGACCCCGCCAGGCTCAGCAGCAGCATGGGTCGGCGGCCGACGCGGTCGGAAACCCGGCCCCAGAGCGGGCTGAAGAGGAACTGCATCAGCGAGAACACCGAGAACAGCAGGCCGATCACGGCCCCGCGGGCCACGGGCGACACGCCGAGCGCGTCGAGGATCGGCTGCACCTGCCGCGGCATCGCCGGCAGCACGATGCCGAACCCGAGCAGGTCGATGAACACGGTGAGGAACACGACCAGCAGTGCGCCGCGCGGCGGGGTCGCGGGCGGCGCGGAAGGGGCGGTGGATTGTGCCATGCGCGAGGACGCCCCCTGTCAGGAACCGGCCCGGGGCGGAAGTGGTACATTGCGGGGCGATGGCCGCTCGTCTCGACGCCGACCGCCGCAGCCCGCCACCGGACGCCATGAGCGTGTCGGAGGTGACCGCCCGCGTCAAGGAGCACCTGGAGACGCGGTTTGCCGACGTGTGGGTCGCCGGCGAGGTGTCGAACCTGACACGGGCCTCGTCGGGACACGTCTACCTGTCGCTCAAGGACGACGCCGCCCTGCTCCGCGGCGTGATCTGGAGGGCCGCGGCGGCGCAGCTCGCGATCGACCCCGCGGACGGGCTCCAGGTGGTCTGCCACGGCCGGCTCGAGGTCTACGCCCCGCGGGGCACGTACCAGCTGACGATCGACCGCCTCCACGCGCTCGGCACCGGCGCCCTGGAGGCGCGGCTCCGCCGCCTGCGCGACGCGCTCGACCGCGAGGGGCTCTTCGCCCCCGGCCGCAAGCGGCCGATCCCCGCCTTCCCGCGCCGCATCGCCCTGGTCACGAGCCCCACCGGCGCCGCGATCGCCGACTTTCTCACCGCGCTCTTCGCCCGCTGGAAGGGGAGCGAGGTGATCGTGGTGCCGTCGCGGGTGCAGGGCGCGGGCGCCGCCGAGGAATTGGCCGCGGCCCTGGCCGCGGCCGCGCGGCTCGCGCCGCCCGTCGACGTGATCGCGCTGGTCCGCGGCGGCGGCAGCCTCGAGGATCTGTGGGCCTTCAACGAGGAGGTGCTCGTCCGCGCCGTGGCCGGGAGCCCGATCCCGGTGGTCTCGGGTGTGGGCCACGAGATCGACGTCACGCTCGCCGACCTGGCCGCCGACATGCGGGCGCTCACGCCCACCGACGCCGCCGCTCGCGTCTCCCCCGACGGGCCGCAGGTGGCCGCGGCCGTCGCCGCGCTCGGCCTGCGTCTCCAAGGCGGGCTCGGCCGGCGGCTGGCGCTTGCCCGCGAGCGGGTGGTGCAGCTTGCCCGCTCGCGAATCTTCGCCGATCCGTCGCGGCTCGTCCGCGACCGGCGGCTCGCCGTCGACCAGCAGGCCGCCCGCCTCCGGCGGCTGGCCGGCGCCGCCGTGGCCCGCGGCCGCGAGCGGCTGGCCGCCGCGGCGGGACGACTCGAAGCCGGCAGCCCGCTGCACCTCCTCGCCCGCGGCTGGTCGGTGACCATCCGCACCCCCGACCGCGCGGCGCTCCGCTCCGTGGCCGGGCTCCGCGCCGGCGACGAGCTGGTGACGCAACTCGCCGACGGCAGGCTCTGGAGTCGTTTGGAAAGGATCGCGATCGATGCCCCCCGCCCCTGAATCATCCCGCACCGGCGACGACGCGGCCGAGCGGCACTTCGAGACCGCGCTCGACCAGCTCGCCGACATCGTGGCCCGCCTCGAGTCGGGCGGCCTCGGGCTCTCGGAGTCGATCGACGCCTACGAGCGGGGCGTGACGCTGCTGCGCCGTCTGCACGAGGAACTCGCCGCCGCCGAGGAGCGGGTGAACGTGCTGGTGCGGATCGACGAGGAAGGCCGACCGATCCTCGAACCCTCCGCGGCCCAGCCCGCAGACTCGACCCCGCCTGCCGCATCGCCACGCCCGCCCCGGCCCCGCGGCAAGAACCAGCGGCCGCGGAGCCTCCCCGGGATGGACGACGACCCCGGCGAAGCCTAGACTTTTTCGGGGAAAAAGCCCTCGTCCCCGCTCCCCATCGGCCGTCGTGCCCGGCGCGTGGGGATTGGCCAGCAGGCCGGCGTTCGTCCGGATACGCGTGTCCGCCTCCATCGTCGCCACCACCGCCGCCCATGAGGATGCCGGGGTGCTCGAGGCGCTCGAAGAGGTGCGTCGGTTCATCGAGCCGCGGCTCGACGCCGGCGTGACGGCATCCCCCGCAGCCGCGGCGCGGCTCATCGAGGCGGTGCGGTACGCGCTCCTCGCCCCGGGCAAGCGGCTGCGGCCGGCCCTGGTCCTCTGGGCGGCGCGGGCCTGCGGCGGCGACTGGGAGGCGGCGGCCCCCGCCGCCGTCGCCGTGGAGATGATCCACGCGTATTCGCTGGTGCACGACGACCTGCCGTCGATGGACGACGACGACCTGCGGCGCGGCCGGCCCACCTGCCACCGGGCCTTCGACGAGGCCACGGCGATCCTCTGCGGCGACGCGCTGCAGGCCTTGGCCTTCCAGACGCTGGCCGAGGGCATGCCGGCCGCGGTCGCGGCCCGCGGGTGCGCGGTGCTGGCCCGGGCCGCCGGCGCCTGCGGGCTCGTCGGCGGCCAGATGGACGACCTGGCCATGGAGCGCGGCTGGGTCGCCGGCCTGCAGACGACCCCCGCGGCCGCCCAGGTCGCCTGGATGGAGCGGATCAACAGCCGCAAGACCGGCATGCTGTTCCACGCCGCGCTCGAACTCGGCGGCCTGACCGCCGGGGCCGATGCCGAGCGCCTGCGGATGCTGGCCGCCTTCGGCACCGCCTTCGGCCAGGCCTTCCAAATCGCCGACGATCTGCTCGATGCCGAGGGCAGCGAGGCGGCCGTCGGCAAGCGGGTGGGCAAGGACGCCGAACGCGGCAAGCTCACCTTCCCGACCGCGCTGGGGGTGGTGGAGTCCCGGCGGCGGGCCCACGACCTCGCGGCGGCGGCGGCGGCGGCCGTCGCGCCCCTGGGCGCGGACGCCGGAGCACTGGCACGCCTGGCACGCTGGATCGTCACCCGCGACCATTGAAACCGAACCGAGCCGCGACGCAGGAGCGCACCGTCATCATGGCCGACATCCTCCCCTCCATCCATTCGCCGCGCGACCTGGCCGGCCTGTCCATGGCCGACCTGGAGCGGCTGGCCACCGAGATGCGGCGGGCCCTGTGCGAGGTGGCGACCACCCGCACCGCCCACTTCGCCTCGAACCTGGGCGTGGTCGAACTGTGCCTCGCCCTGCACCGGGTCTTCGACTTCAGCCGCGACCGGCTGATCTGGGACACCGGCCACCAGATCTATCCCCACAAGCTGATCACGGGCCGCTTCGCCCGCTTCGGCACGATCCGCACCCGCGGCGGTCTGATGGGATATCCCAATCCGGAGGAG
Source organism: Pirellulales bacterium (assembly GCA_044368305.1). Taxonomy (GTDB): domain Bacteria; phylum Planctomycetota; class Planctomycetia; order Pirellulales; family UBA1268; genus QWPN01. The sequence continues at coordinate 5,264 of JBIPLS010000051.1, forward strand.
AGCCCGTACGACCTGTTCATGACCGGCCACGCCGGCTGCAGCGTCTCCACGGCACTCGGCCTGGCCAGCGGCGACGACCTGCGGGGCGAGACGGACCGGCACAGCGTGGCGGTGATCGGCGACGGTGCCTTGCCCTCGGGCATCGTATTCGAGGCCCTCAACAACGCCGGCTTCCTCAAGAAGCGGCTCCTCATCATCCTCAACGACAACAAGATGTCGATCTGCCCGCGGGTCGGCGCGCTGGCCGAATATCTCGACGTGATCCGCACCAACCCCTGGTACCGCGGCATCAAGAGCCAGGCCGGCGAGCTGATCAAGGGCGTGCCGATGGTGGGCGAGTCGGTCGAGCGGATGCTCGTCAACGTCAAGGACTCGATCAAGACGACGCTTCACGGCGGCGCCCTCTTCGAGGCGCTCGGTGTCCGCTACTTCGGCCCGGTCGAGGGGCATTCGCTGCCGAACCTGATCCGCTACCTGGAACTCGTCAGGGACGAGGAGGGGCCGATCCTCCTCCACGTCCTCACCGAGAAGGGGCACGGGTTCAAGCCGGCCGAGGCCGACCCCGTCTTCTTCCACACGCCGGCCCCGTTCGAGTGCGACGACGACGACTGCATCGTGTCGATCAAGAAGTCGTCGTCCCGGGCCTACACGGACGCGGCCGCCGAGGCGATCGCGGTGGCGCTCCGCCGCGACCCACGGGTCACGGTGCTGACCGCGGCGATGTGCCAGGGCAACAAGCTGGAGAAGGTGCGGACGGAGTTCCCCGCGCGGTTCTTCGACGTCGGCATCTGCGAGTCGCACGCCGTGGCCTTCGCGGCCGGGCAGGCGAAGGCGGGCTGCCGGCCGATCGTGGACATCTACAGCACGTTCCTGCAGCGGTCGTTCGACCAGGTCTTCCAGGAGGTCTGCCTGCAGAACCTGCCGGTGGTGTTCATGATGGACCGGGCGGGCCTCACCGGCCCCGACGGCCCCACCCATCACGGCTCGTACGACCTCGGCTACATGCGGCTGTTCCCCAACATGACCGTGCTCGCGCCGGGCGACGAGCATGACCTGGCCGCGATGCTCGACTGGGCGCTGGCCCACGACGGCCCCGTCGCCATCCGCTACCCGAAGGCCGTCGTGGACCGGCAGCCTGGCCCGCGGGCGCCGATCGAGCTGGGCCGGGCCGAGCAGCTCGCCGAGGGGGGCGACGGCCTGATCCTCGCCTGCGGCACGCTCCTCGGCGAGGCGATCGCCGCCGCGGCCCAGATGCGGCGCGAGGGCCTGGAAATCGCGGTGGTCAACACCCGCTTCGTGAAGCCGCTCGACACGGCGCTGCTGCTCGAGCGGATGGAGGCGGCTCCCTGGACCGTGACGGTCGAGGAGAACGCCCTGCAGACGGGCTTCGGATCTGCCGTGCTCGAACTGGTGAACGACGCCCAGGCCGCGGCCCTGGAACTGGGCGAGCCCCGTCCGGCGCTCGGCCCGGTCGTGCGGCTCGGCCTCCCCGACCGGTTCGTGGAGCACGGCGAACGGGGCGAGTTGCTGGCGGCGCTCGGGCTCGACGCGGCCGGCATCGCCGCGACATGCCGGCGGCTCGCGGGCCGCGAACCGCACCCTGCCGCCACCGCCCACGCGGCGGCCCACCCCTGACGCGGCCCGTCGGCCGCCGCCACCGCCGAAACTCCTCAACCGCCGCCTTGCCGCACGCCTCCGGCTGCGCGCTGTCCCCATGCCCACGTCTTCCCCCACCTCCCGACTGCGGCCCCAGCAGGCCGTCACCGGCTCGCTGCACGTGGCGATCGTCGGCCCGGACGAACTCGCGGGCATCGCGGCGGAGGCGGCCCGCGTCGCGGACCTGCTCACGGCGCGGGGCCACGAGGCCGCCGTGCGGATCGCCCCGCGGGACGACTGGGGACGGGGGCCGCTGCGGGACGGCGCAACGCCGCCGCCCGACCTCGTCGTCGTCCTCGGGGGCGACGGCTCGATCCTGCGGACCGCCCGCTGGATGGCCTACGAGCAGGTGCCGGCGCTGGGCGTGAACCTCGGCACCCTCGGCTTCCTGGCGGGCTTTTCCCGCGAGGAGTTCGCCGCCGCACTCGACGAGATCGCGGCCGGCCGCTTTCGTCTCGTCGAGCACCTGATGTTCGAGGCGGAGATCGTCCGCGGCGGCACCGTGGCCCACAGGGCGCTCGGCCTCAACGAGACGTCGATCCTCGCGGGACCGCCGTTCTCCATGATCGAGATCCGGCTCGTCGTGGACGGCGAACTGGCGACGACCTACCGCGCCGACGGGCTGATCGTCTCCACGCCGGTCGGCTCCACGGCCTACAACCTCTCGGCCGGCGGGCCGATCGTCCGCAAGGACCTCGACGCCTTCGTGTTCACCCCGCTCAACCCGCACACCCTCACGAACCGCACCGTGGTCGAATCGGCGGCCCGGACATACGAGCTGGCCGTGCCCCGGCCCAACCCCGGCTCGGCGTGCGTGGTGGACGGCCAAGTGGTGACCGGCCTGCGGGCCGGCGACGTCGTCCGCGTCCGCCGGGCCGTACCCCGATTCACCTTGGTGGAAACCAGCCACCACGGCTACTATCGCACGCTCCGGGAGAAGCTCGGCTGGGGCGGCGGCCTGCGAGCCGCCGAACCGCGAACGACAGGAGGTCGTTGATGCGCGGAACCATGATCGCGGTGGCGGCGTTGGCCGCCTGGTCGCAGGCGGTGCCGGCGAGCCGGGCCGCGGAGCCGGTGCGGCTCCGCTACCGGTTCCAGGTCGGCGATCGCATCGACATGGACGTCGCCCACCGGGCGCTCACCGAGACGACCATGAACGGCGTCACGCAGACGGTCGAGACGATGACCGACTCGTGCAAGACCTGGCGGGTGGTGGCCGTGGACGCGGCGGGCCGGGCCACGCTCGAGCACTCCGTGGACGACGTGGTGATGACCTCGCGGACGAGCGACAGGGGCGAGGTCCGCTGGGCGAGCGCCGGCGCCGACGATCCGCCTCCGGGATACGAGGGTGTGCGGCAGAGCCTGGGCGTGACGCTCTCGCGGATGCTGATCGACCCGGCCGGCCGCGTGCTCGACCGCCGCGACCTCCGGCCCTGCCCGCCCGCGGCGACGGGCGACCTGGTCGTCGTGCCGCTGCCGGACGATCCGGTGGCGCCCGGCGCCGAATGGACGATCCCGCAGGAAGTGGTCGTCGAGGCCCCGGGGGCCGGCCGCAAGGCGGTGCGAACGCGGCTGCGCTACCGGCTCGAAGACGTCCGCGACGGCGTGGCGACGATCCGCGTCGACACCACCGTGCTCACCCCCGTGGACGACCCGCGACTCGAAGCCCGGCTGCTCGAGCGGATCTGGGACGGCACCATCGCCTTCGACGTCCAGGCCGGCCGCGTCACGAGCCGCAAGACGGGCATCGACCGCCGCGTCGTGGGCTTCGGCGGCCCGCAGTCGAGCGTCCGCTACAAGTCGACGCTCGAAGAGCGCGTCCGCTGAACGCCCGCGGCGTCAGCCGGCGCGGAGGATGTCCTCCACGCGGCGGATCGCCTCCTCGACGTCCCACGGCGCTTCGGCGAGGACGATCGGCTCCCGGTTGGCGATCCAGCCCGCGACCGTCCGCTGCGCCGCGATCACGGTCGAGTGGCTCCGCCGGCCGAAGTACGCCCCGATCTCCGCCAAGGCGGCCCGCGTGTGCCGCCGAGCCAGGAACATCGCCAGCATCCGCGGGTGGCTCGCGGCCTGGGATCGCCGCGGCGACTGCATGCTGCCCGCGTCGATCCCGAAGGCCTTGCAGACGGCCCTTTCGACGTCGGCGATCCGCACGCTCCGGGCGCTCGACCGCACCAGGTCGGCGATCGCCTCCTCCGCCATGCCGCTCGACACGGGCAGCCCCAGCATCAGGCTGGCGGCCTCCAGGCGATTGACGGCGCCGAACAGCTCGCGGGCATGACGCGTCATGTGCGTGGCGACGTAATGGACGACGTCGTCGGGAACGGCCAGGCCGCGCCTGCCGCAGATCGCCTGCACGATCCCGCGCCGCACCTCGTAGTCGGGCGGCAGGATGCGGGCGTTCATGCCGCCGCGGAGGCGGGCCAGCAGGTCGGGACCGAGGCCGCCGAGGGCGTCGAGTTCGCGATCGCAGGCGAACACCATCTGCCGCCCCTGGCGGTGCAGCGCGTCCACCGTCTGCTGGAACTCGACGAGCGTGGCCCGCTTGCCCACGAAGAACTGGATGTCGTCGACGACGAGCAGGTCGGCGGATCGGCAGCTGCGCCTGAATCCCGGCAGCCCTGTGCCGTGGAGCGCCTCCAGGAAGCCGGTCGTGAATTGCTCGGCCGACAGCGCCACGACGCTGATGCCCGGATGCAGCTGGCGGGCCCGGCCGCAGATGCCTTCGAGCAGGTGCGACTTGCCGACGCCCGTGGGGCCGTGGATCACCAGCGGCGACATCTCGCCGGGACGCGACGCGGCGATCTCGACCGCGCCGAAGGCCATCCGATTGCTGGAACCGACGACGAAGTCCGCCAGGTCGGAGTACGGCCGCCGCCCCGCCGCAGCCACGGGCGCGGCAGCCGGTTCCGGCGTCGCGGCCCGCCGGGGACGGGGCCGTGCAGACCCGGCCGCCGGCTCCGCCGCCGCCTGTCGCCAGGCCACGCGGAGCTTTCGCCCGCAGGCCTCGACGGTCGCGGTCTCGAGGTCGGCCTGGAAGGTCCGCCGCAGCCACTCCTGCTGGAAGCCGGCCCCGATCGTGACCGTCAGCGATCCGCCCGTGGCATCGCACTCGAAGACCGCCGAGTCGCCGAACCAGACGGCGAACCGCTCGCCGCCGATCCGCCGCCGGAACGATTCCCGCACCAGGGCGGCGAGATCGCGGCTGGATGCGGCAACGCCGACGTCGACTGCTTTCGCCATGGATCCATCCACATTGGGCGGCGACCAACTTCCGGCGATACCGCCCGCGGTGCCGAATCGCTGCCTGCATCCTCGCAATCGCATCGTCCGATCACGATCGCGGCGCGAGTATAGGAGTGCTGGCAGTGCTGTCAAACCTTCGTCGTGCGGCGCGACGAAGAGCGACATTCGCGCCGCGGGCTGCGCGCCACGGCATGCGTTCACCGCCTTCGGCGCCGCCGGCAGCCGGCGAAAACCCGGAAAACAGCCGCTCTGCAGCGGCTGGTTTCGGGCGGCGGGCGATCTCCTATACTGTGCGCAGTTGCGGTGACCGGACGGCCTCGTCCGCACGCGGTCAGGCACGGATCGCCGGAGTTGCACGATGCACGACGCGCCTTCGATTTGGGTTGCCCCGCGTTGCCCGGCGTCCGCGGCGCGGCGGCTCCGGATCGCGGCCGGGTCGCTGACGCTGCTCCTCGCCTGGACGTGTTCGGCCGGGGCGGAAGACGCCGTCCCACCGGCCTTCGTGCCCGGTGAAATCTCGATCGGTGAGCCGATCGTGCTGCCCGCCACGTCCGCGCCGCCCGCCAACGCCGCTCCCGTTGCGGCGGCGAGCGCCGCGGCGCTGCCCGGCAACGGCTGGCTGGGCATCGTCATCGACGAATCGCCGCAGCCCGGCCGCTGGATGGTTGCGGAAGTGCTGCCGGAGAGCCCGGCCGCACGTGCCGGCATCCGTGCGGGAGACGAGGTGCGGGCCATCAACGGCACCGTCCTGCGGAATGCGGACGACGCGGCCCAGGCACTGACGGCGATCGCCGCGGGCCAGACGGTCGACGTCGCCATCGCCCGGGCGGAGGGGGTGCAGGACGTGCGGCTGATGGCGATGCCGCGGCCTTCCCCGCCGTCCCGCGACGGGCGGGCCGCCGCCGGACCGGAACTCTCCCGCTCCCCCGCGATGGCCCCGCCGACCCGAACCGTCCCCCAGCCCGAATCGATCCCGGTGCCGGCCTGGGCCGCGCCCGGAGCGGGGAGCGTTCCGGCGCCGGCGGTGCCGCCGGGGCCGGCCACGGCACCCGCGTTCCTGCCGCCCCCGGCGGCCGGTGCCGCGCCGGCGACGCGGATCGCGCCGGCCGCAGGCCAGTGGGCGGCTGCCCCGGCCGCTGCGGCGCTCCCGGCCCCGCGTGGCCGCACGGCCCTGGGGGTCCGCACCGTGCCGATCGACCAGCAGACGCAGGCGCGGTTCCAACTGCCGGCCGCGCAGGGTGCCTACGTGATCGGCGTCGTGCAGGATCTTCCGGCGGCGCGGGCCGGCGTGCCTCCCGGCAGCGTGATCGTGGCGCTCGACCAACGGCCCGTGCACTCGCCCGACCATCTGACCGACCTGGTCACGAGCGGCCCCGTGGGGAGGCCGGTTTCCCTGGAGTACCGGCTTCCGGGTGGCGCCGCCCACAAGGCGGAGGTGGTGCTCCAGTCACTCGACGCGCCGCTCGAGCGGGCGCTGGTGGACGATCAGCCCGCGACCGGGGGTCGATCCGCGCCGCCCGTCGGCGCGGCCGCGGACTTCGCCCCCGCCGCTTCGCCGCGGTCGTACCGCTCCGAGCGTCCCGTGGACGGTGCCGCGGTCGCGGCCGCCAGGGACGAAATCCGTCGCCTGCGGGCCAGGCTCGACGATCTCGAACGCCTGCTGCAGGGTGCGGCTCCCGCCCGGCCGTGAACCTCGTCTCCCGTCAGGCGGCGGAACGACCGGCAGCTTCGAGTCCGTGCCGCGATAGTTCCGACTCCAGGGGCACGCCGACCGGACCCGGCACGGCGGCCGCCCACCGTGCCACGCGGGACGGCTCCTTCCGCACCACCCGCTCGCCGGGCCGCCGCATGCCCTCGGTCGCCCAGGCCTCGGCCGCGTCGGAGAGGTGGGCGAGCAGCTGCTCGACGCCCGCCCGGTGCGCCTCGATGCCGTCGCGGTCGAGCGCGGGCGGGATCGCCAGCGGCCGGCTCACGATCGCGCGGGCCCGGGTGAAGGGCCGCGGGATCGCGAAGCGATCCCAGGTGCCGAGCCGCCACGGCCGCTGATACCCCAGGCCCATCGCCACCAGCGGAATCTGCAGCGTGCTCGCGAGGAACACGCAGCCCGCGGCCAGCCGCCGCCGCGGCCCGCGCGGGCCGTCGGGTGTGATCGTCAGGTTGCCGGTCGCGGCCCGCCCCGCCAACTCCCGCAGGGCCGTTGATCCACCGTGGAAGGTGCTGCCGCGCACCACGCCGAAGCCCATCATGCGGGCCACTCGGTCGAGGATGTTCGCGTCCCAGTGCCGCGAGAGCAGCATCGAGATGTTCGAGTGCCCCCGCAGATAGAGCGGAATGAGGATGTTCTCGTGCCAGAACACGTAGATCTTCGCACCGCGATAGGCGGGATGCACCGGATCGACCGTCGGATCGCCGAAATCGGCCTTGTAGTCGAGCGTGCCCATCCAGTGCCGGACTCCGGCCGTGGAGACGAGCGACCAGGCGCCGATCGCGAATGGGGAACTGATCCTCACGCTCTGCTTCCTTCCCGGGGCCGCCCCCGCCCGCACCGCTTCAACCGTCGGGCCACGTCCCCGCGAAGACCTCCTCCGCCGGACCCGTCATGAGCACGTGCCCGGAGGGATCCCAGGCGAGGTCGAGGCGGCCGCCGGGCAGGTCGGCGGCGAGCCGGCGATCCGTCCGGCTCGTCAGCACGCCGGCGACGCACACGGCGGCGGCCCCCGTGCCGCAGGCCATCGTGATGCCGCTGCCCCGTTCCCAGGTCCGCATCCGCACGTGATCCCGCGCCAGCACCTCCACGAAATGCACGTTGACCCGGCGTGGGAAAATCGCATGCGTCTCGATCATCGGCCCGACCCGTTCCAGCGGCACTCGATCCACCTGGCCGCAGTAGAATACGGCGTGCGGATTGCCCATCGACACGCAGGTCATCCGCGGGTCGAGCCCGCAGGCGTCCCACCAGGCCTCGCGGTCCCCGAGCGCCGGGCACGGCGCGTCGATCACCCGCCCCGTTCCCGCGACCGGGATCTCCGCGGCCTCCAGCAGCGGCTGGCCCATGTCCACGCGGACCCGGGACGTCCGCGGGCCGGTGCGATCGACGTCGAGCGCGAGGACGCCGCGGCCCGTCTCGATAGTCACCCGCCCCGCCGGCGCGTGCCCGCGGGAGACGACGAGGTGTGCCACGCAGCGCACCCCGTTGCCGCACATTTCGGCCTCGCTGCCGTCGGCGTTGAACATCCGCATCCGGGCGGCGGCGACCTCCGAGGGCTGCACGAGCACCAGGCCGTCGCCACCGACGCCGCGATGCCGATCGGCGATCCGCGGGGCGAGGGCGGCCGGGTCGGGCGGCGACGTCTCGCGGAAGCAGTCCACGTACACGTAATCGTTGGCGGCACCGTGCATCTTCACGAAGTTCATCGGTTGATCACTCCCGGGGCCCGCGCCGAACACGTCCGCGGCCGGCCTGGAATCCCCACTTTACCAGGCTTCCGTCCGGCCCGCGTCATCGCATCGGCTCCCACAGCCTGGCCGTCCGATCCCCTTCCCCTCCGCGGCGCCGGGCCTGCAGTTTCTGCAACGCGGCGGCGAGCGTCGGGAAGGCCTCGGTCGTGGGCATGGGATCGGCCAGCGTGCCGTCCACGTGGACCAGCATGAACTGGCCGCCCGCCCCGCCCAGCAGCCGCTTCATCGCCGGCAGTTGCGTCTCGGCGTCGCCCATGATCGGCCGGAAGGTGAGCTTGATGTTCGAGTCGAAGTCGATCTCGCCGGCGCCGACCAGGCTGATCGCGTCGCCCGACAGTTCGATCGTGTCGAGATAGGCCCGCGGGCCCTCGATGCGAAAGTCCACCAGGCTGGTGCCGAAGGCGTTGCGATCGGGCGGTTTCACCCGCAGGATCTTCAGCAGCGCCACCATCACCGACAGTTCGTAGATGTCAGCGTCGCGCAGCCGAAGCTGGCCGTGACCGGCGAGCGAGTGACGGCCGGCGCGGGATCCCGTGACCTCGACGCCACCGAACACCCGGCCGCGATACCGGTTCGTGGCACCGGTGACGTCGGCCGCGATCCGCTCGAGGTCGGCATCGCCGAGCGTCGCGGCCAGGGTGAAACCGCCGGGGGCGGCGGCCGCCACGCTGCCGTCGAGCAGGAGCGTGCCACCGGCGACCTGGGCCTTGAGGCGGCGGCCGACCGGCTGGCCGGGCCCGGCGGCCGCGTTGCCGAAGCGGACGCCGCCGGGATCCATGGTCAGCGGCCCGCTCACGCCGGTGAGCTGCACACCGGCGCACATGGCACTGTCGATCGCCATGTCGCCGATCGTGTGCCACGCCCGGCCATCGCTCTGGCCACGGAGCCGGATGCCGCCATGCACGTGCTCCACGGGCAGGCCGACGTCGAGCGATGCCTGCTCGACGTCGAGATTCAGGTCCCAGGCCGCGGCCGCGGGGCCGGGCACGGATGCGGTGCGGCCGTCGGGCAGCACCGTGGCGACGGCGGCCGTGGAATAGATGTCGATCGCGCCGGAGAGCGAGAGCAGCCCCTTCAGGCCGACGCTCGAGACCGCCTGCCGGAGCCCCGCCGGCAGCGCCTGGAGGACGTCGTGATCCGCGCGGAACCGGTCAGCCGTGAGCCTCTCGAACGACACCCGCCAGCCGCCGTCCGGCGTGAACTGGCAGGTTCCCCGAGCCGCGACCGTCGTCCGATCGTGCACGCCGCGCACGTCCTCGAACAGCAGCCGGCCGCCGGCGAGCGTCAGGCGGCCGCGCAGCCGCTCCAGCCGATAGGGGAACCAGGCCGGCTCGATCGAGACCGTGTCGCCGACCGGCGTCGCCGTGAGTTCGACGTCCGTGCGGCGGGCCTTGACGCCGTGGCGGATCGTGGCGGTGAACTCCGTGTTGCCCCGCGGATCGACGTCGTTCCAGATCCGCTGCATGCCGGGCGGCAGGGCGTCGCGCAATTCCGGCTCGAGCACCACGTCCCGGCCGACGAGGTGGAGCGTCAGTGCGCCGTCATCCACACCGACCGGCTCCAGAGTTCCCGAGCAGCGGACCACGCCGGTGTCGTTCGTGCCCACGACGTCGTGGATCGTCCACCGCCCGTTGTGCATGCGGAGGATTCCGGAGACGTTGGTGAGCGGGTAGGGAAAGCCGGCGTAGCACAGGCTACCCTGGACGATGCGGATGCCGAGGGAGTTGGCCTGGCCGCCGGCCAGCTGCGGCGACCGCTCGTGGCGGAACACGAAGCCGAAGCTGCCGGATCCGCGGAGCGTGCGGACGATGGCGGCGCTCCGCGGCGGCATCGCGGCCACCAGGGCGTCGTCGATCTGCATCCGCTCCGCCCGGACCTCCACGAATCCCCTCGTCTGGCCGGCCGCGCGGGCCAGCTGCCCCTCCACCTCGACGGGGTGACCGCCGGCCTGACCGGTGAGGTGCATGGCGATGGCGTCGTCCTTGAACGTCACCGTGCCGACGGTGCGGTCGAGGCGGTAGGGGAAGCGGTAGTAGGTGAGCGACACGTTGCGGCACCGCAGGGCCACGTCGGGCTCGGTCACGCCCCGCCGCCGCGCGACGCGGGCGGTGACGTCGACCTCCCCGGCCGGCAGCAGCCGGCTCCAGTGCATGGCCAGCGACTCGGGCAGCAGGCTCTCCCAGTGCCGGCCGACCACGAGCCGTTCCGCCTCCAGGGCGATGTCGAAGTCGGCCGCCTCGTGCCAGCCGGCGAGCGTGCCCGAGCCGCGCAGCAACGTCGAGCCGGAATGGCCCTCCAGGCGCTCGCAGCGGAAACCCTGCCGGTTGGCCGTGAAATCCGCCACCACGTCGCTGACGGCGAAGGGCAGCCGCGGGTGCTCGAACCGGCCGGACTCCAGCCGCCCGGTGGCCTCGAAGTCGAGCGCGTCGGCCGCCGCCAACGACCCCGCGACCCGCCACTGGAGGTCGACCCTGCCCTCCAGGCCCGCGAGCCACCGTCCGGGCCCCTTCGCGTGCACCGTCGGCAGCGCCGCGACGAGCCGTTTCGAGACCTCGATCGCGGCGACGGTGCCGGAGAGTTCGCACGCCCCAGTCGCCGCCACCAGTCGCCCCTCGAAGGCCGCCCGGTCGAACAGGTCGCCGGAGCAAGTTCCGCGGACCGCCGCCCCGCCACCCGCGCCGTCCGCCGGCGGGTCGATGGCCACCTCGATCTGTCGCAGCGCGGCCCGGGAACGCGACGGCTCGTCCTCGAGCAGCAGCGTGGCGTCCTCGACGGTCACCGGCACCGGAGCCGCGGTGGTCGGCCGCATGGCGAGTCGCGCCAGGTTCCAGCGGCCATCGGCCGCGCGGCGCGCGTTCACGACCGGCCGTCGGATCCGCACGCCCGTGATCCGGGGATTCCCGCCCGTGAGCTCGGCGAGGTCCGTGCCACAGGCGATTTTCAACTCATCGATCCAGGCCAATTGACGGTGATGGGCCGGTGCCGATGGGTCGGTGAACGAGATGCCGCGGACGACGATCCCCTCGCCGGCAACGACGGCCGCGGCCTGAACGTGGACGGCGACCGCGGGAAAATCCTGCCGCAGCCGCTCCTCGATGCGGCCGCGGATCACCTCGCCGAGCCGGCCGGAGCCGATCGCCCCCGCGACGATCACGCCGGCCACCGTGAGCGGCAGCGCCCAGCGCACGAGGGTCCAGAGAAAGTCGGCGAGCGATTTCACGAACGCGGGGCGCGGAGCGGCGCGAGGGTGGCCGGGGGGAGCCGGAACGCGGGCGGGAAAATAGGCCTGTCGCGGGCGCGGGTCAAGCCGCCACGCAGACCGCATCGCCCCCGGGAAACCCGCGGTTCCCCCAGCCTGCGGCCCTTGCTATAGTGCCGCCGTCGACCACGATCGCCGACGGGGGGCTGCCACTGGACCGCCACCTGTGCCGGCGGTGGCCTGGGCAAACAGGAGCCGGTGCAGCATGAACCGCGTTCAAAACTCGCCGGCGGGCGCATCGCAACAGCAGCAACTCGTCTTCTGGGGCTGCTTCATCGCCCTGATCACCACGTCGTTCGCCTTTTTCACGCGCATGTACCTCTGCGACGTGCGATTCGGCAACGATTTTGGCATCGACAAGGTTGGCATCGGCGCACTCAAGGGCGCCGGTGTCTGGCCGTTCGCGATCTCGATCATCTTGTTCAGTCTGGTCATCGATCGCATCGGCTACAAGGTGGCGATGCTCTTCTCTTTCCTGTGCTACGTCGTCTACCTCGTGATGGCGTGGATGGCCTACGGGGCCGTTCAGGGCGTCGCGCCGGATCAGTTGTCGGCGGCCCAGGCCGAGGGCTACCAACTTCTCTATTGGGGCAGCATCGTGCTGGGACTCGGGAACGGCACCGTCGAGGCCTTCATCAACCCCGTCGTGGCCACGATGTTCAATCGTGAAAAGACGAAATGGCTGAACATTCTGCACGCCGGCTGGCCAGGCGGACTCGTCATCGCCGGCATCATCACCATCATGCTCGCCGAGACGGCCCGCAGCGGTGATTGGCGGATCGTCCTGGGCATCGTGGCCATCCCCGCCGTGATCTACCTGGTGATGTTGGCGGGCGTCACGTTCCCCCGCAGCGAGCGTGAACAAGCAGGCGTGAGCTATCGGGAAATGCTCGCCGAGTTCGGCGCCTTCGGGGCCCTGGTCGGCTTCGGCCTGATCTTCCTGCAACTGGCCGAGGTGTTTCACTTCAACGTCTGGATTGCAGTGGCGCTGGCCGCCGCGGTGGCGGCCGCGCTCGGAATCTACACGGGCAGTTTCGGCCGGTCGATCCTGGCCCTGCTGATCATCGTCATGATGCCGCTGGCAACGACCGAGATCGGCACCGACGGCTGGATCAGCGGCCTCATGGAAAAGCCGATGGAGGCGGCCGGGTTCAATCCTGGATGGGTTCTCGTTTATACGTCGGCGATCATGATGGTCCTCCGGTTCTTTGCCGGCCCCATCGTGCACAGCCTGTCTCCCATCGGACTGCTGATCGCCAGTTCGGTGATGGCAATCCTGGGTTTGCTCGCCCTCTCCAAGACCGGCAGCGCGGGGCTCGCGGCAATTTTCGGCGCGGCCACGCTCTACGGCATCGGCAAGACCTTTTTCTGGCCGACCATGCTGGGCGTGGCGGCAGAGCAGTGTCCCAAGGGGGGCGCCCTGACCCTGAACGCGATTTCCGGCATCGGGATGATCGCGGTGGGGGTGCTCGGATTCCCACTCATCGGCGCGTTGCAGGAGCGGACGGCCAGTGCCGAACTGCGGCGCAGTGCCCCGGAAACCGCCGCCCGGGTGCTCGTCGAGAAGCCCTACATGGGCCTGACCTACGACGCCATCGACCCCCAGAAGGCCGAGACCGTGGGGGCGGCCGACGCCAAGGCGGCGCTCGCCGCGGCCAACACGGCCGGCCAATTCGACACGCTCGCCAAAATGGCCTGGTTTCCGGGATTCATGCTGGCCTGCTACCTACTGCTGTGGGCCTACTTCCGCTCCCAGGGCGGCTACCGCGCGCAGGACTTGGCGACCGGCGGCCACTGACGAAACAACCGCGGGGACGGTTGCGGATGGCGACGCCGACGCCCATCGAACCGTCGCCGGTCAGGCATCGCATCCGTCTCCAACCCGCAGGACTCCGGCCTGCGGGTGTCGGAATGCGGTGATCATCCCGGCACGTGCCGAGACCCGCACGCCCCCGGGATAGTCGGTGATACCGGTGGCCGACGCGTCCGCGGCACCGACGCATGCCGCCAGCCGCTCGTAATGTGCGGCCGTCATGTCGCGGCGCGGCCAGCCCTCCCGCTCCCACAGGGCCGCGAACATCTCGGCGAGGAGATAC
>JBIPLS010000183.1:0-5806 GCA_044368305.1 Pirellulales bacterium
GGAGAAGTCGCGGATCCAGCGGAGGCGGTTGTTGGCCAGCCGGGGCGTGCCCCGGCTGCGGCGGGCGATCTCGTCGGCCGAGGCGTCGTCCATCGGCATCGAGAGCTTCACCGCCGACCGGCGGACGATCTCGGCCAGCTCCGCGGGCGTGTAGTAGTCGAGGTGCTCGCGGATCACGAACCGGTCGCGGAGCGGAGCCGAGATCAGGCCGGCCCGCGTCGTCGCCCCGACGAGCGTGAACGGCCGCAGCGGCATGTTGATCGTGCGGGCGGCGACGCCGTCGCCGAGCGTGATGTCGATGCGGAAATCCTCCATCGCGGGATAGAGGAACTCCTCCACCGCGATCGGCAGGCGGTGGATCTCGTCGATGAACAGGACCGAGCCCTCGGAGCAGTTGGTCAGGTAGGGGAGGAGATCCTTGGGGGCCGCCAGGGCCGCCCCGCTGGCGATCTGGAGCGTGGTCCCGAGCTCCCGCGGGATGCAGGTGGCGAAGGTCGTCTTGCCGAGGCCGGGCGGGCCGTCGAGGAGGATGTGGCCGAGCGTCTCGCCCCGCTTGCGGGCGGCGTCGATGGCGATCGAGAGCCGCTCGTGGACGGCCCGCTGGCCCACCATCTCCTCCATCCGCTGCGGCCGCAGGGCGCGATCCTCGGCGGGCGCGTCGTCGGCGGCCTGGATGCTGGGCTCGCGAAAGGATTCCATGGCGCGTCAGCCTACCCGATCGGTCACGCCCGCGGCTTGTGCATCTGCCGGTAGATCACCTCCAGCGCCTCCTGCACGTCCTTCGGCTTCTTTTTCTCGGCCCGCAGGGCGTCGACGAGCCGGCGGGCGTCGGCGTCGGAGTGGCCCAGCGACCGCAGCACGTCGAACGTCTCGGAGAGCACGTCGCCGGCGGCCGCCTCGCCCGGGCTCTCGCGGGCCACGAGCAGGGCGAACTTGGGCATCTTGCGGCGCAGCTTGGCGATCATCCGCTCGGCCGTCGAAGGGCCGATGCCGGGCAGCCCAGACAGGGCCTTGGCGTCCTGCTCCTCGATCGCCGTGGCGATCTCTCCCACGGGGCGGACGATCGCGCGGAGCGCCTTGCGGACGCCGACACCGTCCACCTCGCAGACCAGGTCGAAGAACTCCCGCTCGACCTCCGACAGGAAGCCGACGAGGCGGGGCACGAGATTGCCCCGGCCGGGATTGCCCTCCAGGTATTCGATGGTGTGCAGCACGACGGGCTGGCCGACCTTCTGCTGCAGGCCGCGGCGGACGAGCTCGGTGACGAGCACCTCGTGCACCACCGCGCCGATCGAGATCTCGACGGCGTCGGAGCCGGGGTCGACGCGTTCCAGCGTGCCGGAGATGCGGGTGATCATGCGCGGCCGCTCCTGACCCGCACGATCGCGGTGCCGAAGAGGAGCGGGCGGAGGCGGAGGTGATAGTCGGCGAGGGCCACGGCCAGGGCGTCGGCGGCGTCGGCCGGCTCCGGCCTGGCGGCGAGGCCGAGTTCGCGCTGCACCGCGGCCTGGACCTGCTCCTTGCCCGCGTGGCCGGAGCCCGTCAGCGTGCCCTTGACGCGATTGGGGAGATAGTGGTGCACGGCGAGGCCCGCCTGCACGCCCGCCAGGCAGATCACGCCCCGGGCGTGGCCCAGCAGGATCGCTGTCTTGGGGAATCGGGCGTGGGCGAAGACCTGCTCGATCGCCATGGCGTCGGGCCGGAAGGCCTCGAGCACCTCGCGGACGCCGGCGTGGATCGCATGCAGCCGATCCTCGAGCGATTCCCCCTTCGAGCGCACGGTGCCCGCCTCGACGAGCCGCACCTGGGCCCCGTGGCACTCGACGACCCCGTAGCCGGTGACGTTGAGGCCGGGGTCGAATCCGACGACACGCTGGGCGGTGGCCGGCATGGTGGACGGGCGTTCCATGCCGGAAGCGTAGCCGGCGAGTCCGGAAAGGCCCAAGGGCAATCCCGCCGGTGGCGAGGACTCGTGGCGCTGGCCGCCCGCCGCGATCAGCCGGCGGCGACGACCAGCGGCGCGGTGGAGAGGTAGAGCGGCAGCGGGCCGCGGTCGTAGCGGCACTCGAGCAGGGCCGCACGAAAACCGGCGGCGGGGCGGTCGAGCCGTTCCCGGCAGTGACCGTCGGCCAGCACCGCGGGCCGGCAGGCCCAGGTCGCCTGCCGAAAGTCGCGGGTGCCGCTCGCGGCCGTCCACAGCTTCGTCGCGGCGGGCCGCGGGTCGACGGTGAGCGAGCAGGTGCCGGTCTCGACGTCGCAGTCCCACGTGCAATCCGGCAAGCGCTCGACGCCCGCCACGTGGCGGGCGAGCGCCGCCACGTGGGCCGCGACGCGGAGCGGCGGCAGGTCGTGGCCCGCGTTCGGCGCGTACGACACCCAGGTCGGCCCCTGGAGCTGCGGGCGGTAGAGGCCGAGCGATTCCAGCGGCCAGTATTCGTCGTTCGTGCCCAGGGCGAGGATCTTGGGCTGCGTGATCGCGGCGGCATGCCGCACGGGATCGACGATCGCCATCAGTTCGCGGCCGCGGGGCGTGTCGAGCCGACTGTGCAGGCCGCGGGAGACGTAGTCGTGGAGGGCTTCCGAAGGCGAACCGAAACTCTCCACCTGCAGCCGCATGTGCCGCGGCAGGTCGAGCATGTCGATCACCATCGGCACGAGCCCGCGCACCCGCGGCTCGACGGCGGCCGCCAGCCAACTCGTCCAGCCGCGCTTCGAGGCGCCGGCGACGACGGCGCCGTCGATCTCCACCCCCCACTCCGATCGGGCGAGGTCGGCGGTGGCGTCGAGCGCCGCGGACACCGTCTTCACCATCGGCAGCAACAGCGGCCAGGTGGCGTCGCCCGTCAGAAAGAACTGCTCGAACGTGTGGGCGATGAGGTCGTCCTCGCGGCGGCCGCCATGGAGCGGCTGGTTCGGCACCTGCCGGACGACGGCGGCCGGCAGGCCGGCGGCATCGGCGATGGCGGCGAGAATCGGCAGGTTCTTGGCCGGCGGGACGATGTCGCCCTCGGGCGTGCTGCCGCCATCGACCCAGAGCACCAGCGGCGGCCGCTCGACGGCGAGCTTCGCCGGAAGGTAGATGGCGGTCTGGTGCCGCCACGCGCTGCCGCGCCAGGTCTGGCTGACGAGGTCGGCTGCGAGAAACCGCCCGGCACCGAACTCGCCTCCGGCGATCCTTGTCCAGCGGGTCGTCTCGTCGATCGAACGCACGTAGTCGGCGAGCGGGCTGGCTGCCCGGGCCGGCAACGGCGGTGACGCATGGCCGGACCGGTCGATGGCTCCGGCGACAGCGGCCGTCGCCCCGGCCGTGGAGAGGAAGGCCCGCCGCGAAAACAGCGATGCAAGCGGGGCGCAACCGCCCTGGCCGTCGAGCGTGGACATCGTGAAAAATCCGTGAGGAAGTCGCTGGCGCCCGCGGCGGACGCCCGTGCCGAGCCCGTTCGTTGACGCTGCTCCCGTGGAGGGGTTAACTTCCGCCCTTGGCGGCCGCGAAGGAAGTTCAGCCTAGCGACCCGCGGTCAATCGTTCATCAGTGCATCCATTCTCACTCTTCGCTCCCAGGAACCGCTCGTGAAGGCGTAGGTCGCTGTCCGCGGGGTGCAAGTCCCGAAGGCGACCGTTCGGAGCATGATGGGTCGGCCCCCGACGACCGTCGGAGTGTCGCCCATCGACGGAATCCCGGACAGCAGTCCGCGGGTTCGGTCTGGCCCGCGGCAGGGCCAGCTGCGGGGACGTGGTTCGTCCTCCGCCTGACACGGCTCCGTGACGCCCGCCTTCGGCCCGCCCGCGTGCAGTGCCCGCGCCTTTTCCGCGCGTCACAGGTGCCAGCATGCAAAACCGTTCGCTCGTCTCGCGCACAGCCCTCATCATTCTCGCCGCCGCCAGCGGGCCGTGGACGCCGCCGCAGCGGGCCGCCGCCGAAGTGATCGGAAGCTGGGATTTTTCCGGCGGCTCGCTCGCGCCGATTTCCGGAACCATCACGCTCGGCGAACTGCGGACCAAGCCGTATTACGCCGCCTTCGGCGGGCTGCCCGGGGCGCCCGCCGTGGAGTTCGTCTCGACCGGGACGGCGGGCATCGCCAGCCCGGGCGTCGCGCCGCAGACGGTGATGCGGGTCCCGAACCAGTCGGGCTTCGGCCCGATGGGGGGCCTGATCGCGGAGTTTCCGCGGATCACGAACGCGACGGCCAACTCGCTCAATCGCTACACGATCGTGATGGACGTGCTCGTGCGGCAGTCGGCCTACGACGCGGTCTACGGGCGTGCGAGCGGGCGCTTCATGTCGCTGTTTCAGACGGCGCCGGGGTCCGACGGCGACCTGTTCATCGACGTCCGCGACCAGGCCGGACTGGAGGGCGCCGACCGTCCGGTGGGCGTGGCGGGTGTCTACGGCGGCGACGTCGTCGCCGACCAGTGGCACCGTATCGCCTGGGTCGCGTCGCTCGACGCGGCTACGGATCGGCCGCGGTTCACCACCTACGTGGACGGCCAGCCGGCCAGCACGCTCGTGTGGGATCAGTTGGCCGCCGGCGACCCCGTGCAGCAGGAATTGACCGATCCGACGCCGTCTGCCCGGGCCGGAACCTTGCAGACCGATGGGCGATTCTCCATCTACACGCTCAACCAGCTCCAGACCCAGAATCTGGCGAACACGGGCGGGCCGTCGGCCTTCTTCCTGTTCAACGACGGCGGCAACAACTCCGCCGAAATCGGCGAGACGTTCGTCGCCAACCTGCAGTTCCGCGACGACGCACTCTCGGCCGGCGAGATTCTCGCGCTCGGCGGTGCCAGCGGCGGCCCGATCGCGGTGCCGGAGCCGTCGACGCTGGCCCTGGCCGCGTCGTGCGCGGCGCTGCTGCTGGCCCGGCGCTACCGTGGGCCGTCGTTGCGGGACGCCCGCGCCCGGTGGACGAGCGGGTCGATCGCGTAGTCCACGGCCTGCACCGAGCCGTCCCCCAGCGCCATGCCGCAGCCGCCGGGGTGGCCGCTGCCGAAGATGATCGACGGCGGATCGAAGCCGTTGCGATCCTGCTGCGGCGGGTCGAGCCCGACCCGGAGCACGTCACGGTCATGGCCCGAGTACAGGCACTGGTCGTCGTCGTCGGAGGTGCCGGCCGCCATCCCCGCGGGGTTCACGTACTTCTCGCCGAGGAGATACGTGCCGGAGGCCCCGTCGGTGACGTCCTTGAGCCGGACGCGGCTGCGGCGGAACACCAGGCCGTCGGGCGGCGGCCCGTACGCCGTCTGCCACTGGTCATCCGTCATGGCGTCGCCCTCCGCGGCGGTCGCGGGCGACCCGCCGCTGCGGTAGCGATTGGTCGGGAACGTGCCGCCGCCCATGTTGGCGGCGTAATCGCCGCGGGCGACCGCTGCGGGCCGCCGCACGGCGGCGGGCACGGCTGCGACGTTGAGCGGCCGCGGGTTCTTGCCGGCGTCGAAGGGCCAGGTCGCATGGCCGCGGCGGGTCGGGCAGGCGAAGATCGGCAGCGGCGTCTGCAGCCGCACGACCGCGAGATCGGCTTTGGGCTCCGCGTCCGTGAAGCCGCTGCCGAGATCGCGGAGGGACTCCTGCTCGATGAACGGCAGGAGGTTGAACGCCCAGCCGCCGGGCTGCCGCACCCCGAAACCGCGGTTGGGATCGCCGGTCCACGCTCCGCCCCAGCCGCCGGTGGGCAGGAATCCGTGCGCGTGCTCGTGCGCGAGGCAGGCCACGGCCAGCTGCCGGAGGTTGACCGTGCACACCGTGCGCCGCGCGGCCTCGCGGGCGGACTGCAACGTCGGCAGGAGCAGCGCCACGAGCAGGCCC
>JBIPLS010000184.1:0-5667 GCA_044368305.1 Pirellulales bacterium
CCACGACGTGAACGGAGTGTCGCACCACGTGCACCGCAGGTTGCAGCCGCTGGTGCGGACGAAGGTGCTCGGCGTGCCGGCGTAGCGGCCCTCGCCCTGCAGCGACGCGTAGATCTCGGAGATGCGCATCGCTCGGCTCCGCGGCTCAGGCCCAGCGGGCCGGATCGACACGCGGGTCGGCCGCGGCCGCAGCCGCGAAGCCCGCGGCTCGCAGCAGGCAGGAGTCGCACGACCCGCACGGGCGGCCGCCGGGGGCGGGGTCATAGCAGCTGGTCGTGAGACCGTAGTCGAGGCCGAGCCCGAGGCCGAGGCGGATGATGTCGGCCTTGGAGAGCGCTTGCAGCGGCGCGAGGATCCGCGTCGGCCGCCCCTCCACGCCCGCCTTCGTGGCCAGGGCCGCCAGCCGCTCGAACGCGGCCACGAACTCGGGCCGGCAGTCGGGGTAGCCGCTGTAGTCGATGGCGTTGACGCCGAGCACGATCGCCTCGGCGCCGCGGGTCTCCGCCATCCCCAGGGCGAGGGCCAGGAAGACGGTGTTGCGGGCGGGCACGTAGGTCGTGGGAATGCCGGAGGCGATCGCGGCCGCGTCGCGGTCCTTGGGTACCGGGAGCGCCGCGTCCACCAGCGCGCTGCCGCCGAAGGCGGCCAGGTCGATGGGCAGGACGACATGGTCGGTGATCCCGAGGCCGCGGGCCACCGCGCGGGCGGCGTCGAGTTCCACGCGGTGTCGTTGGCCGTAGTCGATGGAGAGCGCGGCGAGCGAAAACCCCTCGCGGATCGCCCAGGCCGCGGCGGTGGCGGAATCGAGGCCGCCGGAAAGGAGCACGACCGCGGAGCGGCCGGGAGCGGCGGAGGGTTTCGCGGCGGGCGTGTTCATGGCACACTCTCCTCCATCATGAGCACCACCAAGCCGCCGTCACGCGACCAGCTGGAAGCGTTTCCGAACCAGTTCCCGGGCCGCGACTACGTGATCGAGCACATCTGCCCGGAGTTCACGAGCATGTGCCCGAAGACCGGCCAGCCCGACTTCGGCACGCTCACGTTCCGCTACGTCCCGGACGCGCTGTGCGTGGAACTCAAGAGCCTGAAATTGTACCTGCAGTCATTCCGCAATGAAGGCATCTTCTACGAGAACGTCACCAACCGGATCCTCGACGACCTCGTGGCCGTCCTCCGCCCGCGACGGATGACGCTCCTCGCCGAGTTCACGCCCCGCGGCGGCCTGCGGTCGCGGATCGTCGTCTCCCACCCCGCCGCCGATCACCTGGGCGGCTTCTGAACACGGGCCCGGCGGCCGGCCGCCACCGTGGCTACAATCCGTGGCTTCGCAACGTCCTCCAGTTCAGGAACCTCACCCCATGCCGCAGCCGCACGTCCTCCTCTCCGCCCTCGCCGACGAGGCCGCCTTCCACCTCACCGCCGTGGAGCAGTTCTCGGCCCTCGCCGCGATCGGCCTGGAGTACTACAGCCTGCGGTTCATCGACGTCGGCAAGGGGGTGAAGAACGTGATGAAGCTGACGCTGGCGGAGATCCAGAAGATCCGGCATCTGGAGGACGAGTACGGACTCAACGTCGCCTCGATCGCCTCGCCGATCGGCAAAGTGAAGCTCCTCGACAAGGCCGACGGCACGAAGAACGCCTACGTGCCCTTCAAGCAGTATCTCGCCAAGGACGTGGCCAAGGCCTGCGAGCTGGCCCATGCCTTCGAGACGAAGCTGATCCGCGGCTTCTCCTTCTACCCGCCCAAGGACGATCGGCCGGAGGACCACCTGGAGCAGACGGTGGACCAGCTCGGGAAGATCGCCGAGGCCTGCCATCGTTCCGACCTGACGTTCGGCCTGGAGGTGGAGGCCAATCTCGTCGGCCGCTCGGGCCAGCTGCTCGCCGAGATCCATCGCCGCGTGAACCACCCGGCGCTCGTGCTCGTGTTCGACGCGGCCAATCTCGTCTGCCAGGGCTACTCGACGGCCCAGGTGTGGAAGGAGTGGGAGGCCATGAAACCGGGGCTCGGGTGGGTCCACATCAAGGATTACAAGGCGCCCGTGAAGGCCGCCAAGCGTGGTGGCCACGTCGAGGAGGACAAGCTCGCGAACTTCGTGCCCGCCGACCTCGGGGCGAGCGGCCACGAGCGGATCCTGGCCGACCTGCGGGGCATGCTGCCGGCGCTCACGAAGCGGCTCGAGCGGCGCGGGATTCCGGGCGTGTTCCTCGATCTGGAGCCGCACGTCCGCGGCGGCGGCCAGTTCGGCGGCACGAGCGGTCCGGACGGCATGGGCATCGCCCTGCGGGGCCTGTGCCGCGTGCTCGACAAGGCGAAGGTGGCCTACCACCTCCGCGACTTCGACGACCTCCGCGCCGCCCGGGGGCTGTGACGCGCTGGCGGGATCATGAGTGACGCCACCGAGCCGGGCAGTTACTTCGTCGCCAACTATCCGCCGTTCACGCGGTGGCATGCCGACGCCGTGCCGGCGGTGCTCGCCGCCTTCGACGCCGCCCCCACGGCGGCGCCGCTCGGGCTCTATCTGCACGTGCCTTTCTGCCGGAAGCGGTGCAAGTTCTGCTACTTCCGCGTCTACACCGACGTGGCCGCGGCCGACGTCGAGCGGTATTCGCAGGCCCTGGCCCGCGAGGCGGCGCTGGTCGCATCGCGGCGGGCGATCGCCGGCCGGCCGCTGAAATACGTCTACTTCGGTGGCGGCACGCCGTCGTTCCTGTCCGTCAAGCAACTGGAGCGGCTCGTGGCGGGGCTGCACGAGAGCTTCGGCTGGGAGCACGCCGAGGAAGTGACGTTCGAGTGCGAGCCGGGCACGCTCTCGGAGCCCAAGGTGCGGGCCCTCGCGGCACTGGGCATGACGCGCATTTCGCTCGGGGTCGAGAACTTCGACGACGCGATCCTCGAGGCCAACGGCCGGGCCCACCTCTCGGCCGAGATCCTCCGGGCGTGGGACTGGATCCAGGCGGCCGGATTCCCGAGCACGAACGTGGACCTGATCGCCGGCATGGTCGGCGAGACGTTCGCGTCGTGGCAGGCGACGGTCGAGAAGACGCTCGCCCTCGGCGCCGACAGCGTGACGATCTACCAGATGGAGCTCCCGTTCAACACCGTGTTCGTCAAGGATGCGAAGGACGGCGGCGGCGGCACGGTGCCCGTCGCCGACTGGCCCACGAAGCGGGCGTGGGTGGCCTGGGCCTTCGAGCGGTTCGAGGCCGCCGGCTACGTGGTGTCGAGCGGTTACACGCTCGTCCGCGATCCGCAGCGCGTCCAGTTCCGCTATCGCGACATGCTGTGGGAGGGCGCCGACCTCGCCGCCCTCGGGGTCGCCAGCTTCGGCCATCTCTCGGGCATGCACTACCAAAACGCCACCCACTGGGACGACTATCTCGGGGACGTCGAGGCGGGCCGGCTGCCGATCCGCCGCGGCCTGGCGGCCACGGCCCGCGAACTCCTCGTCCGCGAGACCGTGCTCGGCCTGAAGAAGGGGCGGCTCGACGTCGAGCGGCTGCGGCGGAAATTCGGCGTCGATCCCCGGGTCGAGTGGGCCGGCCAGTGGGCGACGCTGGAGGCGGCGGGGCACCTCGCCGCCCGGGAACCCGAGCCCGTGCTGTCCCGCAGCGGGCTGCTCCAGGTGGACTCGCTGCTGCCCGCGTTTTTCGAGCCGGCCGGCAGCGGGGGTTAGTCAAAGTTCGCAGGGACGGTTCTAACAACGGTGGTTCGCAATCCTCCCAAGGCTTTCGCGTGAATCCGTCTCCTGCCCTGGAACGCCGTTCTCCCGCCAACGCCCCGGCCCCGGAATCGCTCGCCTGCCCGGCGTCGCGACAACTCCGCGACCGATTGCGGGCCATGGCCAGCGACCTCGTCGCCCGCTGGCGGGCGGACGGGATGCCGGCAGCGGCCCGCTCCGCGGCCGGGTTGCGGGGCCATGCCGAAGCGCTCGTGGCCCGCGCGGGAGGAACCGACGACCAGGTCGGCTGGACGATGGTCACGATCGTCTCCGAATACTGGCGGGAGCGGATCGCCGCCGGCGCCGCGGGGCGGCGGCTGGTGCTGCTGCCCGACTGTCCGTGCGCGGCCGGCGCGGGTGCCGATGCGACCGTGCCCGCGACCTGCGGGCCGGCCTGTGGCGTCGCCACCATCTGGTCCGCGGCCCGTGACTGCGGCTGGGTGGTGCAGTCGACGTCGCAGGCGGTGGCCGCCATCGGCGCGCTGCTCACCGGCCAGTACGACGGCATCCTCGGCGTCGCGAAGCTCGAAGACCTGCAAAAGGCGTTCGCGATGCTGCCGGCCTTCGCGCTCCCGGTCGCAGCCGTGCCCTATCGACCCGGATCACGGCCCGCCGCGGGGTGCAGTTGCGCGGATGCGGCCGCCGCGGCGGCGCTCGACGTCGACTGGGTGCTGGGCTTGCTGGGAGTGGCGGGCGGCGCGGCCGCGCCGATGGGAGACTACCTGCCGCTGTTGCGTGAGGCGGCGGAGATGTTCGCCCCCGACGCGCTCGCGGCCCTGGGACGGCGGCTCGGCATAGCCGCCGCCCTGTCCGCGCCGCCGGAGGCTCCCGGCCTCGCGCCGCTGGACGCCACGGCCGCGATGGGTGCCGAGTTTCTCGCCCGCGGCGGAAAGTTCCTGCGGCCGTTCATCACGCTGGCGGCCTACGACGCCGTCCGGGCCGATCTCGCGGGCGGTCGGCTCGGCCTGCCGGAGACTGCCGGCTACGCCGCCGACGCCGCGGTCGTCCGCGATTCGGTCAAGGCCGCGGCCGTCGCGATCGAGGTGTTCCACAAGGCGTCGCTCGTCCACGACGACATCGAGGACGACGACGCCATGCGGTACGGCCGGCCCACGCTGCACCGCGAACGGGGCGTGCCGGTGGCCATCAATGTCGGCGACCACCTCGTCGGCCTCGGCTATCGGATCGTCTCCGGCATCGCCGGCGTCGATGCGACCACGGCCCGCGACGTCGTGCGGCTGCTCGCAGACGCCCACGTCCGCTTGGCGCAGGGGCAAGGGGCGGAATTGTGGTGGCGGGAGGACGGCGACAAGCGGCTGGCGCCCGACGAGGCCCTGGCGATCTATGGGCTGAAGACTTCGCCCGCCTTCGAGGCGGCCATCGCGATGGGCGTGCGGCTGGCTGGGGTGCTGCCGTCCGACGCCGCCGCCATCGACCGCTATGCTCTGCACGTGGGCACCGGCTTCCAGGTGCTCAACGACCTCAAGGACTGGCAGGGCGACCTGGAGAACGCCCGCCAGGCCGCCGGCGACCTGCTCGGCGGGCGGCCGACCGTGATGTGGGCGCTGGCGCTGGAGCGGTTGTCGGCGGAGGACGTCGCCAGACTGCGCGGCCTGGCCATCCGGGCCGGCGGCTCACCGGAGGCCGTGCCTGAAGCGATCGACGAGGCCCGGAAGCTCTACCTCGAGGCCGACGTCTTCGCACGGGCCGCGGTGATCGTGCGCGATCAGCGGGCCCGGGCGGCCGCGGCCGTGGCGGGCTGCAGGCTGCCGCGGCTCCGCGAGGTGCTGGAGTTTCTCCTCGATCTCGCCGTGCCCGAGACGCCGGTGTAGCCACGGTCAGCCGCTGCCTTGCGGTGACCGGCCGACCGGCGGACAATCCCTCGCCATGGCACCGCGTTCCGACCCCCGCCGCGAGCCGCTTCGTGCGCTTCCGCCCGACGATG
>JBIPLS010000052.1:0-18203 GCA_044368305.1 Pirellulales bacterium
ACGTCATACGCAGGCCAGTGGGCTGACGCCGCGAACCCCGGCCGGAAGGTAGCAGGCTCGAATCGGGGAAGCAACGCTTGGCAGCGTGCCGCGAGCAATCGCAGTGCGGTTGAAGTTCCAGTAGCGGTCGCTTCCGCGGGTGCCGCATTCAGGCGTCGGCCATTGGCGACCTCGAGACGTGGCGCGGCGAACAGCCCCGGCAAGCCAACCGCCCCCCATGGGCGACCCACGGGCCGTCGAGGCGTGGGAGCGGTGACGAGCGGTTCCGGTCGCCGTGTGCCGTGGTTCGCGTCGCGGACTCGTCCCATGCCGGCGGCGGATTCGTCCCCAATCGCTCATCGTCGCCCGGTCACGGATGGCCGGCCTCCGGTGCCCGTCGGAGATCGGCTCGCTGACGTGGGACGCCATCAACTGGGAGAAGGGTGGGCTGACGGTGTTGGCGAAGAAGACGGAGCACCACGGCGGCGAGCACGCGGTACGGATCGTGCCGATCTGCCCCGAGCTGCGGGCGATCCTAGCCGACGCCTTCGAGCGAGTGGAGCCGGGGTCGACCCTCGTGGTGCCGGCGGCCGCCAGGGCGACCGTGAACCTCCGCACGCACCTCGAGCGAATCATTACCAAGGCCGGTCACAAGCCCTGGCCGCGCCTCCTCCAGAACCTCCGGGCCTCCTGCGAAACCGACTGGGTTGAAAAGTACCCGGCCCATGTCGTCGCCCCGTGGCTCGGACACTCGCCGAAGGTCGCCGCCCAGCACTACTTGATGTCCCGCGAGCACCACTTCGAGCACGTCGTGAACGGCGGCGTGGCGACCGCGGCCACGAGTGCGGAAACGCCCGCCGAGGGGCCGCCGCCGTGCGACGCAGACTGCAGCGCACTTGCGACGCATTTTGCGACGCAGCAGGGGTCCGCGCGGGACAGCGCGCCCTCGCACGAAACGACAGAACCCGCGGCCACCACTCGGGTTCCCTTGGTTCTTCAGGCGGCCGCCCGCCTGGAGGGCGGGCCATAAAGCAAGCAAGCCCGGGCCATGGATGGCCGGGCTTGCGTGAAATGGCGGGGGCAGGATTCGAACCTGCGACCTCGAGGTTATGAGCCTCGCGAGCTACCGGGCTGCTCCACCCCGCGTCATGGGTGTTTTTGCCGTCATCATCTGCCGTATCCGGCCGATGAAGACTCTGGGATACTAGATCCCTGCGGGCCGGAAAGAAAGTGTCCCCCGGCCTGCCCGCGAGAATCGCCATTTTCCCGCCGGCCAGCCGATGACCTTCCAACCGCCTCCTCCGCCGCCCGGTTGGCGGGGCGTGCCGCCCCCCGTTCCCGAACCGACTGCGCGAAAGACCCTCGTTGGCGGCCTGCCGTGGAGCCCGGAGTCGGCGGCGGTGGTCGGATCCGGGGCCGTGTTCATCGACCAGCGGCCGGTCGAGACGATCGACCTCGTCCACGACGCGGATCCGCTCTCGTGGCGGTCGTTGCGGTCGCGGTTCGACGAGTTCGTGCGCCGTAGCCCGCCCCTCACCGTCAGCCTGGCGCTGCACGCGATCGTGCTCATCGTGCTGGCGCTGGTCTTCGTGCGCCAGCAGCGGCAGCCGCGGCCGGCGCTCGACCTGTCGTTCGCCTCGACGGTCGTGCACGACACCAAGGGCGTGGAGATCGCCCCGGCACCGGAGCCGGTCGAGGAGCCACGGGTCGATGAGGCGGCGACGGAGAAGCCGCCCGTCGAGGAGCCCGTCGCCGCGCCGCCGACGCAGGTCGAGACCGAGGACGCGAGCGGCTCCACCGTGGCCGAGTCGCGGGTGCCCGTGGTCGGCAGCCTGCTCACGGGCCGCGAAGAGGGGCAGCGCGAAGCGCTGGTGGAGCAATTCGGCGGCAGCGACGTCACCGAGGCGGCCGTCGCCCGGGCGCTGGCTTGGATCGTCAAGCAGCAGCGTCGGGACGGGTTGTGGAGCCTGCAGGGGCCCTACGCGGATGGCGGAAACCAGGAGAACCGCCTGGCCGCGTCGGCGATGGCCCTGCTCGCGCTGCAGGGCGCCGGCAACACGCCCAAGCACGGCCGGCACCGGGCCGCGGTCGCCAAGGCCTTCAAGGCGCTCAAGAAGGGGCAACTCGACACGGGCGACTTCGACGTCGGCCTGATGCCCCAGCACCACTCCCTCTATGCCCATGCCCAGGCGACGATCGCGCTGTGCGAACTCTACGGCATGACCAAGGACGCGGCCCACGAGGCCGCCGCCCGGGCTGCGGTCCGCTACGCGATCGCGGCCCAGGGGCCGAACGGCGGCTGGCGATACGGGCCCGGCGATCCCGGGGACATGTCGGTGACCGGCTGGTTCATGATGGCGCTCAAGAGCGCCGAGATGGCGGGCATCGAAGTGCCGGCGAAGACGCTGGCGGCGCTCGAGGCCTTTCTCGAGGACGTGGCCACGGACGGGGGCACGCGGTATGGCTACCGCCGCGACCTGTCGGGCTTCGCGACCGGCCACGTCACGGCGGCGCTCTCGGCCGAGGGACTGCTCTGCCGGCAATACCTGGGCTGGCGGCCTGACGATCCGCGGCTGGTCCGTGGGCTGCAGACGCTCGTCGAGGAGAATCCGATCGATTTCGGGTCCGTCGAGCGGCTCGCCATGCTCACGGAGGCACCCGACCGCACCGCCGCCCGCCGCGACAAGAACGTGTACGCCTGGTACTACATCACGCAGGTCGCCCATCACCAGGGAGGGGATGCCTGGAACCGCTGGAACGCGCAGCTCGTCACCGCCCTGCCGGCGGCCCAGCGCAAGGAGGGAGGCGAGATGGGATCCTGGGATCCGTCGTACGACCTCTGGGGGTCGGTCGGCGGGCGGATGTACATGACCTGCTTCTGCACCCTGATGCTGGAGGTCTACTACCGCCACCTGCCGCTCCATGGCGGCCACGGCGCGGAGCGCGTCGCCCGGTCACCCGCCCCACTGCCGCAGCGCCTCGTAGGCGACGATGGCGGCGCAGTTGGCGAGGTTGAGGCTCCGGACCTGGGGCCGTGAGGGGATCGTGAGCAGCGTGTCCGCGTGGGCGGCGGTGATCTCGCCAGGCAGCCCCCGCGACTCCCGGCCGAACACGAGCACGTCGCCGCGGCGGTAGGCGACCGCGGTGTAGGGCCGCGCCGCGCGGGCGGAGAACAGCCACCGGGTGCCGGCGGCGGCCGCGTCGAGCCGGGCCTGCAGGTCGGCCCACGAGTCGGCCACCTCCCACTCGAGTTCCTCCCAATAGTCGAGGCCGGCCCGCCGCAGATAGTAGTCGTCGAGTTTGAAGCCCAGCGGCCGCACCAGCCACATCTTCGCGGCGATCGCCACGCACGTCCGGCCCACGTTCCCGGCGTTGGGCGGGATTTCCGGCTCGTGGAGGACGATATGGAGGAGCGGGTCGTACTTCATGGGCGTATCGCCGGGCCGCGCCGGTCTGCTATCGTTTTCAGGGTACTGTGCCGAAAGGAGCGGGTGTGGTCGAGGTGAAGCGAAATCCGACGCGGGCGGTGCGGATCGGCCGGATCACGATCGGGTCCGGCCATCCGATCGCGCCGCAGAGCATGACCGCCACCCACACCCAGGACGTGGCGGCCACGCTCGAACAGGCCAACGCCCTGCACGCCGCCGGCGCGGGCGTGGTGCGGATCGCCGTGGACTCGAAGAAGGACGCCGCCGCCCTGCCGGCGATCCGGGCGGGCACGGAGGCCAACCTCGCCATCGACCTCCAGGAAAACTACCGCCTGGCGCTGGATGTCGCCCCGCACGTCGACAAGCTCCGCTACAACCCCGGTCACCTCTACCATCACGAGCCCACCAAGCCCTGGCAGGACAAGGTGAAGTTCATCGCCGACGTGGCGGCGGCCAACGACTGCGCCCTGCGGGTGGGGGTGAACTGCGGCAGCGTCGATCCGGCCAAGAAGGAGCAGTTCGCCGCCGACGACTCGATCGGCCCGATGCTCGCCAGCGCCCTCGAGCACTGCGCGCTGCTCGACGCGCTCGGCTTCACCCGCTACGTCGTGTCGCTCAAGGACTCCGACCCGCGGAAGGTGATCGACGTGAACCGCCGGTTCGCCGAGGTGCGGCCCGACGTGCCGATCCATCTCGGCGTCACCGAGGCCGGCATGCCCCCCGACGGGATCATCAAGACGCGGATCGCCTTCGAGCAGCTGATCTCGCGGGGCATCGGCGACACCGTCCGCGTGTCGCTCACCGTGCCCAACGCCGACAAGCCCCAGGAGATCGCCGCGGCCAACGCCATCCTCTCCGACATCGCCGCCGGCCGGGTGCGGAGCGTGGTCGACTACGGGCTCTCCTCGCTGAACATCATCTCCTGCCCGAGCTGCTCGCGGGTGGAGAACGAGGCGTTCATCGAATTGGCCAAGCAGGTCAAGGAGATGACGGCCTACGCCCAGGATCACGCGATCACGATCGCCGTGATGGGCTGCCGCGTGAACGGGCCCGGCGAGACCGACGACGCGGACCTCGGCCTGTGGTGCGGCCCGACGCACGTGAACCTCAAGCGGCGAAGCGCCGAGCTCGGCGCCTTTCCCTACGACGCGATCCTGCCGAAGCTGCGGCAGGAGCTCGACAAGCTGATCGCGGAGCGGGCCTGATGCACCGCCTGCCGATCGTCGATGCCGCGGGGGGGACGTGCACTGCCGGCACGGCGGTGATGCCGGCCGCGCGGCCGGTGGACCCGGCCACCTGCCGCGGCACCTTCGCGATGGTCAGCCTCGGCTGCCCCAAGAACCTCGTGGACAGCGAGCGGATGCTCGGCCTCCTGCGGGAGGACGGGTGGCAGCTCGTCGGCGAGCCGGCCGGTTCCGACCTCGTGGTGGTCAACACCTGCGCGTTCATCGACGCCTCGCGGCAGGAGTCCTACGCCGCGGTCCGCGAGATGCTCGATCTGAAGAAAGCCGGCGGCACGCGGGGCGTGATCGTGGCCGGCTGCCTGGCGGAGCGGCAGAAGGAGAGCCTGCTCGACGAGCTGCCGGGCGTGGACGCGGTGATCGGCGTCTTCTCGCGGGACGAGATCGCCAGGGCGGCCGAGCGGCTGATCGGCGGCCTGGGCGAGCAGCGGAGCGTGTTCCGGCCGGCGCCGGCCCGGGCCCTCGACGACTCGGGCCGGATGCGGGTCACGCCCCGCCACATGGCCTACCTGAAGATCTCGGAGGGCTGCGACCGGACGTGCACGTTCTGCGCGATCCCGAAGATGCGCGGCAGACACGCCACCAAGCCGCTGGAGGAGGTCGTCCGCGAGGCCCGCGAACTGGCCGCCGACGGGGTCAAGGAGCTGGTGATCGTCGCCCAGGACACCACCTATTACGGCATCGATCTCTACGGCGAGCCGCGGCTGGTGGAGCTGCTCGCGGAGCTGGAGCGGATCGAGGGGCTCGAATGGATCCGGCTCATGTATCTCTACCCGATCCATTTCACCGACCAGCTCATCGCGACGATCGCCGGCAGCCGGAAGATCGTGCCCTATCTCGACATGCCCTTGCAGCACGCCAGCGACCCGGTGCTCAAGCGGATGCAGCGCCGCGTGAATCGCGCCGCCACCGAGGAGCTGCTGGGGAAGCTGCGGGAGCGGATTCCCGGACTCGTGCTGCGGACGACCTTCATCACGGGTTTTCCCGGCGAGACCCCGGAGCAGTTCGCGGAACTGGTGGATTTCGTGCGCCGCTGGCGTTTCGAGCGGGTGGGCGTGTTCACCTACTCGCTCGAGCCCGACACGCCGGCGGCCCGGCTCGACGGCCATCTGCCGGAGGCGGAGAAGGCGGCCCGTCGCGACGAGCTGATGCGGCTGCAGCAGGCGATCGCCCACGACCACGCCCGCCGGCAGGTGGGGCGGATCCTCGACGTGATCGTGGATCGTCCCAGCGACGAGCGGGAGGACGTGTGGATCGGCCGCACGCAGGGGGATGCCCCGGACATCGACTGTGCCGTCTACGTGACGGCGCCGGGGACGTCGGCCGCGGAACCGCTCACCGGCCGGATCGTTCCCGTGGAGATCGTGGCGTCGGCCGGCTACGACCTGGCGGGCGTGAGCGAC
Organism: Pirellulales bacterium; assembly: GCA_044368305.1. GTDB lineage: Bacteria > Planctomycetota > Planctomycetia > Pirellulales > UBA1268 > QWPN01. The sequence goes on from JBIPLS010000052.1 coordinate 6,052, forward strand.
GTGGGGCGTGGGTGAGGGCCGCGGCATGAACGGTTCCGCGGCGTCCGACCGCGTCCTCACCGTGCCGAACGTGCTGTCGCTCGCGCGGCTCGGGCTGGCCGTGGTGCTGTTCGTGGCCATCGAGCGGACGGCGTGGGGGCCGGCGTTCTGGCTGTTCCTCGTGGCCGCCTCCACCGACTGGGTGGACGGCTGGTGGGCGCGGCGGTTCGGCCAGGTGAGCCGGCTGGGACGGATCTTCGACCCGCTCGTGGACAAGGTGATCGTCTGCGGTGCTTACGTGCTGCTCGCCGGCCGCGACGGCTCCGCGATCCTCCCCTGGATGGCCGTGGTGGTCACGGTCCGCGAGCTGATCGTGACGGCCGTGCGGGCGGAGATGGAGCGGGCCGGCCGCGACTTCTCCGCGGCGCTGTCCGGCAAGCTGAAGATGGTGCTGCAGTGCGCGGCGATCACGTTGGAACTGGCCGCCCGGGCCTGGCCGGACGCGACGCTCGGGGGTATCGGAATGGGGCCGCTCGCGGGCTGGGCCGCCTGGGCGGCCGTCGCGACCACGGTCTGGTCCGGGCTTGAATACCTGGTCGCCGCCCGGGTGCTCGTCGCCGCCGACGGGCCGCGGCGGCAGGGCTGACATTTGGCGCAGGGGCCGCATGCCGAGCGATACCGCCGATCTGACGCTGCCCGAGGTGCCGGAGGTCGCCCCCGTGCCGGTGCCGCTGGTCGTCGCCGCGGTCGTGGCCAGCCTGCTGGCCGTGGCCTGGATCGTGCGGCAGCGCCGGGCGGGCCTGCCCGTCGTGGCCGCGCGACCGCAGGAGCCCGTGCCCTGGGGCGGTGGCGACGTCCTCCAGGTGCTGCTCATCCAGGTCGCCGTGGCCTTCGCCGGCGTGGCCGGACTGGCCGACGACGCGCCGTTGGCCATCAGTCTCGCGGTCGGCTGCCTGGCGACGGCCGTGGGCACGACCTTCTCGCTGGCCTATCTCATCGCCCGTGGAGCGTCGCTGCGGGATCTCGGCCTCGGCGACTGGCGGCCGGCCGCGGATCTGCGGCTCGCCCTCGGCGGGCTGGCGCTGGTGGTGGCCCCGGTGCTCGGGTTCGCCTACCTGGTCAACCGGCTCGTCCCCTATCAGCACCCGATCCTCGACCTCCTGAAAACCCAACGCGACCCCGCGGCCCTGGCGATCGTCGCCGTCGCGGCGGTGGTCGTCGCGCCGTTGGCCGAGGAGCTGTTTTTTCGGCGGGTGCTACAAGGCTGGCTGGAGAAGCGGCTTCCGGACCGGGACGGCGGCCAGGCGATCGGGCTCGCCGCCGCGGCCTTCGCCCTGGCCCATGCAGGGCACGGGCTGGCATTCATGCCGCTGTTTCCGCTGGCCGTCGTCCTCGGCCACATCGTCCGTCGCACGGGATCGATCCTGGCCACGACGCTGCTGCATGCCCTGTTCAACGCCGTCAGCATCGGGCTTTTGGTGTGGCAACTGGCGGTCCGGGACTCGGCGGCGGGGTGAGCCGCCGCGGGCGAGGCCCGCGGCCCGGGCCGGGAACCGGTCTGGTAGGCCGAGCGACCGGCGGCGACAATGCATTCCGGTTCCCCGTCATGGATGACGCCCGTGTCCCGCCCCTTCGCCACCCGCTGCGTCGATCGCCTCGCCTATGCGGCCGTGCGGGTGCTGATCTGCGTCGTCCAGTCGCTGCCCCGCGCGAGTTGCGAGCGCTGGGCCCGACGGCTCTCGGCGGTGCTCGCCGATCGCGTCCGCATCCGCCGGCGGGCCGTGCGGGACAACATCCGCACCGCCTTCCCCGCGTTCACCGTCGGCGAGCGCCGGGAGACGGCCCGGAGGATGTGGGAGCATCTCCTGCTGATGATCGTGGAGATCGCCCATGCCAACCGGGTGATCCACAAGACGACCTGGCGCCGCCACCTGCGGATCCACGGCATGGAGGAGTTCGTCCGCACGCTGTGGCTCGACCGGCCGAAGGTGATCCTCTCGGGCCACTACGGCAACTTCGAACTCGCCGCGTACCTGTTCGGCCTGTTCGGCTTCCGCATCTTCTCGGTGGCCCGGGAGCTCGACAACCCGCTGCTCGACCGGTTCGTGACCGAGTTCCGCGAGTCGCGCGGGCAGCGGATCCTGCCGAAGAAGGGCAGCGCGCCCGACGTGGCCCTGGTGCTCGCGGAAAACGGCGCGATCGGCCTGCTGGGCGACCAGGCGGCGGGGCCGAAGGGCTGCTGGGTCGAGTTCTTCGGCCGGCCCGTGAGCGTGCACAAGGCGATCGGCGTCTTCGCGCTGTCGTCGTCGGCACCGGTGCTCGTCTGCTCGGCGACGCGGCGGCACGGACTGTTCGCCTACGACCTGCGGCTGGAGGGGCTCGCCGACCCGCAGGCCGGCGGCCCTGAGACGGCCGACCTCACCGCCCTGTCGCAGTGGTACACGTCGCTTCTGGAGCGGGCCGTGCGGCGCGAGCCGGGGCAGTATTGGTGGCTGCACAGGCGTTGGCGGGGGGAGCCTGCCCCGCGAAAACCGGCTAGACTGACCGCGCCCGCCGCGTGACGTTCCCCGGCGGCACGCCCCGACCCCGCCACCCGCCGCGCCCATGCCCGCTTGGATTCCGGTCGCCACGGCCGCCGAATGCCCCCCCGGCACGAGCATCGAGCGGGTGGCCGACGGCCGCATCGTGGCCATCGCCAACGTGGCCGGCACGTTCCACGCCATCGACGGCCTGTGTCCCCATCAAGGCGGTCCGCTGGGCACCGGCACGCTCTGCGGCACGACGCTCACCTGCCCGTGGCACGGCTGGCAGTTCGACGTCGCGACCGGGCGGCACCGGGTCTCCGCCACCGTGCGGCAGGCGGTGCACGAGATCCGCGAAGAGGGCGGGCGGCTCCTCGTGCGGCTGGCGGCGGACGGTGTCGCGGGGCCGCAGGCGTGATCGAGTACCGCTGTTTTCGCAACGACGACCCACCGCGGCTGGCCGACGCCTGGCGGGCGGCGGATCTCGGTCCGGCCGCCATGCAGCCGATGACCTCGGCGTTGCTCGAGGCCTGCGTGTTCTCCAAGCCGTATTTCGACCGGCACGGTCTGGTGGTGGCCCTGGACGGGCCGCGGGTGGTCGGGTTCGCCCATGCCGGCTTCGGGCCGAACGCCGACCGCACCGGCATCGACACCACGCTCGGCTCCACGATGCTCGTGGTCACCGTCCCGCATCCGGCCGAGCACGAGGTCGGCGACGGCCTGCTGCGGCGATGCGAGGCCTACCTGCGCGAACGCGGCGTCGTGCAGCCGCGGGGGGGCGGTTCCCCGACGCTCGGCGGCTTCTACCTCGGCCTCTACGGCGGCGCCGACCTGCCCGGCATCCTCGACTCGTCGCCCGGCATGCAGGACGTGTTTCGCCGGGCCGGATACCGGGAGGCCGAGCGGATCGTGGTGCTGCGGCGGCCGCTGGCCGGTTTCCGTCCGCCGATGAATCGCCTGCAACTGGCGATCCGTCGGGCGACGACGCTGCGGGTGATCGACGAGCCCGCGCGGCGGTCGTGGTGGGAGGCGGCGACCACCACCGGCGTCGCCCTGCGCCGCTACGAGCTCCGCAACGCCGCCGATGAGCTGCTGGGCAGCGGCTCGTTCTGGGACATGCAGCCGATCGCGGCGGCCTGGGGCGTGGCGGCCGCGGGGCTGCTGCACGTGGACATCGAGGGGGGCAGGCGGCGGCAGGGCCTCGCCAGCTACCTGGTCGCCGAGGCGATGCACGACCTCGCGCAGGAAGGGGTGACCCTCGCCGAGACGCAGGTCGCCGAGGCCAACGCGGCGGCCGTGCGGCTCTTCGAGAAGCTCGGCTTCGCCGTCACGGACCGGGGCACGGTGTTCGCGAAGCCCTGACGTCAGTGCTGGCCGCTGGCGGCCGCCAGCGCCTCGACGTGGCCGCGGATCGCGGCGGCGAGGTCGGCCGGCATCCCGGGCGCGTGCCGCAGCGCGAGCGACAGCGGCGGCGCGGCGGTGTCGCGACGGATGGCGGCCAGATGGTCTTGCAGGAGCCGCCGGCGATCCGGCGTGGTCTGCAGCATCCAGTGAACCCAGCACCAGGCTTCGGCATAGTGGTCTTGGGAGAGCTCACCGGCCGATGCCAGGGCCTCCATGCGGGCCAGGTCCGGCCGCCACGTCCCCTCCAGGATCCGGCCGGCCAGGTGGGCGACGTGGCCGCGATGCAGGCCCGCCTCGGCCCGCGGCACTTCGAAGTATTCGGCGATGCCCTCGTCGAGCCACAGCGGAACCGTCGGCACCACCGCATGCACGTAGCCGTGGGTCGTCTCGTGGCGCAGGTCCTCGGCGACCCTGTCCTGCCAGGCTGCGAACACCGCGAGGGTGGTGTCGGTCTCGACGAAGAACGCGCGGCGGGCCGGGAAGGTGGGGAACTGGCGGGCGACGAACGCGTCGTACCGTTCGGGACTCTCGAAGAGGTAGAGGTGCACCGGCTCGTCCGAGATCGGCATGTCGAGCGCCTGGCTGACGTCCACCCGCAGCTGCTCGAGATCGCGGATGATGCGGTGCCGCTCGGCGAGCGGGAAATCGGCGTGGAGCACGAGCTGGCCGGCGCGAATCTCGGAGCGCTGCGGCAGATCGGGCGCCTTGTTCCAGGGGGCGACCGTCGCGCCCTGCAGGGCGGCGACGCCGATCGCGGGGCCGACCGCGAGGCGCGCACAGCCCGCCGCCCCGCAGGCCAGGATGGCCGCCAGGAGGCCGCGCGGGATGGTCGAGGGGAATGCCATGGGATCTCCTGCCCGCCGCCGCGGGGTGGGGATGCTATCCGGCGGACCCGGCGGCACCAATGGCAGTGCGCGGCCCGGAAGCCAGCCCCAGGAGCGTGCCCGCCAACGCCTCCAGCCCCACGGGCCGGCCGAGGACGGCGGCCGCGCCCGCCCGCATCGCCGCGCGGGCCGTGTCGCCACGGGGGAAGGAGTCGAGCAGCACGATCCCCATGTCGGGGCGGTTGGCGGCGAGCATGCCCAGCCAGGCGAGGTCGGTTCCGGACGGCTGCTGCACGTCCCAGACGAGCAGATCCCCGGCATCGTCGAGCCGAGGCCGCCCCCGTGTCCGCCCGGCCGGCGGAAACCCCGCCGCGGCGACCAGGTCGGCGAGGCCGTCGAGCGCGGTCCGGCACTGGCTCACCACCGACACCGTCGGCGTCGGCCGCGCGGCCGCCACGACCCTGCGAACGCGGGTCGCCGAGTCGCCGATCCGCTCTTCGCGCCGGGCGGTGGCGGGCAAGCCCAGCGTGCCCGGGCGGCCCGCCGCGAGTTCCCTCAGCCACCAGGCGAGTCGGCCGGGCAATTCGTGCCAGGCCACTTCCTCGACGCCGGGCAGCCAGGGGCCGCTGCGGCGGCGGCCATCCGCCAGGCTCGTGACCGCGGCGACCAGCGGTGTCAGCGGCCAGCGGCGGGAGACGGCGGCCGCGGCCTGCAGGGGCCAGGAGGCGGGCGCGTGCGCCGCGAGCACAGCCACCGTGGGATGGACGTCGGCGGATGCACCGGCCGTGTCGCCGTCCACCACGTGGCAGAAGCCGGCCGCGATGGCGCGGGCGATGACGAGTTCCTCGGCACTGCTGTCGCCCAGCCAGGCGACGAGCGGCACCGCGCGACCTGCCATCGGCGGAAGCGGGTGGACGACCATGCGAAGCAGACGGTACACGGCCGGCCGTGGATGCGGCAAGACGGGCTGTCTGCGGAAGGATCGCCGGCCATGGTGCGGCATCGGGCGGCAAGGCGGGCTTGACCGGTCCGGGCCCGCATCGACAATCCGTCGCGTCGGCTCCAGGGAAGGAGCCGCGATGCAGAGATGGCAGGAGGCCAGCGATGAGTGATGCGACGCGCGGTCGCCCCGGGCGCGACGTGAGGCTGTCCCGAATCCTCGAGCGGCCCCGGTTCGTCGCTTGCGACGACATCGTGGCCCGCAGCTGCCAGGACGACCCGGACCGCTGCCGGCCGGGCGACGTGTTCGTGGCGCGGACGACGCCCGCCGGCGACGGCCACGAAGCGGTCGCCCGCGCGGTGGGCCGGGGTGCGGTGGCGATCGTCGCCGAGCGGATCGTGGCGGCGGGGGGCGTGCCGATGTGCCTCGTGCCCGACGCCGACCGGGCGCACGCCCGGCTCTGCCATGCCCTGGCGGGCGACCCGGCCGCGGCGCTCGAGGTGATCGCGGTGGCCGGCAGCAGCGGCAAGACGACGGCGGCTTGGCTCGCCGCCGCCGTGCTCGCGGAGGCCGGCTGCCGTGTCGGCGTGCTCGCCGACATCGGGTGCCTGGATGCCGAGGGCACCGTGCCCGAACCCGCCGACTACGGGCCCCCGGCCGCACTGGCCGGCTGGCTCGGGCGGTTGGCCGCGGCCGATTGCACGCATGCCGTGGTCGAGGTGTCGCGGGACATGCTCGCCCGGCAGTCGCTGGCCGGCGTCGAGGCCGCGACCGTCGCCGTCACGAACCTCGCCCCGGGCCGCGGTCGGCACGGCGCGACGCGGGCCCATGCCGCGTTCACGGACCGGATCCTGGGGATGCTCGGGCCGGGAAGCTGCCTGGTGACGGGCACCCCATCCGCCGCGATCGACAGGCTGCGGCGGCGGGCGACCCGAAACGTACCCGGCGTCGCGTGCCTCTCGGCCGGCCTGCGGCCGGAGTGCGACCTGCACGCCATTCCCGTGGAGCGGAACCTCGGCGGACAGATCTTCCTGCTGCGGGCCGGTGGCGAGACGGTGCCGGTCGCCGTCGCGACACCTACCGCGTCGTTCGTGGCCGACGCCCTCGTCGCGGCCGCCGTCGGCCTGCGGTGCGGCGCGACGCTGGAGCGGATCGCCCGCGGCATCGAGGCGGCCGGCAGCGTCCCGGGCCGGATGGAGCGGCTGGACCGCGGGCAGGACCTGCCCGTGTTTCTCGACGCCCCGACCAGCGGTCACGCCCTGGCCGCCACGGTGCGCAGCCTGCGACGGCTGACGGCCGGCCGGCTCGCGGTGGTGGCCGACGAACGGTGGGTGCGGTCGGTCGGGACCGCGCTCGTCCGCAGCCTGGCGCGCCGCTGCGACGCCTGCGTCGTCGTGCCCTCGACCATGCTCGCCGAGGACGCGGAGCCCGGCGACGTGGCCGCCTACGCGCGGCTCGATCGGCTGCTCGGTGGCCTGGGACGCCGTGACTGCCTGCTCGTGCTCGGCGAGCCGCGGCTCGGTTCCGGGCCTGCCGGCGGACCGGATGACGGCGAGCACAGTCTGGCCGCGGCCGTCGACGGGTGGCTGCAACTGGCCAACCCTCCGCGGCCGCCGGTCGGCCGCCGTGCCGCCTGACGAGCCCGCGCGGCAGGCCGCCGGCGGGTTTGCGGATGGACGGGAAGCCGCGGCCTGATGCACAATTCCCGACGGCGGCTTCCGGCGGTGGACGGTCTCCGCGGAGGCTCGGCTGGCTCCTAGGAACACGCGATGCATCAGGCTCCGAAGACCAAGCCCACCGCCGGCGGCGCGGCCGCCGGTGTCGGCGCATCGACGCCGTTCGACGACCTGGGGGTCGCGGTGTCGTGCGGCGAGCCGCTCGCGCACCACACGTGGCTGGGGCTGGGGGGCGACGCCGGCTATTTCTGTGAGCCCGTGGACATCGCGGCGCTGGGCCGCGTGGTGCGCCGCTGCGGCGAGCGCGGGATCCCGCTGCGGGTGATCGGCGGCGGCTCCAACATCCTCGTGCCCGCCGCGGGCTATCCCGGCATGATCGTCAGACTGTCGGCGGCCGCCTTCTGCGGCATCGCGGTCCAGAAGCCGGCGATCGTGGCCGGCGCCGGCGCGAAACTGGTGCACGTGGTGTCGGCGGCGGTGCAGGCCGGACTGTCGGGCCTGGAAACGCTCGTCGACGTGCCGGGCACCGTCGGCGGCGCGCTGGTGGGCAACGCGGGCGGACACGGCGGCGACATCGGCGCCTGCGTGCGGTCCGTGACGGTGATGCTGCCCGACGGGGCCGTGGAGGTGCGCGAGGGGCCGCGGCTGGCCTTCGAATCGCGGTGGAGCAACCTCGACGACTGCATCGTCATCGACTGTCGGCTGGAACTCGACGAGGAGCGACCCGAGCAGCTCACGAAACGGATGCAAAAGCAGTGGATCGTCGGCCGTTCCCAGCAGCCGAGCGGCACGCGGGCCGTGGCCATGATGTTCAAGGATCCGCTCGGCTCGACCGCGGAGTCGTTGATCGTGCAGGCCGGGGCCCGGGACTTGCGGGCAGGGGAGGCCGCGGTGTATGCCGCCCATGCCAATTACGTGGTGGCCGGGCCGCGGTGCACCAGCGACGACGTGCGGACGCTCGTGGAGGCGGTGCGGGCCCGCGTCCGCGATCAGTTGGGCGTGGAACTGACGCCGCAGATCGACGTCTGGTGAACGGCACCCGCAGCCCCATGAACCCGCCCCCATTCCGCCGCCGGCCCGCGCCGGAGACCGAGTCGCCCCGGGCCGGGCTAGCCGCGATCGCCGGCGAGCATCGCGCCGGCCTGGCCGCGGTGCTGGTGCTGGCGGTGGCGATCGGGGCCGGCTGGGCGCTGTGGTCGCGATTCGCCGACGCCACGCGGATCCACCCCGACGTCGTCCTCCTGCCAGACGCCGTGCGGCTGCGCGGCGTGGCCGACTGGGTGAAGGGCGACGTGAAGACCGAGGCCCTGCGCGGCGCCAGCCTCGACCAGGGGCTGCCCCTCGACGACCCGGAACTGCAGCGCCGGCTCGCGCGGGCCTTCGACATGCACCCCTGGGTCCGCCGCGTCGTCGCCGTGGAGTTGCTCCATCCCGCGGCCGCCGTCGTCGAGATCGAGTGTCGCGAGCCGGTGGCGATGGTGGCCTGGCAGGACGGCCTGCTGGCCGTGGACGCCGAGGGTTTCGTGCTGCCGAGCGCCGACTTCACCGCCGCGGATGCCGCCCGGTATCCGCGGGTCACGGGCGTCGCGTCGAGCCCGCAGGGAGTGGAAGGCGCTCCCTGGGGAGACGCCGCGGTCGCCGAGGCGGCGGCGGTCGCTGCCGCCTTGGGGCCGGATTGGGAAGCCCTGCGACTGGTCGAACTGCGGCCGGTGAGGGAACGCGATGCCCGGCTCTGGGAACTGGTCGGCGGCGAAGGCCAGCGGATCCTCTTCGGCGCGGCGCCGGGCCGGGAGGCGGCGGGCGAGCCGCCGGCCGCGGCCAAGATCGCGCGGCTCAAGGCGGCCGGAGCCGGTGGCATGGCCGGCCGGCTCGACCTCACGGTGGAGCCGCCGCAGGCTCCGCCGGCGATCCCCCACGAACCGACCGGGAGGCCATGACGATGTCCTGTCTGCGAATCGAGCCCGCCACTGCGACGCTGTGCGTGATCGACGTCCAGGAAAGGCTGTTGCCGGCGGTGCCGGATGCGGAACGGGTTGTCGATCGCTGCGTGCGGCTGGCGGCGGCGGCGGAACTGCTCGGCGTGCCGACGATCCTCACGGAGCAGTATCCACGGGGGCTGGGGGCCACGGCGCCGGCGCTCGCCGGCCGCCTGCCGCCGGCCGTGGCCAAGATGGCGTTCAGTTGCTGCGGCAGCGAGGCGTTCGTGGCGGCGCTGCCGCCCACGGCCGCGACGGTCGTGCTCGCCGGCCTGGAGACGCACGTCTGCGTGGCGCAGACGGCGCTCGATCTCCTGGCCCGGGGCCTGGGAGTGTTCGTGGCGGTGGACGCCGTTTCCTCGCGGCACGCGATCGACCACGAGTTCGGGCTGCGGCGGCTGGAAGGGGCAGGGGCGGTGCTCACCACCAGCGAGGCCATCCTTTTCGAGTGGTGCCGGTCCGCCGAGCACCCGCGGTTTCAGGACGTGCGGCGGCTCGTACTCTGACGCCCGCCGTGGCGGGGCGATCGTCTGCCAGGCGTGCCCGCGATCGGAAGGCCAGGTATCTTGACGCATCGCCGACCGCGACCGGCGAGTCGGCACGCCTCCCGGAGAGCCGCCCATGTTCGCGCCCGCCACCCGCCGTCTCCTGCTGCTCGTCGCGGCGGCGCTGCCGCCGTCTCTCGCGACGCCCGTCGTCGCCGCGGAGGTCAAGCGGCTTTGCGATTTCGAGGCCGCTGCCGACCTGCGGGCCTGGGAGTTCGTCTCCGGCACGCCGCGGCTCGTGGCCGAGGGGGCCAGCCACGGCGGGTCCGCCCTGGAGATCGCATTCGACCCCCGGGGCGAGTACCACGGGGCGTACATGAGTTGGAACCGCGTCCAGGGTGACTGGCGCGGGTACGACGCCCTGGTGCTCGACGTCACCAACCCCAACCCCGAGCCGATCCCGGCCACGCTGCTCATCGCCGACAAGGCGTGGCGGGATGGCGGCAGCAGCTATTGGAACCGGCACAACGCCACGGCCACCTTCGGCCCCGGCAAGACGCGTTTCGTCGTCTCCACCGGCGGCCTGTACCGCGGCGAGGCCGGCAGCCGCAACAACGACATCAAGCGAAACATCGACGTCGACGGCATCGTCCGCCTGGACCTCGGCTTCGGCGCCAAGGGGGCAGCCGGCCGGGTGATCATCGACGATCTGCGGCTCGTCAAGGTCGCCCCGCCGGCCGGCGTGTGGGCCTTCGATTTCGGGCCTGCCGACCAGAGCGTCGCCCTGGGCTGGACGGGCGTCAGCGAGGGCAGCGGGTATCGCAAGGATGCCGGCCACGGCTGGGGGCCCCGCGGCGGTACGCCCTGGAAAGGGGCGGCCCGCGACACGACGTTCGGGCCGGCTTTGATCCGCGACTTCTGCGCGGCCGGTGGTCACGACTTCCGCATCGACGTGCCCGCGGGGCGCCAGCTCGTCACGGTCACCTACGAGAACTCCGGCTATTGGGGCGGCGAGCAGGCGCGGACATCCAGCCGCAGCATCTCCGTGGATGGACGGGTCGCCTGGAGCGAAGACCGCCCCGACGGCGCGGCCACCGCGCTGTTCCGCTTCGAGGACGTGGAGCCCGTGGGCCGGGACGTCTGGGACACCTACATGGCGACGGAACTCGCTCGGCCGATCACCTTCGCGGCGGACGCCGGCGCGGACGGCCTGACCCTGCGCTTCGAGTCCCAGGATCCCTGGGGGAGCAGGATCTCCTCCCTCGTCGTCCACCGGGCCGACGACGAAGCCGCCGCCCGGTGGCGGGCCGAGCAGATGCAGGCGTTGGCCGACGAGTTCCGCGGCATGGCCGTATGCATGGACGCGCCGGCCGGCCCGTTCGCGCTGCCGGCCGCATGGCGCGAGAGGGGACTGATCGTCTGGCCGGTGAGCCTGGACGAGGACGTCGGGCCGACGTCGCTGCCGCCGGCCGACGCCCCCGCCCCGGATGCGGTGCGGCTGAGCGGCCGGGCCGCCCGCGGGGAGACCGTGACGTTCTGTCTGGCCGTCCGCGGCACCGAACTGCCGGTGGCCTGCGATTTCGCCTGGGCGCGGGCCCCGGAGGGACAGGCCCCGGACTTCCGCTGTCGCCAGGTGCGTTACGAGGCCAGCCGCAACTTCAATTCGCTCGCCTATCGCACGCGTGGCAAGACGCTCCGCCCGCTGGACCAGGGCACGATCGACTGCCTCGACGTCACCCGCGAACTCGTGATCACCGTCGCGGTGCCCGCCGACGCCGACCCGGGGACGCGGCGGGGCACGTTCCGGATCGCGGCCCGCGGGGCTTCCGGGCCCGCCCTGGAGGTGCCCGTGACGTTGACCATCTCGCCGGTGGTGCTGGACAGGGCGACGGAGTTCCGCATGGGCTTTTTCGGCCTCGAGCCGCCCGACCTGCTGCCGGCCGACGTCCGTGGGCAGCGGCTCGAGCAGACCCTGGCCCTGCTGCGGGACTACGGGATGAACATGGTGTGCGGTGGGCCCGCGATCGCGCTCTCGGGATGGAAGGACGGCCGGCCGCTGCTGGACTTCAAGCCCGCCGACGCCTTCTTCGCGGTCTTGAAGAAGCACGGGTTCACCGGCCCCGCGAACGGCTATGGCGGCCTCCGCATCGCCGGCCTGCACGCGGGCTACGAGAAGGGGCCCGAGGCGGCGACCGTCGAGATGGAGAGCGGGTTGCCGTACGACGAGGCGGTGATGCGGGCCTGGCAGGCGGTGGATGCCCACGCCCGCGCCGCCGGCTGGCCGACGATCTGGTACGCGATGTGCGACGAGACCCGCGTCCGCGACGTCGCCGAGCGCGAGCTGGA
>JBIPLS010000185.1:0-5618 GCA_044368305.1 Pirellulales bacterium
CGTCGGCCGGATACTCCCGCATCGCGAACATCTCGGGAAAGGCGATGCCGCGGCCCGTGGTGAGGAACTCGATCAGCATGCGATGCTGGCGGGCCCGCTCCACGGGGTGCTCCACGGTCGTGCAGGCGCCCTCGTCGGCCCAACGCGGCAGCGGCCGGCGGAAGTGGCTCGCGAAGATCGTGTGCGTGATCTCGTGCGGCAGGACGGAGTCGATGATCCGCTCCTCGCTGCCCTGGATCGTCATCGTCCAGTTGAACACCTCGCCCTTGTCGAAGACGAAGCTCGTGGCGCCGCCGGCGCCGAGATGAGGCGCCACCTGCGCGGTGATCGGGCAGGGCCGGCTCCAGCGGGGCAACGGCCGCCCCAACCATTCGATCGCCAGGGTCTGCCGGTAGTGCTCGGAGGCGTCGCCGATCTTGCGGGCCAGTTCCTCCGTCGGGGCATCGACCAGGAAGTTCGCCGTGCGATAGCCGGCCGCCAGGGCTTGACCGCCGCCCCACACGCAGGCCAGCACGAACACCAGGCAGCGGCCGATCGATCCTGCTCCTGCGGCACCCCGGCCGACACTTCGTCCGCGATTCATGCTGCCTCGCCTCCATGCAGCCCGGGCGTCGTCGCGGCGGCCTCCTTGCCGTCGTCGTGGGCCGCTGGCGGTTGCCGTCGGGGGCATCGCGAGCGGCCGCCAATTGGCCCGAGCGGGGCGGACGTTAGCGGCGGCGCCCAAGCCGGGCCAGCCCGCTTTCGGGTTGCCCGGCCTGCCCGTCTTTCCACCGCGACGCCGGAATCGTCACCGGCCGGGCAGCGACTGCGTCAGGGAATCCTCGGGCGAGGCGCCCGCCGCCGCCCGCGACGATCGCCGCATCACCGCCCACGCCACGCCGGCGGCCAGCAGGATCCACCCCGGCAGCGCGGGCGCGAGCAGCGCCGCCCAGCCGGCGCCAGCGGCGACGAGCATCCAGGGCCCGCCGCGTTCGACGCCGCCTCGCAACGGCGGCCAAGCGGCGGCGCCGCGGCGCGACGCGAACCAGGCGAGTGCTGCGATCGTCACCAGGCCCACGGTCGCCGCCGCGCGGGACGGCAGCGCGGCATCCATCTGCCGCACGACCCGCACCGTGATGCCCCCGTCTCCGGGCGCGACGACCCGCACCAGCGGCGACTCGAACGCCGACTCCACAGCCGATTCCCACGAGGCTTCGAGCGCCGCGGCCCGCCCGCCGAAGCGGTCGGCCGCGAGGGCCGCCAGCCGCTCGGCTTCCAGGTCGCCGGCGCCGGCCCGGGCGCGGGCGAAGGCCGCATCGATCCGCCCGCGGGCCAGACGACAGGCATCCTGCCAGGCTCCGGCATCCAGCACCCGTGCCGGTTCCGCGACCCGCAGCGCACGGCCGGCGGGCGGGTCGATCGTCCACAACACCTCGCGGCAGGGCAGCCCGTCGATCAGCGGATGCAGCAGCCGGACCGGCCGCCCCGCTCCTGTGGCCGGCTCCAACTCGCCCGCGAACACGACCATCAGCGTTCGCGGCCAGGACGCCGCCTGCAAATCCAACTCCCAGGCGTCCTCGGCGACCGGCCGCGCGACCGCATCGCGGCCGTCGACGAGCACGTCGAACAGCCGCGTCCCGACCGGCAGCCGCAGGCGAATCACCGATCGTGATGCCACCAGGTCGTAACAGGCGAGCCCGCGGAGCCGGCCGCGGTCGTCCACCGTGGCGGAAACCATGGCCCGTTCGACGCGATCCGCGGGCCGCTCGTCGGGGTCGGCGGCCCGAGGCTCGCCCGCGCCCGGCGTCGCGGGCGGCGACGCGGCGGCCAGTTCGTAGGCCGGTCCGGGTTCGCCGGGCGGCACCTCTACGGTCACCGGCGTGGCGTCCGGCGTGGCGTCCTGTCGCCACACGACAACGAGCGGAGATCCGCTGCCGAGGTCGGCCCGCAGCAAGGGAATGCGGCCGCGGGGCTCCGGCCGCACCGTGAGGCGGCCGTCGACCTCGAGGCGGAACCGTCCCGCCCGCGGCTGCTGCACGAAGATGGTCAGTCGATTCGCCGCGGTCTGCGTCCACTGGAGGTCGACCAGCGACCGCGGACCGCCCTCCGGGGCCGCGAAGTCGTCCTCGCGAAGCATGACCCGCTCGATGTCGCACCCGGGCGGGATCTCCACCGGCACTTCGACGAGCGGCGTGGAGGTGGCGTCGATCCGGCACCGCAGCCGCAGGCCGATGCCGTCGAGCGCGATTCCGGCGGCCAAGGTTTGCGAGCCGCGAAGCTCCTGCGGCCGACGCACCGCCGACAGCCGCACCGCCGGCGCCGCGGCCGTGCCGCGGCCCGCCTCGTACCGCAGCGTGTCGTTGCGATCACCCTCCTCGAAGTTTCTCACGACCGCCGAACCGGCGCTCGTCTCGAGCGTCGCCTGCAGGTCCGACGAGGCGATCACCCGCACGGTCCTGACGTCGGTCTCGGCGGCCTCGAGCCAGGCTCCCGGGGCGTCGAACACGCCCACGGCGTCCGCCATCGGCATCTCCAAATCCAGCCGGAACCGTGCCGGGCCGGGCTCGGCGGCGACCCGTTCGATCAGGTGGCGGCCCTTGCCCAGCGGCGTGACGATCTGCCCGTCGGCAGCCTGCGGCTCCACCGGCTGGAGCCGCGGATCGGCCGCCACGACGACCGCCCGCACGATCGCCTCCCCCGCCACGTCGAAGCGGCCGCGGACGCGGCAGGTGTCGAGCCGCCATGCGATCTCGTTCTCGCTCGTCGCCTCCGCGATGCCGGAGGCCAACGAGTCGCGTCCGTCGATCGGCCGCACGAGCCGCACCCGGGCCGCGGCCGAGACGTCGTAGCCGGGCCGGCCTCCGCCGACGGGTGCCGCACGGACGAACGGCCCCTGAGCCGAACTGCGGTCGCACTGCACCGCTTCAGCCGCGGCGACCACCGCGGCCCCCTGTGCATCGACGACTTCGAGCCGCGCCTCCGCCGCCGGCGGCAGGTCGATCGTCGCCATCTCCAGGCGACCGCGCCGCTCGATGGCCGGAGCGACCAGCAGTTCCACGCGTTGGCGACCTCCCGCCGGCGGCGCCAGCCGGAGTGACTGCCCGTTCTCCGCCACCTGCACGGCGTCGCCACCGCCATCCGGCGGCAGCCAACGGGCTTCGCCGCCCCGCTGCTCGAGCACGATCGCGCCGCCGGCATCGGCATCGACGTCGAGCCGGAGCCGCCATCCGGCCGCCGGCTGCCCGTCCTCGACCAGCACCTCGCAGTTGCGAATGCGGACCGTCGCGACCGCCGCCGGCGCGGCCCCCCGCATCAACGCGCGGAACAGCGGCTCCGGCACGAGGGCCACGTCACCGCCGTCACCCGGCGTGAGGAACACGCGGAGCGGATCGGGAGCGACCGGGATGGGTTCGGCGGCGGCGGCCGACAGGCCGCAGGCCCCGGTCGCGACCAGCCAGATGGCGGCGGTCGGCCCGAGCCTGCCAAGCCCCATCGCCCCGCCGACGCAACCGGCCAGCCCCCCCCACCACGCCGCGCGGGCGACGGTGCCCAGCGGCGGCTCGAGCCACAGGGCCAACACGGCGGCGGCCGCCGTCAGCAGCACGCCGCCCGCGACGCCGCGACGCCCGAACCGCAGGGCCGTCAGACCGGCGAGGAAACCGCCCACGATCGCGCACGTCGCCACGAGCCGGCGGCGGACGACGACGATGCCCGCCGCCCGCCGCCCCGGCACGGGCACGAACCGGCACTCGCGAAAGCCCCCCGCCATCCGCGCGGCCGGACCCGGCGCCTCATCCGCTGCCCGCGACGCGTCGGTTGCGGCGCCGCCGGGCGCGGCGGCCAGGAGCCTGGTCGCGAGCCCCGCGGACGCAGGCTCGGCGGCGCGGTATCCGCTGCCCAGGGCCATGGCCTCGAGTTCGGGCGGCAGCAGGACCGCGACCCGTTGTTCGAGCACCGGAACGTCGATCGCGCAGCAGATCGGATCCACGGTCCACATCCCCGGGCCGGTGCCGGCCTGCGCCACGGTCCGCACGAGGAGTCGCAACCGACGTCGGTCGGGCGTCAGTGGCAGCCGGATCGTGCCGCCGGCTTCGAGCGACTCCACCGGGACCGCGTTGCCGTCCAGCAGCACCGCCGCGACGCGATGGCCCTGGGCAACGTTGATCGCGATCTGGTCGCGACCGTGACTCTCGATGTCGTAGTCGGCCTCGCACTCCCAGTGGCCGGAGTCATGGCACCAGCAGGCGAGCGACTCGCTCCACGCCCATGCACGGGCTTCGGCCCCGACGGCCGGCTCAACCTCGGCTGCGGCCTCGTCTCCTGCGGCGGCCTGGGGCATGGAAAAGGCGAACTCGAAGAGAGACGGCGGCCGGCCGTCCGCGGGGGCGGGCGGAAGTTCCCGCAGCCGCCGGTTTCGCACCGTGAGCCGCGTTCGGCCCGTGTCGTCCACCGTGACGACGCCGCGGGCATCCGTGGCCCCCTCGACCCACGCCAGCGGCACCGGCTGCGGCTCGTGAAAGCCGACGTCTCGCCTGGCTTGGACCGTCACGGAGCCGATGAAGGCCGGCGTGATCTCCACGAGCCAGGATTCGGCGCACCCGGGCAGCCTGGCACCGGGGCCACGCGCGTCGTCGCCGGCGTCGAGCCTGCGGGCCGCCAACGATCCGCCCCGCGGCTCGAGTAGCGACCACTGCAACTCGTCGCCCATCGGCTCCGAGAAGTGCACCACCAGCGAGTTCACGGCCGCCGCCTCGGGCCGGCACGTGAACCGAAACGCCTGTCCGAGCCTCTCGTCCCGGGCCACGAGTCGCACGTCGACGCGGGCGTCGAGCGGCGGACGACGCTGCACCAGGCGGCCCTTGCGGTCGGCGGCCCGCTCCCCTCCATGGAGACGGGCCCGCGCCCCGCCCGGCTCGACGAGCCGGGCAAGCCGTGGGGAAATCGGCAGGACTCCCAGCGGCGCCCCGTCGATCTCGACGACCGCGTCGGGGCCGACGTTGAAATCGACCGCGGTCCCGTCGCCCGTCTCGCCCTCGAACCGCACCATGTCCATGTCGGCCGCGCGGAACTCGCCGCCCTGCCGCACGCCTGATCGATGGCCGGTGACCCGCAGCCCGACGCCGCGGCGGGGCGTCGCCGCCAGCGGGAGATCGACCCGCAACTCCGCGGGTCCGTCGCTGCCGGCGCTGGCCTGCCAATCGACGGGCCGGCCTTCGTCCGGGTCCCGGTCGTCGGGTTCCGTCGCGGAGTCGAACGGCTCCACGAGTTGCACGGAGTCGATGAGCCACCCTGGTGACACGGCGGCCGTGACCGTGTACGTCTCGCCGGTCAGCACCCGCAGGTCGCAGGCGGCGCGACCGAGCACGCGTCCGGGCGAGAGGTCGATGGTGGTGACGCGGGCCACGTCCAGCTGCGGCCGCCGGCGCTGCAAGGACAGGGCCACGGTGGCGGTGGCGGACTGGTGCTCGAAGTGGATGACGGCCGGCCGCACGGCGACTCCCGCCGCCACCCGCGCGGCCGGGGCCGGGAGCGGCCAGCGGGCGGCGGTCTCGGGCGTCACCGCCCGGCAGGCGTCGGGTGTCACGCCGACCACGCCGAGCGCCGGATCGATCTCGACCCGGGTGCCGCCGCCGGCCCAC
>JBIPLS010000053.1:0-18121 GCA_044368305.1 Pirellulales bacterium
GCACCTCCAGGGGCTCGCGGCCGAGCGAGACGACGGTCAGATCGCGGGGTGGTCGGGACGCCAGCCAGGACTCGATCGCCTCCACCGTGAGCCGGTCGTAGCGGTCGAGCTCGGCGGCGAGCGTGCGCACCCGGCCCAGGTGGTACCACTGCCGCGCGATCGCGCCCGCGCGGGCCGCGCTCGACTCCTGCTGCATGACCAGGCCGCTCTTCGCCCGGGCCTTGACCCGCTCGACCTCGTCGGCGGTGATCGTGCCGGGCAGCCGGTCGATCTCGGCGAGCATGACGTCGAGGGTCTCCTGGGCCCGGGCCGCGGTGGTGCCGGCATAGCCGAGGGCCATGGCGAACTCGCGGTGGGTCTGGTAGCCGCTCGACACGCTGTAGCAGAGGCCGCGGCGCTCGCGGACCTCCGTGAACAGCCGGGAGCTCGACCCGCCGCCGAGAATGGCGAGGGCCGCCGTCGCCTCGTACGACTCGTCGCTGCGGTAGGGGGGCGCCGACCAGGCCAGGGCGACGTGGGTTTGCTGCGAGTCGTGGGGCACGTGACGGAGCCGCGGCCCGCGCGGGCCGGTCGCGACCGGCGCCGCCGTGCCGGGTTCCCAGTCCCCGAACAATTCCGCGGCCCGGCGCACGAAATCGTCCCACTCGATGCGGCCCGCGATGGCGACGATCATGCCCGCCGGCCCGACGTGGGCGGCGACGAAATCGCGGACGGCGGCGATGCCCAGCCGCTCCACGTCGGCGGAGACGCCCTCGGAGGGCATGCCCCACGGCGCCGGGAAATGCATCTCGCGGAGCGCGGTCATGACGCGGTGCGCGGGGTCGTCCTCGACGCCCGCCAGGTTCTGCAGCACCATTTGCCGCGCCGGCTCCAGTTCGTCGGCGGGCAGCCGGGGCCGGCGGAGGATGTCGGCGTAGACCGGCAGGGCGACGGGCAGTTGCCGGGCGACCATCGCACCGGCGAAGCTCGCGTGGCTGGACGACACCCCTTGGGACCACTGGATCCCGGCGCCCTCGAGCGTCTCGACGATCTGGCGGCTGGATCGCTCCCCGGCGCCGCGCAGGCACATCTCGCCGGCGAGCGTGGCCAGGCCGCAGCGGCCGGGGCCGTCATGGACGGCGCCGGCGGGGGCGTGGAAGGCCACCGCCACCGACTCGACCCCCGGCAGGAACTCACCCAGCAGGACGATGCCGTTGTCGAGCGTCGCCGAATGGAGGGTTTGCTTCAACGCGTGCGCCGCCTACAAGAGTGCCGGTTCCACGCCGGCCGTCTCTGCGACCGGGGAATCCACCACTTTGTACACGGTCTTCGTGCGCCGGAAACCGAGCCGCTGATAAAGGCGGACGGCCCGCGAGTTTTCTGCCGTCACCTCGAGCCCCGCCGCCCGCAGGCCGGAGCGGCGAAAGCCGGCGAGCGCCTGGCGGACGAGGGCCGCCCCGAGCCCGATGCCGCGGTGGCCCGGGACGATGCCCACGTTTTGGATCATCCCCAGGCCGCCGCGTTCCGCGACGCCCTGGACGGTGCCGCACCACTGGATCTCCTCCGGCCCCTGCCCGCGGCCGATCAGCCAGGTCGCCTCCGGGAGAAAGCCCGGCTTGTTGCGGATCTCCCGCATCAGCCGCCGGCAACCCTCCGCGTCGCCCAGGCAGGGGAACACGATCGCGTCGATCTCATCGCGGAACGACCGCCATTTCGTCCGGGCGTGGAGGTCAACCAGGGCCTCGTTCCAGGGCACGAAGCGGTAGCCGCTCGGCAACTCCGGGGCCGGCATCGACGGGTCGAGCCGGGCCTCCATGCGAAACCGCTTGAAGTAAGTCTCGTCCACGGCTGGACTCCCGGAAGCCGACGTATCCCGTCTGACCTTAAGAATGCGTCGGGAAATGGTCAACGCGCCGGTTCCGGCGGCAATTTCGCCGGGCCGGCGCCGGCGGCGGCCGCACGATTGCAGCGGCTGGCGGGACATTGCGGGCCGGAGGGCCACGGACGTATGATTTTGAGGCGTCAAAAAATGATTTTTGAAACCTCTAAAAATATTGCGGGGCGTCAGTTCGCCCTCTTCCTGGCTGGTGCCGCCTGCCTGCTCGTCGGCGCGGCGGTGGGGTGCGGTCGTCGGGAGGCGGCGCCGGCCCGCGCCGTGGGCCGCCCCCGGGTGCTCGCCACCACGACCGTGGTCGCCGATCTCGTCCGCGAGGTGGCCGGGGACCGCGCCGACGTCGAATGCCTGATGGCCGCCGGCATCGATCCGCATTCCTACCGGCCGACGCCGGCCGACGCCGACCGGCTCACGGGCGCCGACCTGGTCGTCGCATCGGGCCTGCATCTGGAGGGCCGCCTGGCCGCGCTCCTCCAGCGGCTCGCCGCCACGCGGAGGGTGGTGGCCGTCGGCGACCTGCTGCCGCCCGAGCGGCTCCTGCCCGCGACCGGCGGCCTGTTCGACCCGCACGTTTGGTTCGACGCGGGGCTGTGGAGCCTCTGTCCGCCGCTCGTCGCCGAAGCGCTGGCGGAAATCGATCCCGACGGCGCGGCCGGTTACCGCACGCGCGCGGAGAACTATGCGGCCCGGCTCGTCGCCCTCGACGCCCGCGTGCGGGAGCGGATCGGCTCGATCCCGCCCGGCCGCCGCGTCCTGGTCACGGCGCACGACGCCTTTCGCTACTTCGGTCGGGCCTATGGGCTGGAGGTGGTGGGCGTGCAGGGCACCAGCACCGAGAGCGAGGCCGGCCTGCACGACGTCAATCGACTCGTGGACCTGCTGGTGACCCGGGACATTCCCGCCGTGTTCGTCGAGACGAGCGTGGCCGACCGCAACGTAGCGGCGCTCGTCGAGGGCGCGCGGGCCCGGGGCCGGGAGGTCGTGATCGGCGGGCGGCTCGCCTCCGACTCGCTCGGCGAGCCGGGCAGCGGCACGGAGACCCTCGTCGCCGCGCTGGCGGGGAACGTCGAGGCGATCGTCACGGCGCTGGCCGCCGGGGATCGTTGACATGGGCGTCGCACCGGGCGGCCGGCCACCGCTGGTGGAGTTTCACGACGTCACCGTCGCCTACGGCGGCCGCCCCGTGCTCTGGAACGTCGACCTGACGATCGAGGAGCCGTGCCTGTTCGGCATCATCGGGCCCAACGGCGCCGGCAAGAGCAGCCTGCTCAAGGCGGCCCTGGGACTCGCCCCGCTGGTCGCCGGAACGGTGCGGTTCTGCGGCCAGCCGCTCGCGGCGAATCGGGGCCGCGTCGGGTACGTGCCGCAGCGCGAGACTGTCGATTGGGACTTCCCGGTGAGCGTCATGGACGTGGTGCTGATGGGCACCTACGGTCGGCTGGGATGGTTTCGGCGGCCGGGGCGGGCCGAGCGGGAACTCGCCCGGGAGTGCCTCGACCGCGTCGGGCTCGCCGAGCTCGCCGCCCGGCAGATCGGCAGGCTCTCGGGGGGGCAGCAGCAGCGGGTGTTCCTCGCCCGGGCGCTGGCGCAGCGGGCGGCGATCTACCTGCTCGACGAGCCGATGGCCGGCGTGGACGTGCGGTCGCAGGAGCGGATCTTCCGCGTGCTGGCCGACCTGCGGGCTGCCGGCAGCCTGGTGGTGGTCGTGCATCACGACCTGCGGACGGCCGCGGAGTGGTTCGATCGCGTGGCGCTCGTGGACCGTCGGCTCGTGGCCGTGGGGCCGACGGCCGCCGTGCTCACCCCCGACAACCTGCGGCGGACGTACGCCGGGCCGATGGAGGTGCTCGAGGAGATCGGCCGGGCCGTGGCCGCGCGGGGGCGGACGTCATGATGCCGCCGTGGCTGTCCTACAACACGCTGGTCGTCGCCGCGGGCGTCGCCGCCGTGGGGTTCGCGGCGGGCGTGGTCGGCTGCGTGGCGGTGCTCCGCAAGCGGCCGCTGATCGGCGACGCCGCCGCCCACGCCACGATCGTGGGAGTGGCCGGCGGCTTCCTCGCCACCGGCCGTCGCGACTTGCCCGTGCTCCTTCTCGGCGCCTTCGTGGCGGCCCTGGCGGCGCTCGCCGCGCTCGTGGCGATCCGCCGCCTCACCCGCACCCGGGACGACGCCGCGACGGCGATCGTGATCGGCGTGTCGTTCGGGCTGGGGATCGCGCTGCTCTCCGGATTGCCGCGCTGGGGAATCGCGGGCAGCGCCGGTCTCGAGCAGTTCCTCATCGGGCACACCGCCGCGATCACGGGCCGCGACGCGGCCATCCTCGCGGTCGTGTCGCTGACGGCGGTGGGCGCCGTGACGGCGTTGTGCAAGGAAATGACGCTCGTCGCCTTCGATTCGGCCTTCGCGGCGGCCGCGGGCTGGCCCGTGGCGGCGATCGACGCCGTGCTGGCGGCCCTCGTGGCGGCGATGGTCGTCACCGGCCTGCCGGGCGTCGGAGCCGTGCTCGTGACGGCGTTGGTCGTGATCCCGCCGGTCGCGGCCCGGCTGTGGACCGAGCGGGTCGGCTCGATGCTGCTCCTGGCCGGGGGCATCGGCCTGGCGGCGGCCCTGATCGGCACCGTGGCCAGCGCCGCATGGCCCGGGCTGGCGACGGGCCCGCTGGTGGTGCTGGCCGCCGCTGCCATCTTCGCGGTCTCGCTGGCCTTCGGTCCGCATCGGCGGAGGCGCCGGGCATGATCGGCGACCTGGCGGCGGGGGCCGCGGAGAACTGGGCGATGCATGCCTGGGCGGCGGCCACCGCCGCCGTCGTCGCGGCCGGCTGCGGGCTCGTGGGCACGCTCCTCGTCGTCCGACGGATGAGCCTCTACGGCGACGCCATCGCCCATGCCGTGCTGCCGGGCGTGGTGATCGCCGCGCTTGCCGGGGGCCGGGCCGGCGGACCGCTGGTGTTCGCGGGCGCGATCGCCGCGGCGCTGGTGACCGTCTGGCTCACGCGGCTGCTGCGGGCCCGCGGCGGGCTCGCGGAGGATGCGGGGGCCGGCGTGGTGTTCACGACGATGTTCGCGCTGGGAGTGGCCCTGGTCACCGCCCGGGGCCGCGGGGCGGACCTCGACCCGTCGTGCATCCTCGCGGGGGACCTGACGTTCGTGCCCTTCGACACGGTGATCATCGCGGGCCGCGCCGTGCCGCGGGCGTTCGTCACCGGCGGCGCCGTGCTGCTCCTGCTCTCCATCGCCGCCTGGGCGACCTGGAAACTGCAGGTGTTCACCGCGTTCGACGCCGCCGCCGCCCGGGCCGCAGGCATCCCCGTGACCGCCGTGACCGGCGGCCTGCTGGCGGCGACGGCGGTGGCGACCGTGGCGAGCTTCCAGGCCGTGGGGGCGATCCTGGTCGTGGCCCTGCTCGTGGTGCCCGCGGCCGCCGCGGAGCTCCTCGTGCGGCGGCTGCATCACGTGGCGGTGCTCGCCATGGCGCTGGCCGTCGTCGGCGCCTGCCTCGGCTATCTCGCCGCCTGGCGCTGGTCGGTGAACGAGGCCGGCGCGATCGCCGTGGTGCTGGGAATCGAATATGCGGTCGCGGCCGTCGTGGCGCCGGAGGACGGCATCGTGGCCCGGGCCGTGGCCGCCGTGAGATACGGCTGGCGGGTGGCGTGCGAGGACGTGCTGGCAGCCCTGTGGCGGGCGGAGGAGAGCGGGGGCCTGGCGCGGAAGCCGGCGACGATCAGCGGCCGGCTCGCCCGCCGCTGGCTCCGGCTCACGGGGCAGGTTGCCCGCGACGCCGACGGCTGGCGGCTCGCACCGCCGGGGCGGCGGGCCGCGGAGACGGTAGTGCGGTCGCACCGGCTCTGGGAAGCGTGGCTCGGTCGGAACGTCGAACTGCCGACGGACCATCTCCATCCGCCGGCCGAATGGGTCGAGCATCACCTCGGCGTCGCGGTCCGGCGGCGGATCGAGGCCGAACTGGGCCAGGCCAGCGACCCGCACGGCAGCGACATTCCGCCCGAGGCGTGAGCGGCCCGCCCGAGGGCCGCGGGCACCGGACAATCAGCCCGCCGCGAGGCGGCGGAGGAGGGCGAGGTTGCGGCGATCGCTGGCGGGAGTCGGCTTCCCGTCGCGGCCTTCCTTCGGGGTCTCGAGCACGATCGGGATGCCGGCGAGCCCCGGGTGGGTCATGATCGCGGCGAAGGCCGCCGTGCCGATCTTGCCCTTGCCGATGGCCTCGTGGCGATCCACCCGCGAGCCGCGCTCGCGCTTCGAGTCGTTGGCGTGGATCAGGCACAGCCGATCGAGGCCCACGAGCCGGTCGAACCGCGCGAGCGTGTCGTCGAGCGCCGCCCGCGGCCCGAGGGGATAACCGGCGGCGAACACGTGGCAGGTGTCGAGGCAGACGCCGATCCGCCCGCGGCGCGACGCCCGGGCGTCCACGCGGTCGAGGATGGTGGCGATCTCCTCGAAGGTGGCGCCCAGGCAGGAGCCCTGGCCCGCGGTCGTCTCGACGAGGATGCCCGCGGCCAGCCCGGCCGTGCGGTCGAGCGCGGTTGCAATCCCGGCGGCCGCGCGGGCGACCGCCCGCGGTGGAGGCTGCTCCCCGGCCGCGCCGGGATGGGCGACGACCCAGCGGATGCCGAGTTGCTCGGCCCGCTCCAACTCCAGGACGAGGCCGGCGATCGACTTCTCGCGGAGCCCGGCGTCGGCGGCCGCCGGGTTGATGAGGTATGAATCGTGGGCCACCACGCACGCCAGGCCGGCCTCACGGACCGCCGCCCGGAAGGCCGCGGCGTCGGCCGGTTCGATGGCCGCCGCGTCCCAGCGGTTGACGTTGCGGGTGAAGATCTGCAGGCATTCGCAGCCGGTCTCGACGGCCCGCTCCACGGCCCGGTGGAACCCGCCGGCGATCGACTGGTGGGCGCCCACGGGCCGGCCTGTCCGGCGGCGACTCGGCTTTTTCATGATGTCCCGCGGGCGAAACGCCCGCCATTTGGCGCCGCGGGCGGCACGCACTTTTGCCGCCGCGGGTCGGGATCGTACACTATTGACGTCGTCGATCCGCCCATCGGAAAGCCAGTCACGTGGTCGAAACGTTCCAACTCGTGGCCACGTTTTCCATCGCCGTCCTGGCGGGCGTGGCGATCGCCGTCGCCACGCGGCCGCTGCGTGCCGCCCGCAGCGCCGAACGGCTGGCCCGCGCCCAGCGCGACTTTCATCGGCAGCGGGAGTTGCTCGAGGCCCGGTTCATCGAGCGGGCCGCGGCCAGCGGCAAGCCGCGCGGCCTCCGCTGGGCCGACGTGGATTTCGACGACGACGTGATCTACGCCCGCGACCGCCGCACCCGCCAACTCAAGGCGCTGGTGGCCATCGAGGTCGGTTTCGAGGCCATCGAAGGGGGCGGCATGGAGGACGTCGAGGCCGTGTCGAACGTGCGGGCGGCCACCGCCGAGTTCCTCCACGACGGCACGCGATGGGCCACCGAGGGCCGGGTTTTCTTCAACCTCGCTCCTTCGGCGACGGTGAAATATCTGGCCACGGACCTGGAACTGGTCGCCGAGGAGCATGCCTGCGATCGCGGATGAACGCCCGATCGCAGGCCTCAGGGACGCTCGGCGGCGGGTCGCATCGCTCGGCTTCGATCGCGGATGACGGCCCGCAGTTCCTGGATCTTGGTGAGATCCGGAGCGCCCGTGGCGAGTTCGTCGAGCAGCGCCAGGGCCGCATCGTGATTGCCGAGCCGTGACTCGCAGTCCGCCTGCTCCAGGCGGGCGGCGCAGAAGAAGTCGGGCTGCAGGCCCCCGATGGCCGTGGCAGAGGCGAACGCGTCACGTGCTCCCGCGAAATCGCCAGCGGCCGCCTTCGTGCGGCCCTCCTCCAGCAGGTCGAGCGAGGTTCGGGTTACCGCTCCGACGTCGTCCTTCGCCGGCGAGCAGCCCGTTGCCAGCAGCAGGAGCAGGGCGGCGCGTCGGGCTGTTCGAAAGCGGCCGGCGTTCGGTCTCGGACGGCTCGTTTTCCCTTCCCGATGCATCCTGGAGCTCCTCATGGAAGGGATGCCGCCACCTCGCCCCGCTCCGCGGCCCGAGTACCCATTGCCCGCCAGACAGCGAGATCGATGTCGTCATTGATCGCCACGACCGTCGCCCCGCCGAAGGCGACGTTTACGACACCGGGATGCTGGCTGCGGGCGGACACGATCGCATGCTCGCCGGGAGTGTCCGGGATGGCGCTCCAGTTGCCGCAGTCCCAGCCTGCCCAGTTGGGCGGGGCGACATGGTTGTATTGCGTCGAGTCATAGCCGGAGAAGGGCCAGCCGTTGGACCAGTCGTCGCCGTTCGGCCAACGGCCGGCACCGCCGAAGTTGAACGACGATACGGAGGGCGTGGCAGCGAGACAGTCGTTGAACATGGTCGTTCGCGGCACGGGCGTGTTCGAACGGGACGTCATGGTGATGATGTCGGACTTCGTCGGCAGTTCCGTGGCCATGTTGCGGCCGCTGCCCATGGTCCGCTCCGCGAAGAAAGCCGTCTTGCTGACGCCATCCGTGAAGTCCTTGGACTTGAGACCCGCGCCGGCGGTGAAGGCGCCGTTGCCGGCCACGGAGAATCCGTCGCTGCTCGTTCCCGTGCGGACGTGCTGCTGGGTTGACGAAGGTGCGCCGGCGTAGGGAGTCGAGCCACCGACGTTGCAGCGATAGTTGTTCTCGGAGATCACGCGGCCGCGATTTCCGTCGCTGGGGCAGAGGAAGATGGACATCGCCTGGGCATACACGTCGTAATTGGTGTTCCGCGGATTCAGCATCCTTTTTGTCTGGGCCACCTTCTGGTTCAAGAGCTGGGTCACCTGCGTCTGCTCCATGTGGGGCAGGATCCAAATGTGGACCGAATAGAACCCGGTCTTGTCGGTCGAGGCGACGCTGCTGTAGTTCGTGTAGCTCGTTTGCATGGACGACCCGCGCCGCCAGTCGGGATTCTGTCGCGGCGACGGAAATTTGCCGGTCGAGCTTTCGTGCGTTTGCGTGGCGAGGGCCATTTGCCGGAGGTTGTTCTGGCACTGGGACCGGCGGGCCATTTCCCTGCCCCCTTGCACCGCCGGCAGGAGCAGGCCGATCAGCATCGCGAGAATCGCGATCACGACGAGCAGCTCGATCAACGTGAATGCTGGTGGGCGACGAGCCATCGGGATCGAACCACGGTGGAAGGGGGGGCCGCCTTCAAACGGCATGTTTGCACGGTTTTCGATCCAAAGGAGACCCAAAAGCCGTGAGGATTTCGTGAGGGTTCGCCGGTGTCGGCGGGCAAGATGGCGAAAGCGTGCCGGAGGTGCCGAAAACGCCGTTTGCGAGGCTGGTTCGTGGTCGATCAACGGGCCTGTGGGGCCTGAAATGCGTTTTTTGCCGGCAGTATTCGCGATCCTCGTCGCCTGGTCGTCGGGCCCGGCGGTGGCCGGCGAGGACCGGGCGGCCGGCGTGTCGCCCCACAGCGTGGCCGAGGGCCACCTGCGGCGGGCGCGGGACCATGCCGCGGCTTCCTGCGGGATGCTGCGGGAGCACCGCCGCCAGGCCGTGGACGGCTACTACCTCTCGTGCGAGGAGGCGTGGAACGCCGTCTGGACGTGCCCCGAGTCGCCCGCCGTGCTCTGCGAAGCCGGCGAGGTCTACGCCGATTCGCTTGCCGGACTGCTCGAGGCCGCCCGGTGCCTCGGGCGGCTGACCCGGGACGGCCTGTGGATCGGCCCGGCGACGAAGCCCGTGCTCGTGCCCTGGCAGCCGAAGGCGCTGCCGATCGGCCCCGAGGCGATCGAGTCGATCGAGCCGGAGGGGCAGGCAGACGACGGGCGGATCACCCGGCGGCACGTGCGGCCCGGTTTCGGTCTGCCGGTGGTCGTGCGGGTGGCGGACGGTGCC
Source organism: Pirellulales bacterium (assembly GCA_044368305.1). Classification (GTDB taxonomy): domain Bacteria; phylum Planctomycetota; class Planctomycetia; order Pirellulales; family UBA1268; genus QWPN01. Next base: position 9,764 of record JBIPLS010000053.1, read on the forward strand.
GAGGGCGAAGCGCTGCGGCGGTTCGAGCCGCAGCGGCGATCGCTGGCGGCCACGGCCGTGCTCCGCTTCCGCATGCCGGGCGACGAAAACTTCCTCCGCCAGTTCGCCGGGCCGGCGTACCGCGACCACGCCGCCGCCGTGCTCGACCTGGCCAATCCGGTCGAGGTCGCGGCGGTCCGCATCGGATCGGCGCGGCCCCACCTGGCCGCCGATCTCACCGCGCCCCTGCTCGACATGCTGGCGGGCATGCCGAAGCGCGGCGGGATCGAGGGCTTCATCCAGCCCTTCGGCGGCGGCGACACGCAGCCGCGGCTCGAGATGCTGGAGCCGCATCGGGCGGGCCGCATCCCCGTCGTCTTCATCCACGGCCTGGCCAGCGACGAGGGCACCTGGTTCGACATGCTCAACGAGCTGCGGGCCTGGCCGGTGTTCCACCGGCGGTTCGAGCCCTGGGTGTTCCACTACCCCACCGGCGCCTCCTTCCTGCAGGTGGCGGCGGTGCTGCGCCGGGAGTTGCAGGCGGCCGTCCGCGCGGCCGACCCGCAGGGTGTCGATCCGGCCCTGCAGAACCTCGTGCTCGTGGGGCACAGCATGGGCGGCCTGCACGCGAAGCTGCAGGTGGTGGAGCCCGGGACCACGCTCTGGGATGGGATCGCCGACGTGCCCTTCGCGGAGATCCGCCTCCGGCCGGAGATGAAGCGGCAGGTGGCGCCGGGGTATTTTTTCCGTCCCCTGCCGTTCGTGAAGCGGGTCGTGTTCATCGCCACGCCCCATCGCGGGTCGATGCTGGCGGCCCTCGGCGTGGGACGGCTGGCGTCGCTGACCGTCCGGCAGCCGCCCGAGATGGAGGCGATCCACGAGGAGGCGGTGCGGCTCAATCCGGGCGCGTTCCACCCCGACTACGAGCGCCGGCTGCCGACGACCGTGGACCTGCTCCGGCCCAATGCGACGATCCTGCAGGCGGTCGAACGGCTGCGACCGGCGTGTTGGGTCACGAGCCATGCCGTCGTGGGACGCGCCCATCACTCGCTCACCGGCGGCGACGACTGCGTGGTGCCGGTGTCGAGCGCCCACACGCCGTGGGCCGTGAGCGAGATCACGGTGCCCGCCAGCCACACCCGCGTTCACCATCACCCGCAGACGATCGCCGAACTGCAGCGGATCCTGCTCCAGCACCTGGAGGAGTGCCCGGTCCCGGCCGACGAGTCGCGGGCCGGGATCCCGCCGTGATCCCGCGCGGCGGGCTGGAACTAGGGTTCATCAGGGATTTCTGCGGGCCATCACGTGGAATACGCCACCCCTGTGATCTGGATGGGTTCCCGCGAACAGCCCCGCGGATCCCCCGGCTCGCGCCTGGGGCTTCATGGGGGCGTGGGCACGTGCCGGTTCACGAAGCCCCGGGCGTCAAGCCCGGGGACGGCGGACCCACGGAAAACCCGGATGAACCGGAACTAGAAGTCCCCGGGCGAGTCGCCGCCCGACCGCGTGACGAGGGCGACGAGCGTCTGCGGGTCGATGTCCGCCGCCAGGAAGCGGCAGCTCGTGTCGCCGAAGAGCGCGTTCATGCCGCCGGGGTGGAATGAGTACGGTTCCGCCCAGTTCGTGCAATTCATCACGCACCGCCCGCCGGCCGTCGTGCCCGCGGGCGGCACGCGTCCCGTGGCGTCGGTGTGGTAGCACACGGAGTTCGGCAACCCGGTGCCGGCGTCGGCGCCGTGCAGCGTGAACGTCGCGTCGTTGTCAGCCCAGGCCGCCGGCGTGGTGTCGTTGTGGAAATTGCACGGCGCCGCAGCACTCGCGCTCCGCACGGCCATCGGCTGGCGACCGATGTACCGCAGGGGCCGGTTGCCGCACTCCACGACGGCCAGGGTGTAGGTCAGGCCGTCGCGGACGTGGGCCGCCGTGGTGCGGCTGTTCGTGGGCAGCATGCCCTGGCGCTGCTTGAGCGCGGGCGTGGCCAGGCCCAGGGCCGTGTAGAGCACCGGCTCGACCTCCACGATCGGCGCGTAGTCGTTGCACGCCGGCTGCCACGACTGCAACGGGTTCGTCGGATACCGGGCGGCGGTGATCTGCCGGGGGCCATCGGGCGTGCTGCCGCAAACGTAGGTCGAGACGATGGTCTGGGCGGCCGGCCGGTTGGCGGCCGCGTCCCAGTTCTGCTCGTAGTCGTACCCCTGCGACGTCAGCAGGCTCTCCTGCTCAAGGTGCGGCAGCAGCAGGGCGAACATGCCGTGCTCCTTGGGGTTGTGCGGCGGCCAGACGGCGTTGGTGCCTTTGGAGTTGGCCGGCGCGAAGAATCCGTTGACGGCCTCGAATCCCCGCATCGCGATGCCGATCTGGCGAAGGTTGTTCAGGCACACGATTCGGCGGGCCGATTCGCGGCCCCCTTGCACCGCCGGCAGCATGAGCCCGAGAAGCAAGGCGAAAATCGCGATCACGACGAGCAGTTCCACGAGGCTGAAGCCGGACGGCGAACCGCGGCGCGGCATGGTCGATGTGTCGTCCAAGCATGGAGATCGAGCCTCGGCCCTGGATGGGCCTTCGGCCGGTCTGTTCCGGGGTGGTGGTCGGCCGACGCGGTCCGGTTCGGGGCCGGATCGGTGCAGCCGTCAGGGGGGCGGGGTGGGAATCGAGGCGGGGATCGCTGGAACGTGCAGCCGGCGGCGGGAACCGTCGTCGGCGTCGACCCGTGACACGCGAAGGATAGGGTCCGGGCGTGAGGGGAACGTGAGCGACCGACGAGTTTCCCGTGAGCTCGGCCGCGATCAGCGGGCCTTCCGCGGTCTGCCGATCCGCCGCTGGCTCGACTCCGGCACCGCCTCGTCGGCCAGCCGCGTCATGGTGTTGAGGTGCACACCGAGCAGCTGTGCGGCCCGGCCCTTGTGGCCGTCGGTGATCGCCAGGGCCTGGCGAACGGCGAACCGGCGCAGGGCCTCGAGGTTCAGCAGTTCGGGCGGGAGTTGGAAGTCGTCCGCCGCTGCGGCCGTGATCCGTTCAGCAGGCGGTTCCGGTTCGGCGGCCGGGGCATCGTCCAGGTCGGGGACGGTGCCGAGCACGTAAATCCGCTCGATCGTCTGCGCGAGTTGGCGGACGTTCCCTGGCCAACTGTAATGGGTGAACTTCGCGACCGTGGCCGCGTCGGGCATCCAGCGGGGCACGTCCATCCGCGCCGCGTAAAAGTCGGCGAAGTGGTCGATGAACAGCGGGATGTCGTCGGGCCGGTCCCGCAGTGCCGGCACGGCGAGTTCGAGCGTGTTGAGCCGATAGAAGAGATCCTCGCGGAACGCTCCCCGGCGAATCTCCGCCGCGAGGTCGCGGTTGGTGGCCGCGATCACCTGAACGTCGACGGGAATCGTGGCCGACGACCCCAGCGGCGTCACCTCGCGTTGCTGCAGCACCCGCAGGAGCCGCGGCTGCAGATCCAGCGGCATCTCGCCGATCTCGTCGAGGAACACGATGCCCCCGGCGGCGGCGCGAAACGCGCCGAGCGACGGGCCGACGGCGCCGGTAAAGGCTCCCTTCTCGTGGCCGAAGAGTTGGCTCTCGATCAGGGTCGGCGCCATCGCGCCGCAGTTGATCGCCAAAAACGGCTGGTCGCTGCGCGGGCCGTGCGCGTGAATCGCGCGGGCCACTTCCTCCTTCCCGGAACCGGTCTCGCCCGTGATGAGGACGGTGGTCTCGACGGCGGCGGCACGACGCACGAGCGATTCGAGATCCCGCGCGGCCGGCGAGTCGCCGAGGAGCCGATCCCAGCAGCGTTGGCGGCGTCGGGTTCGCTCGGCGAAGGTCGATGGGGCTAACGCGGCCGCCGCGTAGACGTTCATGTCGTGGAAACTCCGTGGCAACGCTGAAGGTCCAGATTTGCCGCAACAACAGCCTACTTTCACAAACCTTGGGAACGGATGGTAGCCGTATTGTGTGAGGCCGCCGTGAGATTTTTCCCGGATCGGGAAAAAACTGTCCCGATGCGTTGGAACAATCCGGCCTAGGGGTCGGGCACCCCGGCCGCCAGGCCCGGGGACGGCGGGCCGACGGCAAACCCGGATGAACCCTCATCCGGATCCCCCCGGCTCGCGCCGGGGGCTTCATGGGGGGCGCGGCCACGTGCCGGTTCATGAAGCCCCGGGCGTTAGGCCCGGGGACGGCGGGCCGACGGCAAACCCGGATGAACCCTCATCCGGATCCCCCGGCTCGCGCCGGGGGATTCATGGGGGCGCGGCCACGTGCCGGTTCATAAAGCCCCGGGCGTTAGGCCCGGGGACGGCGAACCGCAGGAAAACCCGGATGAACCAAAAGAACCCGGCCGGGCGATGGGGGGGGCCGCCCGGCCGGGTTTGCCTTCGCACCGCGGGGATCGACGCGGCGCGAGGTGATGGAAGTGCTTTGGTCAACCGGGATCAGCCCGCCCGCCGCCGCCGCCAGGCGGCCAGGCCGGCGAGGGCCGCGCCCAGGCCGGCGAGGGCGAGCGACGAGGGCTCGGGCACGATCACGAATTGCATCGCGCTCCCCGACACATCGCCGGCGCCGAAGTTTGCCGTCACGGCCGTCGTCGAGACAGTTGCGCCGGTGATGCCGGCGAAGCTCGTGAGCGGGTTGTAGCTTTCCCCGTTGAACGTGACGGACCCGCCCGTGGCCTTTCCGAAGAAGTTGAACGTGGCTCCGCTCAGGGCCGTCAGGAGGTCGTTCGTCGACAGCGTCGTGAAGAAGCCGCCTTGGAACGTATCGTCCACGGCGAAAGAGCCGACGTTGAGGTAGACGTCGATCACGTTGGCCCCCGTCAGGCTCGAAAGGAACGGCGATTCGGCAGTCAGCCGAACCACGTCATTGACGCTCGCGGCCGCGTTGCCATAGTCAGGCGCCGCCCCGGTGAACTCGAGGGCGAAGTCGATCCCGCCCGAGGGGTCGAGCGTGCCGGCCGTGATGATGCCGGGGGAGCTGCCGGGGCTCACCAGGCCCGCCCCGCCCAGGGAGGCCACCGTCGGCGTGCCCTGCAACACACCGCCGGCGGCGACCGTGACGGCCGAGTTGGGAACGGTGCCGAGGGACACGGTGCCCGTGATCGTGGTGGCCCCGGAGTAACTGCCGGCGTTGGCCAGCGATCCGCCATTCACGTTCACCGCGTTGCCGATCGCGAACGATCCCAGGTCGAGCGTGCCGCCGTTCACGTTGATCGCGCCGGTGCCGAAGGCGGCCGCGTTGCCCGCCACGAGCGTGCCGGCATTGAGCGTCGTGCCGCCGGAGAAGGGGCTCGAGCCGCTCAGTGTCAGCGTGCTGCTTCCGGCCTTGACGAGGGCGATGTTGGCAGAGCCACTCGTGCCGATGGCCCGGGCGTAGGTGGTGCTCGTCGTGCCGTCGATCGTCAGCGTCGAGAGTCCGGCGGCCGAGTTGTAGATTCCGCCAGAGGAGCCGCTCGCGAGATACGTCAACTGCTGGTTGAAGCCGTTCAGGTCGATTGAGCCTGCCGTCGAGCCGAACGTCACGCCGGCGGTCGTCGGGATGGCGTTGGTGACGCCGAGCCGGTGGACGCCGTTGGCCGAGGAGTTCACCACGACGTTGCCCGTGAAAGTGCTCGCGGCACCGAGTACGGTCACGCCGGCACCGCCGGAGGAGCCCACGGCGAAATTGACGTTGCCGGTGCCGCTGATGGCGTCGTTCAACCGCAGCGTGAAGCCGCTGGTGGCGCCGATGTTCACGGTGCCGGAGCCGACGGCCAGCACGATCGGGTTGGCCGCCGTGCCGCTGGCACCCGAAACCGCGATGCTCTGCCCGCTCGTGGCGAACCGCAGCGCCCCCGCGCCCGTCTGGTTGGAGTTGACGTTCACGCGGGTGGCGGAGCCGGTGAACTCGATCGTGCCGGCATTGGCCAGGTTGGTGGCCAGGGAGTACGTGCCCACCTGCGCCGTCGAGAGCACGCCGGCGTTGGCCGAGAACGTCGCGGGCAGACTGGCGATCCGCAGCGTGCCCGCACCTTCCTTGACCAGCTGATTCGCGGTGCCGGTCAGCGTGGTAATCGTCAGGTCGCCGCCCGTGCCGACGTCGAAGGTGCCGCCGCTCGCGCCGATGCTGCCCGAGGCGAGCGTGCCGACGCCGCCCGTGTAGTTGAGCCGCCCACCGTTGAGCGTGAGGCCGCCAGAGCCGAGCCGTGCGACGCCGTCCACGGCGACGGCTCCGGCCGTGACCGTCGTGCCGCCCGCGTGATCATTGCTGCCGGAGAGCGTGAGCGTGCCGGCGCCCGCCTTGCTCAGGCTGCCTGCTCCGGTCAGGTTGCCCGCGAGCGTGAGCGCGTCGGACCGGTTCACGGCGAGCGTCGCCCCGCTGCCGATCGTCACGCCGCCCGCGATGCTGCCCGCCGTGCCGCCGTTACCGAGTTGCACGGTGCCGGCGTTGATCTGCGTGCCGCCTGTGAAGCTGTTGTCGCCGGCCAGGATCAGCGAACCCGCCCCCGCCTTCGTGAGGCCGGCGTTGCCGGTAAGCGCGCTCGCGACCGTCGCGGATCCGCTGCCCACCGTGACGGTGTTGGCCGCCGAATTGCTGCCCGAGAGGGCGATCGGACCGCCCGTGACGGTGTAGCCCGTGACGCCGAAGTCGAGCCCGCGATCTGCCGCCACGCCAGCGTTGTCGACCGTGACCGTGCCGGCCGTGCCCGCGAACGTGGCCGTCTTGGCACTGTTCCAGGCGCCGCCGCTCCAGTTCGTGCCGCCCGTCGGGGCCCAGTTGCCGCTGCCGCCGACCCAGTTGAGGGCCTGCCCCGCGGTGAAAGACAAATAGATGTCGGAGCCCTGCGATGTCAGGGCCCATGATCCGCCGCCGAGGGCGTTGGTGAATCCAGCCGTGTTGAGCGTGAAGGCCGCGGCGTCGAAAGTCGAGCCGAAGCTCGAAGCGCCGACGATTTTGAAAGACACATCGCTGGCGTTGTTGAAGACCGAGGCGTTGCCGGCGGCCCCACCGCTCGAGGAAGCGCTCGAAAGATTGACCGTGAACTTCGAGCCCGACGTGTTGGCGAACGTGAGGGCCCCCGTGGTCAGCAAATCCCAGCCCGTGCCGGCGGTGCTGCCGGCGTCGAAGAGCGAGATATTGAGCACGCCGCCGCCATTAAGCGTGGTCGCGCCGAGGGTCAGCGTCCCGATCGCGCCGGAGTCGCCGGGGTTGACGGTGCCCGCGACGGCCGCCGACCCGACCACGCTGCCGGCTCCCGCGAGGGTCTGCGTGGAGCCGAGCGTAAAGCCGCCCGTCACGGCCGACACGTCGAGCGTGGCCCCGGAGGCGACGTTCACGGTGGGCGACGTGGCGATCGCGCCGGAAGCCCCGAGGGCCAGCGTGCCGGCGTTGACGTTCGTGGCGCCCGTGTAGGCCTGGGCGGCGTTGATCGTGACGGTGCCCGCGGTCGTCTTCGTGAGTGCGGCCGTCGTGCCGGACTTGTTGGCCAGGATGCCGTTGACGGCACCCTGCGAGACGGTGAACGACGGGCTGCGGAACTGGTTGGCCCCGTCGGTGACGATCGTCCCGCTGGTGAGCACGATCGGGCCGAGCGTCTCGTTGTCGCCCGTGGTCTTGAACGTCGCACCGTTTTGGATCGTCACCGTCGCGTTGTCGTCGATTCCGGAGGAAGCACCGTTGAGATCGAGCACGCCGCCCGAGACGACCGTGTTGCCGGTGTAGGTGTTGTTGCCGGTGAGCGTGAGCGTGCCGGCGCCCGTCTTCGTCAGTCCGCCGGTGCCGGTGATGCCGGTCGAGACGGTGAGGTTGTTGGCGGAGACGTCGATCGTGCCGCCGCCCGCGCCCAGGCTGTAAGCCCGTGCCGAGGTCACGTTGCCACCGGTGTAGGCGAGCGTGCCGGCCGTGGAGCCGGTGCCGATCGCGATCGAGCCGCCGTTGCCGAGAGGACCCGTGGTGCCGGTGAGCGTGGCGACGGAGACGACGCCTTCCTGGATCTGCGTCGCGCCCGTGTAGAAGCTCGCGCCGGTGAGCTCGAGCGTGCCCAGGCCGGTCTTGATGAGCGAGCCGGAGCCGGCGGTGTTGGCGTCGGTCGAGCCGCTGTAGGCCGAGGAGTTGGTCGTGGTGCCGGAGGCGACGTTGAGCGTCGTGTTTTGGGCCGCCGCTCCGCCGCTCACGTCGCCGCTCAGCGTGACGTTGTCGAACCGCCAGGAGCCACCGGTACCGTAAGTACTCGTCGACCTCAGCGCGAGATAGGTGCCACTCGTGACCTGATTTGAAACGATGCGAAACGCCGCGTTTGCGTTATTGTTCAGCCCTGTGATCGAACTGAAGTCGACCGAGCGGCTGAACCACGTGTCGCCCGCGCCGCTCGCGGCGGGGGTCACTGTAAAGGTGGTGAAGTCGAGCCACGTTGGCGATCCA
>JBIPLS010000186.1:0-5529 GCA_044368305.1 Pirellulales bacterium
CGATCGCCTGCTCCGCCTTCTCCAGCGACTCGGCCGTCTGCTTCTGCTGGGCCGCCGCCGGCTCCTTGCCCTCGGCGATCTTCTTCTCCGCCTCCGCGGACGACTTCGCCGCGTCGGCGAGCGCCTGCGCGGCCTCCTGCGCCTTCGGCTTGTCCTTCGCCTCCTTGCCGACGGCCTCCGCCGCCTGCTTGGCGAGATCCGAGACCCGCTCCTGCGCGTCGGGGTCGGGCTTCCCGGCCGGTTGCTCGCCCGCCGGTTTCCGCGCCGTCTCGGTGGCCGCTTGCTCGGCCCGCGCGAGCGCCTTTTCGGCCCGGTCCTGCGCGGCCTCGGCCTCGGGCTTTCCCGCCAGCGTGTCGCGGGCCGCCTCGCGGGCCTTCGCGGCGAGGTCGTTCAGCGCCTCGGCGACGGGGGCCGGCGCGTCCTTGGCCTTCTGCTCCGCCCGCTCCGCCATGTTCTCCAGTTCGCTCGCCCGCTTCGCCGCCGCCGGCTTCTCGGCCTGGGGGTTGCCTGCGGCCTGCTTCTCCGCGGCCTCGGCCCGCTCGTCGGCGGCCCGCAGCTGCGAGAGCTCCGCGGCGGCCTCGAGCGCCTTGGCCTTCTCCTCCCGGCCTTCGGCCCGCGCCTGCTCCGCCTGCGCCTTCTGCACGTCGGCTCGCGCCTCCGCCATTTCGGCGACCGCCTCGCGAGCCTGCTTGGCCTCCGTGGCCGCCTGCTTGGCGGCGGGGTTTTCGGGCTGCGGCGTCGGCTTCGGTGCCTGGGCCCGTGCCTCGGAAAGGTTCTTTTCAACCTCGGCCACGGTCGGGCGGGCCGCGGCGACCTTGTCGGCCGCCTCGGGCGCCGTGTCGCGGAGCGCCTCGGCCACCTTCTCCGCCACGGCGGCGACTTTCTTCTCCGTCTCGATAGCCTTCGCGAGTTCCGCGGCGTCGTCGGGTTTGGCGACTGGGCCGGCGGCCTCGCGGGCCTCGGCGGCGACGGCCTGCTGCTCGGCCGCCGCCCGCTCCAGCGTTTCGGCCGCCCGGTTCATCTCGCCGATCTTCACCGCGAGTTGCTCACGCGTCGTGTCGGCGATCGCCACGTCGATCTCCTCGCGGGCCCGGGCCACGGCCTCGGCGGCCTCCGCGACGGCCTTCGCCCCCGCCTCCTTCTGTGGCTTGCCGAGATCGCGGGCCGCGTCGCCGGCCTCCTCCTGCGCCTCGGCCATGCGCCGGGCGACCGCGGGGGGCAGCGGCTTGTCGGCGGCGGTCGGGGCCAACGCCTTCGCCGCCTCGGCTTCCATCTGGGCGGCGGCCCGGGGGTCGGTGGCAGCGGCCTCGCGGGCCTTCTCCGCGGCGGCCGCAGCCGCCGCGGTGCGTTCCCGGGCCTGCTCGAGTGCGGCCAGCCGCTCGGAGAGTTGCTTGGCCGTCATCTCCCCGGATCCGTCGCGGTCGCCCTTTTCCAGGGCGGCGGCGATCTCGCGCAGATTGCCGAGCACCTTGCCCTCCGCGGCGTCGGCCTTCCGCTTATCGGCCTCGAAGACGGCCGCCGTGGCGTCGGCCGCCGCCTTCTGGGCCTGCTCGAGCAGCGGCGTGGCGGTCGACTTCCGCGCGATCACGGGCTCGAGCTTCTCGAGCTGCTGTCGCACTTCGGCCTGCGCCGCGATCAGCCGCTCGACGTCGGCGTCGTCGAGCGGCGAGGCCGCGATCTCCTTGCGGACGGCTTCCACCTTGGTGATCGCCGCCTTGACGGCCTGCATGAGCTGTTCGTTGTCGTCGCCGACGACGCCCTGCGTCCGCTCGATGGACGCCAGCAGGCTCTCGAGCGTGGCGATGACCCGCTCCTGGGCCTGGGTCGTGCCCGGGAAGTCGGTCGCCTGCAGCCGCTGCTCGGCCGTCCGCAGGCTGCCCTTGATGTCACCCACCTTGAGCAGCCGGAGGCCGTCGGCGGCGCCGTCGCCGACCGCGCCGCCCCAGTCGCTGATGTCGGCGAGGTCGCTCTCGAGCCGCTCGCAGAACGCCCGCACGGTCCGCTGGGTGTCGAGCGTGGCGAGGATCTTGGCCTCCTGATCGTCGCCGGCCCGCGGCAGGTCGCCGACCGAAGCCACCGCGGCGGACTCCATGACCACGAGCCTGCGGACCTGGGCGGCGAGGTCCGCCACCTTCAGCCGCCGGAGCAGCTTGTGCCGCTCCTCGGCGAGGCGGATGACGATCAGCCGCACCTGTTCGCGGATGCGGGCCATGTCCGCCGGCGTGGCCTGCCCGCGGTCGAGCGTCTCGACCACGGCCTGCATCTCCCGCTGCACGAGGCCGTCGACGTTGCGACGCATCGCCGCCACCTCGGCGTGCACGGGTGACCTGCCGAGGCCGTTCTCCTCGAGCTGCAGCAGCTGCACGTCGATCACGGCGGTGACGAGGTCGGCCGTCCTCTGGCGGGCCCGCTGCTGGCGGTCGCGGCTCACGGCGTCGAGACCGGCCGGCGGGGCGGCGCTGCCGACGGTCGCGGCCAGCACGAGGGCGGCCGCGAGCGCCCCGCTGGCCCCGCGTGGCCTCGTTTCCATCACGTCCCGGCAGGTTCGCATCATGGCTTGTCTCCCACGCGCAACTGGTCCTCGATGATCGTCTGCAACTCCTGGGCCGCCTGCGTGTCGGATCGCTGCAGCGACTCGAGCACGCCGTTCTCGTCGGTCACCACCAGGTCGATCGGGGCGCTCGCTGACCGCTGGCCCGGCGCGGCCCCGCGGTAGTCGACGGCCTCGACCGCCACCCGGAGGAAGTCTCCCTTGCGGAGCCCGTAGTCGGCGAGCGGCAGCACGACGCGGCCGGCGTGCGGCAGGGCCGCGCCGACGAGCGGCTCCGCGGAGCCACCGAGCAACTCGACCACGCGGGCCGTGGCCGCCGGTGCGGCGGGGGCGGTCGCGTCCGGCGCAGGCCGGTCGGGCTCGTCGCCGCGGGTGATCTCGATGGTGGCCCGCAGCCCGGCCACACCGTGGTCGTCCTTGACCGTATAGGCGATCGAGGGCCGGGCGGTCGGCAGCACCGCGCGGGTGAGGGCCTCGATGATGACCTGCGGCGGGCCGTCGGGGCGGATGCGGATCGTGCCTGCCGGCGGACTGTCGGGCGCGAGGCCGTCGGTGTCCACGGCCTGCACCTCGTACTGCACGGGCGCGGTGACGGCGGCCAGCGGCGAGCCGGTTCCCGAGAGCACGAATCGCGGCCGGCCGTCGGGGGCGGTTTCCTTGGCGAGCGGGTGGGCGGTCCCGTCGATCACGACCGCGACGCGTTCGAGTTCCTTGTTGAGGCACACGACGTCGATCTCCACGGCGGACCCCTCGAGTACCGCGGCCTGGCGGCCGGTGGCCGCCTGCGGTCCGGAGCCGCGGGCGTAGGCCGGAGGCACGACGCGCAGACTCGCCTCGACGATCGGCGCCGGCACGGCCCGGATCCGCACCGGCTCGCTCCAGGCGTCGCCCGCGTGGATCACGACGGTCGCCGACTCGGTGAGGTTCGGGAGTTCGCCGGCCAGCGTGGGCGGCCCGGCCGCGGGGTCGGTCTGAGCTGGTGCCGCGAGCGGCACGCTGGCCGACGGGCCACCCGCGTCGGGGGTGAAATCGGCCCGCCCCTCGCCGGGCGTGCGGCCAGACCAGGCCACCTCGATCGACAACGGTTGGCCGGCCGGAGCCGGGATGTCGCCGCCGACGCGGGGGTCGATCTCCCGGCCGCCGATCGCGAGCCGCTCGAGTCGTGTCCACGTCGGATAGTGCCCCGTGCCGAGCGCCATCCGGTTGACGAAGGCGGCCAGCGTGCCCGGGGATGCGATGCCGATCGCGACCAGCAGGCCGGCGAGGCCGGCGGCCCAGGCCGTGCGGCCCGCCAGCAGCTTGTTCCACAGCGGCGCCACCGACGTCCACTCGCGGCCGAACTCGGAGACGTAGTCCACGACCGCCGACCGCAGCGTCGCCGAGCCCCAGCCCTGCGCCTCCGGCCGCTCGAACTGCAGGGCCGCCACGAAGTCGCTGTCGATGCCGTGGCTCTTCTCCATCGACAGGGCGACGTCGAGATCGCTCTCTCGGACCTTCAGCAGCGGCCAGGCATGCTTCCGAAACGCCCAGACGACGGTCGCCGCGATCCCCGCCCAGAGCCAGATGCGGCCGGCCCGCGACAGACCGAAGAGCCGGTCCACCGCCAGCGCGACGAGCAGGGCCGCGAGGACGGCCACGGCCACGGCGGCCCAGGCCGTCAGCCGGCGGCCGAGGAGCCGACGGCGGCGTACGGCGTCGAGCCGCCCGCGCAGCGTCTCGAGCCTGCGGGACGTGGGGGCGGCGGCGAGGGCGTCGGTGGCCATGAACGGGTGCGGATTCAGGTGAGGTTCGAACGCTTGCGGAGCAGCCATTCGCCGAGCATCAGCCCGACGACGGTCAGGAAGCAGAGCCAGGTGTTGGACAGCGGAAAGACCTTGACCGACCGCTCGGGGCGGGCGACGGCGTCGATCTCGTCGGGCAGCCGCGCGGCCGAGGCGAGGTCGTAGGCGCGGCCCCCGGTCCGGGAGGCCAGCATGCCCGCCAGGGCGGTGTTGCGGACCACGCTCCGCTTCTCCGCGGAGAGCGAGTCGACCCGGAAGGCGGCTTCGGTCGACTCGCCGGTGAGCGGGTCGGTGACCCGCATCCGGTATTCGCCCGCGTCTCCCAGGTCCACGCGGGCCTCGAAGACGCCCTCGCGGACCTGCTGCAGGGCCACCGCCTGGGGCCGCTGCTCGCCGCGCTGCGCCTCCGGCGAGACCAGTTCGCCCGCCAGCGCGCGGCCCGGCAGGTCGTCGGCCTCGAGCGGCCGGAAGTCCTTGTCGTACGCCTCCACGGTGATCACGGCCGCGTCGCCCGGCTGGTACCGGTCGGCGTCGCTGCGGACGACGAACCGCTTGCTGGAGCCGAGGGCATGGCTGAGGCCGAGCCGGTAGATCAGCTGCCCCCAGAACTGGCGGTAGTAGCGGTCGCCGACCCCCTTCCGCATCCGCCACATCTCGTCGAACGCCAGGTACACGACCTCGCCGCGACCGTAGCGGCGGATCGCGATCAGCGGCTGGGGCGTGCGGCCGTCGCTGCAGCGGTCGGTCGGATGCGCGAGCAGCACCGTGGCCTGCGGGTGCGGCCGCTCCACCGGCTGGTACCAGGGCAGCGGGTCGAGCTTCGCCCAGGCGCGGGCGCTGTCGGCCTCGTCGCGGCCGAGTCGCATGAACTCGAAAAGGGGCGCCTCGGCGGTGAGCCGCGGGCGGAACGGCTTCACGGCCGCCACGGCCCCATCGGTCGGCACCACCGGCAGCATGTCGCCCAGCGGCGTGCCGAGGAACTGCTCCGGGCCGTTCCAGCGGCTGCCGAGGACCACCATGCCGCCGCCGAACGTCTCCACGAACTCGCGGGCCATCTCCGCGAACCGGCCGCTCATCGCCCGGGCGTCGAAGTTGCCGATGAACAACACGTCGTTGGCGAAGAACTCGCCGCGGGGCGGCGTGGCCGTTTCCAGGTACAGGGGGTTCTCGCGGCGGACGCGGGCATCGGCCGACCGC
>JBIPLS010000268.1:0-4078 GCA_044368305.1 Pirellulales bacterium
CGCGAGCCGCTGATCGGCGGCGTTCGGCCGGAGGATCAAAGCCATGACTACTGAGCATCCGTGTCGGAGGCTGGCCCGCCAACCGCCGCTGCGTCGGATCGCCGTCGTCGGAGCCATAGTCGTCGTCGCGATGCTCGTCTGGGGACTGTTCGGTCCCGATGTGCCGATCCGGGTGTCGCGGGAGACGACGTTTCTCGCCCAGCCGCTCGCCGCTGACGGCCTACCCGATTATCGCGCGGCCATGCTGGCCGCGATGGGCCCGGCGCCCACGCCCGAGGACAACGCGGCGGTGGAACTCCTGCAGGTCATGTGGCCGCTGGGCATCCAGGCGACCGACCTGCCGGCGGTCTGCAAGGCCCTTGGCATCCCGGACGTCGCGCCGGTCGAATCACTTCAGGTGCCATCCAAGGAGGCCGCCGCGGAGATGCATCGGGTGATGTTTGACCCGTCAGGCTCGCGGCGGCCGTGGACTGGAGCAGAGTTTCCCGAGATCGAGGCCTGGCTCGTCGCTCAGGCGGCGGCGCTCGATCGGCTGGTTGCGGCGGCGGACAGGCCGCGGTGCTGGCTACCGTGGCCCGTGCTCCTGGGGTCAAAGTCCAATGTGTGTCAGAGTGAGGGTCCCAACATGCGCTGCCGCGATGTTGCAAACACACTCTGCTGGAGGGCCATGTGGCATGCCGGGGCGGGCCGGAACGCCGCCGCCTGGCGGGACATCCGCGCGGTCTACCGATTCAGCCGGCTGCTCGCCGACCCTACCGATGTGCCTCCGGGTGCCAGCGCCTTCTTGCACGCGTTCGACACCAGCGCGGAAGCCGATGCGGCGCTGACTCACGGCCTGCTTGCTCTGCCCGGCCTTCCCGCGGAGTTACTCGGGGAAATCAGACGGCATCTCGATAGGCTCGGGCCGCTATCCGACCCAGCCGATCTCCTCGGCGGAGAACGGCTTCGCGCCATCGATTGGATTGCGTTTCTTTATCGTATGCCTGGTGGCCGGACGGCACGGCGACAGGCTCTTGAGCCGATCGTTCTACTAGTTGCAGCTGATGCGGCCGCGCCATCTTGGTTCGAGGCGATGTGGCGCCGCATGGATAGCGACGACGAGTTGGCAGTGAGAACGAGCCTCGATTGGAATGTCGCACTTGAGTGGGTGAATGCGTATTTCGACGCCGCTGACTCCGCGATGCGGCTTCCCTCCCACACGGCGAGAAAGGCCGCACTCGAGCGACTGGAGAAGGATTTCATTTTGCGAAGCAAATGGGGTGCCACCGGGCATTTCGTGAAAGGAATCGGGAGTCGGGAGTTCCGCAGCTCGCTCTTCGGAAACTCCCAGTTAATTTCGCTTGATGGTTATCTCGATATTTCCTCTCGCGGCCAGGCGTCGTTCGATCTCGCCCGCATAGCGGCGGCGCTGGCCGCATGGAAAGCTGACCGCGCCAATGACACTGAGCCTTACCCGAAAGCACTCGACGAGCTCGTGCCGCAGTATCTCTCCGCCGTGCCGCTCGACCCGTTCACCGAGAAGCCGTTCCTCTACGAGCGAAGGGGCGAAGGCTATCTTCTTGCGAGCGTGGGTGACAACGGCGCCTACGACGGCGGCGATGACCGAAACGGCTGGATAGTGGGTGGCGAGTGGCAGAAGACCGAGCAAGAAGTCGATCGGCAAAAGTCGGACATCGTCGTGCGGATTCCCGTTCCAACGCGCGCACCGCGCTGACCGCCTTCGATAATTATGTCGGACTCAGATGGGACTTCCCACGAAAAACAAAGACGGCTCAACCATCAAGTCTGCCGTGGTGGCAACAGCCCGCAGGCCGAACAACGCAATGCAGCGGACTCGCGATAAAATCTGTCTTGATGGAAAGTCCAAGGTCGCGAGCCGCTGATTGCTGGCGTTCGCAAAGGCCGAAGTTCAGTATGTCGTTGAGGTTACAGCGCATTGGCTTAGTCGTATGCCTGGTGGCAATGCTCTGCGCGACAAGCGTTCATTCCGCGCCGCGGCTCCTGCCCCTTGTTGAGGCGGAATATCAAGTCTATGACATGAGTGACCCCGGCAATGGCGCGGGTCCTATGTGGTGCTATGGCTCAACCTGCCTTGCCCGCCTTGGCAAGGACGTCTTCGCCAGCGGGCTGGAACTAATCGCCGATCAAAAGCCTCCCAATAATGTGCGTTGGACATTATTCAAGCTGGACGACAAGGAGCCGCAATTACTTCAGACCGACTCGAAAGGCCATCAGCGCGAGCCTTGCCCTCTCGGCATATTCAGAGACGGACGGCTCCTGCTCACCAGCAACCCCACACTGACCGGGACTGCGAACCGCGCCGGTCCGGCAAAACCGCAGTTGCTGATCTTCGATACGAAGACGCCCACGTCAGCGCCGCGGGTGTCGTTGCCGGAGTGGGCAGGCGGACCGAAGTTCAGTGAGCATTCCTACCGCGGCTTCGCCGTGGATGCACCCAATCAGGAGGCGCTTTACCTACAGAACGTCGGTCATGACACCTCCTACTGGAGCTTCCTCGACCGCGACGGCAGGTGGTCCAAGTGCGGCACGATCAAGATGCCGTGGGGTGCCGAGTTCGAGAAACCCGAAGCTATCCGCATATGCTACCAGAACATAGCCCTGCGCAATCGCGCGGTCTACCTGCTGGGCGTCAGCGACATTATTGAATGTGTGAGAGAGTGGCGCGAGTACAAGCTGATCCTGCACAAGGGCAAGACCTCAGACTGGGTTTCCCGGCGGCTGTACTTCTGCTGGACGCCTGACGTCACGATTCAGCCGTTCGGCGAATGGCTCAAGGTTGCCGACTGCGAGCACTGCGGACAAATCAAAAACCTCGACCTGTGGCTGGACAGATCGGGGCGCGCGCACATCCTGTGGCTGGAGCAGAGCATCGGGGACCCCCGCGTACGCGACAAGTTCTTCCCGGGCGAGCCCATCACGTACAGCCTGATGTATGGGATCATCGACGAGGGAAAACTGGTGCAAAGGACACCGCTCGTTGTCGGAGGCGAGAAGCAGGAAAGCAAGGAGATTCCCGGCTACGGGCGTTTCCAGGCAACACCGGACGATCGACTGTTCGTGTTCTACTACATCGGCGGGACGGAGAGTGAGGGTGAGAACAGACTCATCGAGTTGTACCCGGACGGAACATCAAGCGAGCCGGTACGCGTTCCGATAACGTACCCGCTGACCTCATTCTTCACGGCCACGGAACGCGGCGGCTCAGAACCCTCCGCCACCCTTGATCTACTCGGACGGGCCAATGCTGTGAAGGGAATCCGCTACGCCAAGATCAACCTGGTGGGCAGCGTCCCGGCGGGCACCAAGCTCGTGGAAAAGAACGGCGTTCATTACATGATGGCGCTCAGAGGAACGATCTCGCCGGAGCGAATCACTCACGAGATCGGGCTCTGCCATAACTACCTCCTTGGCGAGCCTTACTCCGGCGATGGCCTCGATCATGTGCCGCCCTCGAAGTTAAGGTTCTTTGAAGATGAAAAAGAACTGGGCCCGGCGCACGCGGGGCATGCGGAGATCCGTCAGAACGGCAAAGGCCGCTTTTCCCACTGGAAGACATTGCTCTACTTCTCGACAAGCGATGGTTCTGATCCGCGCACAAATGGCCGCAAGTACACATGGCGGATTGATGAGTAATTTTGGAACGGAAGCGGCGGCGAACCACGCGTTGCTCCGTATTCGCAGTCCGCGGCGGGCTGCTCAAGGGAGAACGCGGGCGTTCTCCAATGATGAGCCAGCGATGACGGCCGTCCACCCTATTCGCCTGCGGTTCTCGAACGCGTATTTGCTCGTCGGGGATCATCGTCCTGTCCTCATCGACACGGGATCACGTGGCGATGCCCGAGTAATTCGGGCGGCCTGCATTGCCGCGGGAGTCGAGCTACGCGATCTGGCGCTCGTTCTTCATACGCATGTTCATTCCGATCATTTCGGCAACACAGCGGACCTGGCTGCAACTGCGAAATGCCCCGTGTCCTATCACCCAAACGACTGCGTCCTCGCCGAGCAGGGGCATAACGGCCGTCTACAAGGCGTGGGCGTGCGTGGGCGAATCCTATCT
>JBIPLS010000054.1:0-17781 GCA_044368305.1 Pirellulales bacterium
GTTTGCGGTGCCTCCGAAGCCGCAAATCATAGCAGACGGCCGGCCGACCGAACCGCAGCCCGAGCGGCCGCCGACACGGCCCTGCCGGCCCGTCCGGGCATCGCCCCCGCTGCCTCCGACCGCCGGAAAAACCGCATTTTTCCGGCAACTTTCGCAAAAGCGGTTTTTCGGCTTCGCATCTTTTCCCGCCCCTGGGCTACATTCCGCCCCGGTCGGTCAGCCGCGGGCGCCCGCTGCGATCGGCCCGCCGGATCACCTGAAAGGGACTGCGATCCGGCGCGGTTCGTCATCAGGAGGTTCTCATGAAGCGTTTCCCCAAGTTCGTCTCGATGTTTTGTGCGCTCGCCCTCGTCGGCCTCGTGGCCGCCGATTCGGCTTCCGCAGCCGGCCTCCGCGGCCGCAACAACTGCGACAGCTGCGCCGAGCCCGCGTGCGGTGCCGCCGAGCCCGCCTGTGCCGCCGCCGAGCCGGCGTGCTGCGCCGCTGAACCGGCCTGTGCCGCCGCCCCGGCCTGCTGCTCGGAGCCGCGCCATCGCGGCCGTGCTCGGCGTGGCCTGTTCAGCCGTCGGGCCAAGGCCAGCGCGAGCAGCTGCAGCAGCTGCTGCACCGAGCCCGGCTGTGCCGCCACCGCCGGCTGTGGTGCGGAGCCCGGCTGTGCCGCTGCCGAACCGGCCTGCGGCGCCTGCGCCGGCGGCTGATCGTCCCGCTCCGCACCGGCTCCACCCGAGCCGCCGGACGTGAATCAGGGCCGGGCCTTCCCAGCGAAGGCCCGGCCTTTTTTCGTGGGGACGCAACCCGCGACACCGGTTCAGCCGATGATCGACCGGCGGCGGGCGACGTAGTCCCAGACGACGAACCGGTCGAGATCCCTGCCCGCGGCGAAGAACACCCGGCCCTGCGCCGCCTCGGCCAGCCGGTAGGCGAACCGGACGTCCTCCCGCGATTGCGACCAGCCCGCGAGCAGGAACACGTTGACGCGGATTCCGTCCCGCCGGCAGGCCCGGGCCTCGCGCAGCGTCGCCTCTTCCGTCCGCCGGTGCGGCGGGTAGAGCAGGTAGAGCTCGCTGCCCTCGAAGTGGGCCGTGGGGAGGCCGTCGGTAATCAGGATGACCTGCTTGTTGGGCGTGTCCTGCCGCGCCAGGTGCTGCCGCGAGGTCTGCAGGGCGTGCTGGATGTTCGTGAAGTGCGGCGGCACGTCGGACTCGGCGATCCGCGGGTCGGCCATGTCGGCCCGCAGGCGGACGACCGCGTCGAAGACCGTCACCGGCTTCGGCATCAGCTTCACGATCTCGCCCGCCGGCCGCGGCTTGGCGAACGAGTACATCTCCACGAACTGGAGAAAGTCGCCGGGAAACTCCCGCTGCACGATCCCCTGCAGGGCCAGCGCCATCTTCTTCACGCTCACGTGCAGGCCGCCGTACCGCATCGAGCCGCTCATGTCGAGGACCACGCTCGTGGCGCACTTGGGAGTGTTCCGCGTGCGGTGCACCTCGATGTCGCGGGCCGCGAGACGCAGGGGGCCGCCGGCGTCCGCCCGCCGCAGCATGGCGTTGACGAGCGAGCCGGGGATGTCCATGTGGGCCACAGAGTCGCCGAACTCGTAGGGCCGGGTGGGCACGAGCTCGACGGCGCCGTCGCCGACGATGTCGCCCTGGTGGCGACCGGTCCGCGCCGGGGCGAGGTCGGCGAAGATCCGCTCCAGCAGTTTGCCCTGGAAGACCCGCAGCGCCGCCGGCGTCAGGCCGTAGCCGCGGCCGGTCTTCTCGAGCCCCTGTCGGGCGGCCATCTGCTCGACGAGATCCTGCACCTCCCGGCGCAGGCCGCGCAGGTCGTCGAGATCCGCCTCCTCGACGTGGCGGCCGAGGGCCTCCATGTCGACGAGGAACACCTGCGCGTTCTTGCGGGCCTCCTCGAGCGCCCGCAGCAGCTCCTCGATCTCCTCGAGCCGCGCCTTGACCTCGAGCGCCTCCTCGACCGTGAGCTTCTCCCGGCCGGTGAAGACCCACTTCGCCGCCAGCTCGTCCACCTGGTAGACCTCGCCGAGCCGCTCGATGAGGCCGGCGAGGTGAGCGGCGAACGGGCTCTGGTCGTCCTCCTGGGCGTACCACAGCCGCTCCAGCCGGCGCAGCTGCTCCTCGCGGACGGCCCGCTCGAAGCCTTCGCGGTGCCGCGGCGGCGGGTTCGCACGGCGGGCGGCGTCGCGAAACGCCGCGCGGGCATGCTTGCGGACGGCGTCGGTTTCGAACCGCTCGAGGATCTTCCGCCGCGCCTCCTCGAGCTTGCGGCGCAGCGAGTCGAGGGCGGGGCCGAGCCGGCCGATCTGGGCCGGGTCGAGTTCGATGGCGTTCGCCAGCTGCTCCTCGGTCAGCTCCTCCACGTCGCCGAACTCGAGCAGGTGCTCCATCAGGGGCGAGACGAGGTCGGCCTCCGGCGGCCGCGGCGGCGGAATCCGCGCCGGGTCGTACTTCTGGTACGAGTGGACGACGCCGCCGAGCGTGTCACGAGTGGGCATCGGACCTCCTGACGCGGCGCGTCTGCCGGGAAAAAACGTGAAGGCCACCCGGGTGTCGGGGCTGCCCATGCCCCGTCGCCGGACGTTCGCTGCGGCCTTCCAGGCCTTCGCTCACTCCGAGCTGTCTGCGCTCCGCCATCCATGGCTCCGCTGGCCAGCCGCGCCGGCTCTCAGGGCACGGGCAACCCCTCACAACGGCAACTCCTGCCCTTGACTGAAGGAAGTGTCCGGAAGATTTACACGCATGCCTTGCCCACGCTGGAAACCACTCATCTGAATCCTCCCGTGTCGTAGACCGTGCGGCCGTGCGACTGGATCCGCGAGATGCGTTCCGTGGCATAGAGCCCCGCGAGCACGAACTCGATGCAGCTCGCCCGCACGGCCGGGTCCCGCGCCGCGTTCACCTCGAAGGCCTTCTCCCACACCTGCGGCACGTCCTCCACGAGCTTCGCATAGGCCGCCGACGGCACCGCGTCGCCGACCTCGATCTTCACGCCCTGGCCGAACACCTTGGCGATCTCGTCCAGGCCGTGGGCCTCGACGTATTCCTCGAACACCGTCCCGATGGCCTCGGCCACGACCGCGTCGAGCACCTGCCGCTCGGTCATCTGGTGGCTGCCCATGAGATCGAGCTCGAGTTTGCCCAGGCTCGAGGCGTAGAGGTGACCGAGGTCGCTGATCCGCGGCACGGCGGGCCGCTCACCGAGCCGCACGGCCCGCTGCCGGGCGCTGGCCACGACGGTCTCGTAATTGGCGATCGAGAACCGGGCGCTGACGCCCGACTGCTGGTCGATGAACTTGCTCTTCCGCGCCGCGATCGTCACCTGCTCGAGGATCGCCGTGACGAACGGCGGCACGAGCACCGGCCACTCGCCGCCGAGGTCGATGCCGGCCTCCTGCTCGACCATGCGGATGCCCAGCTCGCGGTCGCGCGGATAGTGGGTGTGGATCACCGCGCCGATCCGGTCCTTGAGCTGCGGGATCACCTTGCCGGAGCGGTTGTAGGTGGAGGGA
Organism: Pirellulales bacterium; assembly: GCA_044368305.1. Taxonomy (GTDB): domain Bacteria; phylum Planctomycetota; class Planctomycetia; order Pirellulales; family UBA1268; genus QWPN01. The sequence continues at coordinate 3,527 of JBIPLS010000054.1, forward strand.
TTGGCCGAGAAGAGGAGCATGACGTCGATGTCGAACTTCACGGGGTAGCCGCGGATCTGCACGTCGCGTTCCTCGAGGATGTTGAACATCCCCACCTGCACCAGCTCGTCGAGCTCCGGCAGCTCGTTCATGGCGAAGATGCCGCGGTGCATCCGCGGGATGAGGCCGAGGTGCAGCGCCTCCTCGCTGGCCATGCTCGTGCCGGCCGCGAGCTTGGCGGGGTCGATCTCGCCGATGATGTCGGCGAACTTCGTGCCCGGCGCCAGCCGCTCGGCATACCGCTCGCTCCGCGGCCACCAGGCGATCGGCACCTCCTCCGGCGACCGGTCGGCGACGAGCCGCTTTCCGGCCCGCGTGATCGGGGCGAACGGGTCGTCGTGCAGCGGGATCGCCGGATCGTCGAGGTAGGGGAGGTGCTCGTCGAGGAACCGCACGAGGAGCCGCATCAGCCGGCTCTTGGCCTGGCCCTTCTCCCCGAGGAAGAGCATGTCGTGGCCGGCGAGGAGGGCGATGTTGATCTCCGGAATCACCGTGTCGTCGTAGCCCACGATGCCGGGAAACAGCTCGACTCCCGCCTGCAGCATGCGGAGGAAGTTTTCCCGCACCTCCTCTTTCACCGGGCGGCTCTTCCAGCCGCTGGCGCGGAGTTCGGCGAGCGTGCGGGGCAGGGGGGCGGCGGTCATGCGGGCGGCTCCTTCGCGGGATGCCCGGATTCTAGACGGCGGCGGTGCCACGGACACGCGGCCGGTGTGTCATGCGCCGCGGGTCGGGGCCGCAGAAGCTCGTTCAGGCAGCCGCGGCTTGGAGGACGGGGAGCCGGATCGTGATCGCCGTGCCCTTGCCGGGCGCGCTCTCCACGCGGATTCGGCCGCGATGGGCCTCCACGATCTCCCGGCAGGCGGTGAGCCCGAGGCCCGTGCCCCCCTTGCCGGTCTCGTCGGGCCCGGCCTTGGTCGTGAAGTGCGGGTCGAAGATCCGCCGCATCACGTCGGGGGTCATGCCGCAGCCCGTGTCGCGGACCATCAGGTCCACCAGGCCGCCCGACTCGTCGTGGGCGAGCCGGACGATGAGCCGGCCGCCGCCGGGCATCGCCTGCCGCGCGTTCACCAGCAGGTTGAGCAGCACCTGCTGGATCTGGCTCGGGTTGGCCGACACCCGGGGCACCGGGGCGAACTCCCGCTCCACCTGCACGCGATACTTCATCATCTCCCGCTCCAGCAGCACCAGCACGTCCTCGACGAGCAGCGTCAGGTCGGTGGGCTCGAACCGGTTCGGGCGGCCGCGGGCCAGCGACAGGACGCTGGCGGTGATCTTGGCGGCCCGGGTGCCCGCGGACAGGATCCGCTCGAGCGCCTTGTCGCGGGTGGCCTGGTCCCGGTGCCGCAGGCCCATCCGCGCGTAGTTGAGGATCGTGGTCAGGGCGTTGTTGAACTCGTGGGTCGTCGTGCCGAGCAGCTCGCCGAGGCTCGCCTGCTGACGGGCCTCGAGGAGCTGCCGCCGCGCCGCGGCCAGTTCCTCGGCGTGGCGGCTCCGGCACGCCTCGGCCTCGCGCCGCGCCGCCTCCAGCTGCCGGCGCAGCCACTCGACCTCCGGATTCACCAGGGGCCGCGTCGGCCCGTCAGACCCCGGCACGGCCGGCGACTCGGGGCGGACGATGATCAGATCCCGGCGGGCTGCCTCCCGCGTTCGGGTGAAGCCCGGCCCGGACGGATGTGCCGAATCCTGCTCCATGCCGTCCCAAGGCTCCCGGTCGCCTGCAAATCGCTTTCCTGGATCGACTTGCGACGCATCGCGGGGTATCGTCGTTCTCCCTCCTGCGGCTCGACGCGCGGGCCGCCGCTCCGTTTCGTTCCCTCGACCGTTGAACTTCCACGAGTCCCCCCGTTCCGTGGTAAAAACCGGGCTTCCAGGCCCGGACCGTGCCCGCGGCGCGGACTTTGCCGGCCGGTTCGGCCGACCATCCAGCCAGGATCCTCAGATGCCGCCGCGCCAGGAAAGCCGCCCCGCCGCCCGCCGCGGGTTCACGATCATCGAGTTGCTCGTGGTGATCATGATCCTGGCCCTGCTGATGGGCCTGCTGATTCCGGCGATCCAGGGAGCCCGCGAGCAGGGGCGACGGATGGTGTGCAAGAACAACCTCCAGCAGATCGGCAAAGCCTTGCACCAGTATCTCACCGCCAAGGAAGGCGGCGGACGCCAGGGCCGGCTTCCCGACGCCGCGGTGCTCCCCAGCGCGGAACTCTGGTTCCTGACGCCGACCCGGCCGATCCGCCCGAGCATCGCCAAGGTGCTCGGCCCCTACCTCGAGAACAACCGCGAACTGTTTCGCTGCCCGTCCGACAACGGCTACTTCGTGCAAAACGGCAGCTACATGGTCGATCCGCCGAAATACCCCACCCCGGAGTCCTACGTCGCCGCGGTCGCGGCGCGGAAGCAGGAGATCATCAGCGGCACCGACGCCGCCGCCAAGAAGGCGATCGCGGAATACGCCTCGCTTCCCTACGAGGGCACCAGTTACGAGTACCCGGCACGCCGCCTGGCCAACAAAACCCCCACGGAGGCGCTCACGTACCGGGGTACGGCCGGATCGAGCACGCGGCTGTGGGTGCTCTACGAGTTCGAGGCCTTCCACGGCGGATTCACGCTGCTGCCCCCAGCCGCCGACGACTTCAACGACCCCGACCCTGACCGGCCGCCGCCCCAGGAAGGGGCCCGGAACTTTCTCTACTTCGACAACCACGTGGACAACCTCTGACGGCCCGCCGCGGCCCGTCCGTCCCGCCAAGGTGAACCATGCGATCGGCCGCGTCCTCGTTCAGTTCCGCCACGTCTGTCCCCAGCCGCCGGAAATCGACCCGCGGGGCGTGGCTGGCCGGGCTCGCCCTGCTCGCCGCCTCCGCCCTCGCGATCGGCTGGCTGCTGGGATGGTTCGGATCCGCCACCGACCCACGGGTCGCCGAGATCCACCGCCTGCGGCAGGAGATGGCGGAGAAATATCAGGCCGGCGGCGGCCCGGCGAGTTTCGTCGAAGCCACGGCGATGATGACGGCGATGGGGGAGATCCGGCAGCGGATCGAGGCGTTGCCGGAGGAACTCCGCCCCCAGGCCGAGCGCGGTGGTGGCAGCCTCTTCCGCTCGTCGATGCAGGCCCGCATCGACGCCTACTTCGACGCGCGGCCGGAGCAACGCACGGCCGTGCTCGACCGCCAGATCGACCAGGAGGAGTGGTTCCGCAAGGCCTACGAGGCGACGCAGGCGGTGACCGCCGCCGTGGGTGGAAACACGGCCGGCGGGACGGGCAACCCACCGGCCGGCGGCGGCCCTCCGCGCGGCCCCAGCGAGGAGGACCGCAACAAGTGGCGGAAGGCGATCATCGACCGCACGTCGCCCGCCGAGCGGGCCCGTTACGTGGAATACCGCCGCGTGATCGAGGAACGGCGCACGGCCCGCGGGCTGCCGCCGAGCCCGTGGGGGAGGTGACGCCGGTGGCCGACACGCTCGGCCTCCTGGAGGAGGCCAGGCAAATCGCCCGCGACCTCGGCTACGGCGTCCGCGAGGAACCGCTGGGCGACCTGCCCGGCGGGCCGTGCACCGTGGCGGGGGCCCGGCAGGTGCTCCTGAACCTGGAGCACCCGGCGGCCGCCCGCTTGGAGGTGCTGCTGCGGGCGCTGGCCGCCGACCCGCGGGCCGCGCAGGAACCCAAGAGCCGGCTGCTCGCGGCGCGGCTCGAAGCGATCGCCGCCTCAGGCTGACCGGTAGAGCCCGTGCGCCGCGATGAACGCCTCGACGGCCCGCGGCGTGCGGAAGCGAATGCTGCGGCCCGCGGCCACGGCCGCCCGCAGGTCGCTGGCCCGGATGCCGATCGCGGGCATCCGTACGCGGCGGGCGAGGACCGCCGCCTGCCGGTCGGCGCCGAGCAGGTCCGCCAGGCCGGCGGCGGACCCCTCCAGGTCGTCGAGCGCCTCCCGCTCCACGGCCACGATCTCGGCCAGCGCGGCGATCCGCCGCGGCTCGCGCCAGGCAGGCAGGCCCGCCAAGGCGTCGGGGCCGAGGAGCAGGTGGAACTCGGTCCGCGGATGCGCGGCTCGCAGCGCCTCGAGCGTATCCACCGTGTAGCTGACGCCGCCGCGGTCCACTTCGAGCGTCGCCACGTCGAAGGCGGGATGGCCGCCCGTCGCCAGCCGCAGCATCTCCACCCGCTGCTCCGCGGCCGCGAGTCGACGATCCTGCTTGTGCGGCTGCGTCGCCGCGGGCACGAACAGCACGCGGTCGAGTCCCGCCTGCTCGCGACAGCATTCGGCGAGGATCAGGTGACCGAGATGCACCGGGTCGAAGCTCCCGCCGAACACGCCGATTCGCATCGCATCCTCCCACGATCTGCCATAATCATGGCCATGACCGGGCCGAGCACAAGCCAGCGCGAACTCTTCGAGCACCGCCCCGCGTGGGACGAGGACGACGCCCGCCGCGGCACGATCGCGACGGTCGTGCTCCCCGACGGCGTGGACAAGCCGCTCGACTATCTCGTGCCCGACCGGCTGGCGGCGGACGTCGAGCCCGGTCGCCGGGTGTGGGTGCCGCTGGGCCGTGCCAACCGCGAGCGGCTCGCCTACTGCGTGGCCGTTCGCTGCGGTGAGCTGCCGCCGGTCCCCTTGAAAAGCGTGGCGGGCGTGGAGGATCCGGCGCCCCTGCTCTCGCGACGGATGCTCGAGCTCACCCGCTGGATGGCCGAGCGGTGGATGGCCCGCTGGGGCGAGGTGCTCGAGGCCGTGTTGCCGGCCGGCGTGCGGGCCCGCACCCGGCCGCGGACGGCGCCGCTGCTCGCGGCCACCGGCGCGTCGCCCTCGCGCAGGCCCACGCCGCCGCAGGAGCGGGTGCTGGTGGCGGCGGCGGCGGGCCCGCTGACCGCCGCCGACCTGGCGCGGGCGTCGGGGGCGAGCCGGGCCGTCGTCAACCGCCTCGTGAAACTCGGCCTGCTCGCCGCGGTCGGCACGGTGGAGCGGCCGGCCGCCGGCCCGGCAGTCGACCGGCAGCCGATCGGTCACGAACGGCCCGCGGCCCTCTCGGCGGCGCAGGCGGCGGCGCTGGAGGCGATCCGGCGGCCGATGCAGGCGGGCCGCCACGAGACGATCGTCCTCTTCGGGGTCACCGGCAGCGGCAAGACGGAGGTCTACCTCCAGGCCGTCGAGGAGACGATCGCCTTCGGCCGGCAGGCGATCGTGCTCGTGCCGGAGATCAGCCTCACGCCACAGACATGCGACCGCTTCCGGGCGCGGTTCGGCACCGTGGCCGTGCTCCACAGCCACCTCACGCCCGCCGAGCGGCATGCCCAGTGGCGGGAGATCGCCCGCGGTCGCGTGAACGTGATCGTCGGCGCCCGCAGCGCCGTCTTCGCGCCCGCCCCGCGGCTCGGCCTGATCGTGATCGACGAGGAGCACGAGAGTTCCTTCAAGCAGGGAACCGCGCCGCGGTACCACGCCCGCGACGTGGCCGAGTGGATCGCGCGGGAGGAGAAGGTGCCGCTGGTGCTCGGCTCGGCGACGCCCGCGCTCGAGACCTTCGCCCGCTGCCTGGCCGGCGAGTGGACGATGTGCCGGCTGGCCGAGCGGGTGGGGGGCTCGCACCTGCCGGCCGTGATCACGGTGGATCTGCGGGATAAGACCGGCCGGCCGCGGGGCGCGATGACGGCCCGGCTCACGGCCGGGATCCGCTGGGCGCTCGACGCCGGCGGCCAGGTGATGCTCCTGCTCAACCGCCGCGGCTTCGCCACGCACGTGCAATGCGGCGGCTGCGGCCACACGGTCCGCTGCCCGCAATGCGACCTCGCCCTCACGCTCCACCAGCCGGGCGGCCGCGGCATCTGCCACGGCTGCGGTCTCGTCACCCGCCTGCCGGCCGACTGCCCGGCGTGCCACGGTCCGGGCCTCGTGCAGCGCGGCACCGGCACGCAGCGGCTCGAGGAGCAGGTCCGCCGCGGCTTTCCCGACGCCGCCGTGGCCCGCATGGACACCGACACGATGCGGGCCCGGGGCAGCCACGAGAAGACGCTCGACGCCTTCCGCGCCAGGCAGATCGACATCCTCGTGGGCACGCAGATGATCGCCAAGGGACTCGACTTCCCGAGCGTGATGCTCGTGGGCGTGGTGAACGCCGACGCGGCGCTGCACCTCGCCGACTTCCGCGCGGCGGAGCGGACCTGCCAGCTGGTCACGCAGGTGGCGGGCCGCAGCGGCCGCGGCCCCCTCGGCGGCCGCGTCGTCGTGCAGACCAGCACGCCCGACCATCCCGCGATCCGCGCGGCGGCGGCCCACGACTACGAGGCCTTCGTGCGCAGCGAACTGCCGATCCGCGAGGCGCTGCTCTACCCGCCGTTCGGACACGTGATCCGGCTCGTCGTCCGCAGCCTCGACGAGCGGGCCGCCGCGGACTGGTCGGGGGCCATCGCCGACCGACTCCGGCGGGCCGCCGGTGCCGCGGCCGGCATCCGCGTGCTCGGCCCCGCCCCCGCGCCGATCGCCCGGCTCCGCGACCGGTTTCGATGGCACGTGCAGGTTCACGGCCCCGAAGGCCCCGCGCTCCGCGACCTCGTCCGCCGCGCCACCGCCGACCTCAAGACGCCCGACAGCGTCGCCTGGATCGTCGACGTCGATCCGGTGGAGATGCTCTGACCGGCGGCCGTGGCCGCGGGGCGGCTCACGCGGCCGTGGCCAGGATCTCGTGCAGCGCGGCGGCCAGTTCGGGGTACTGGAACTCGAAGCCGGTCTCCAGCGCCACCCGCGGGATCACCCGCTGCGAGGCGAACAGCACCTGGGCGAACTCGCCGAACAGCAGCCGCAGGCCGAAGTACGGCGCGGGAATGAAGGCCGGCCGATGCAGGGCCCGTCCCAGGGCCTTCGTGAACTCGAGGTTGCGGACGGGGTGCGGAGCGACCGCGTTCATCGGTCCCTGGATCGCCGTCGTCTCGGCCGCGTGCACGTAGAGCCGCGCCAGGTCGGCGACGTGCACCCAGGGCATCCACTGTCGGCCGCTGCCCAGCGGACCGCCCGCTCCGAGCCTGAAGGGCGTGAGCATCTTGGCCAGCGCGCCACCGCCCGCGCCCAGGACGATGCCGGTGCGGGCGGTCACCACCCGCACGCCGGCCTGCCCGGCGGCGGCCGCCTCGCGCTCCCATTCCACGCACACGCGGCCCAAGAAATCGTCGGCCGGGGGCGCCGCTTCCGTCAGCTCCTCGTCGCCCCGGTCGCCGTAGTAGCCGACGGCCGACGCCGACACGAGCACGGCCGGCCGGCGGGCCGACTGGACGATGCCCTGCACGAGATGCCGGGTGCCGACGACGCGGCTGTCACGGATCCGCGCCTTTTGCGCGGCCGTCCACCGCCCCTCGGCGACCGACTCGCCCGCGAGATGCAGCACCGTGTCCACGCCGTCGAAGGCTTCAGGGGGCGGCGGCCCCTCCAGCGGATCCCAGCGGACGATCCGGCCGGCGAGGTGGCCCACGACGCCGCGGGCACGGTCGGGATTCCGCGAGACCACCGTCGGCTTCTCCAGCAGCCGCAGCAGCCGCGGGCCGACGAAACCGGTCGCTCCGGTCACCAACGCCTTCATGCAACACCCCTCTGGATGACGATCGTGAGCCGGCCGCGGCGGCGATCCACGATCGTGGTCCGCAGCCGACCGGTGGGGAAGTATAAACAGGTGGCGCTTTCCGGCCGGCGCTCGCCCCGAGATTCACCGGCCCTCGAGACCTTCCGCCCCCAGCCCGCCCAGCACCTTGTCCCGCTCCCGGTTCTCGCAGTGGCTGCTTCCGCACGGCGCCCTTCGCCGGGATCTGTGGGTCACCGCCGCGGACGCGGCGGCCTACAGCGTGATGGTCGGCTGCGGCGAGACGTACCTGCCGGCCTTCGCCCTGGCCCTGGGATTCGGGCCGGTCGCCGCCGGGCTGACCGCGAGCGTCCCGATCCTCGTCGCCGCCGTCTTCCAGCTGGTGACGCCCTACGCGGTGGCCCGCCTGGGCAGCAACCGGGCCTGGGTGATCGCATGCACCGTGGTCCAGGCGGCGAGTTTCCTGCCCCTGGTCTGGTGGGGACTCCGCGGCAGGACGGAACTCTGGCAACTGCTGCTCGCCGCCAGCCTCTACTGGACCGCCGGCATGGCCGGCGTTCCGGCCTGGAACGCCTGGATGGGACGGCTCGTGCCCGAACGGATGCGGACGGCCTACTTCGCGCAGCGGAATCGGCTCGGACAGTTCGGCGTGTTCTTCGGATTCGTGGTCGGCGGCCTCGTGCTCCAAGTCGGCGAGGCGCGCCGGGCAACGCTGCCCGCGTTCGCGGCCCTGTTCGCGCTCGCCGCCGTCAGTCGCCTGCTCTCGACCGCCTGCCTCGTCGCCTGCCGTGAGCCGCGGCCACCGGGGCGGGTCGCCGCGACGGACGGCACCGCCGTCCCGGCGCCGCTGCCGGCCCGGCTGGCGGCGGCGATCCGCGGCCTGGCCGCCACGTCGGGAGGCACGCTCGTCGCCTTCCTCTGCTGCTTCATGTTCGGCGCCCACTTCGCGGGACCGTACTTCACGCCCTACATGCTCCGCGAACTGGGCTTCTCGTACCACGCCTTCATGATCGTCGTCGCCACGGGCTTCCTGGCGAAGGCGCTGGCCCTGCCGGCCGTGGGCCGCCTGGCGTCGCGGGTGGGGTCGGTGCGGCTGCTGGGACTGGCCTGCCTGGCGATCGTGCCGCTGGTGTTGCTGTGGCTGCCGCGGGCCGACGTGGGATATCTGATCCTCGTCCAGGTGGTCGCCGGCAGCTGCTGGGCGGCCTACGAGCTGGCGGTGGCGCTGCTGTTCTTCGACATCGTCGAAGATCGCGACCGCACGGGACTGATCACGGCCTACAACCTCGGCCTGGCGGTCGCCACGGTGGCCGGGGCCGGCTGCGGCGGGCTGCTGCTGCGCTTCCTGGGGGAGGATCGCCGGGCCTACGCGGCCGTGTTCGCCGTGTCGTGCGGCCTGCGGCTGGCGACGCTTCCCCTGCTGCTGCTCCTGCAGACGCGGGCCGCCCGCCGCTGATCGTCAGCGGTCGGACGCGGGCCGCAGGCCGCCGAGCTTGCCCACGACCCGCGGCGGTGCCACCGTGATCGCCTCGGTGGAGGAAGCCGCGCCGACGTTGCCCGCGGCGTCGGTGACCTCGACCCGCACGTAGACCCGCGCCGGGACGGCGCGGTCGGGCCGCCAGCGATGCTCGCCCTGGGCATCGAGGCCGTCGGCGATCGTGGCCCATGGTCCGGTCGCGTTCGGCGAATAGAGCAGCCGTGCGGCCCCGGGCGCCAGCAGCGGGTCGCGGGCCGCATAGCGGATCAGCAGGGCACCGGCGGCCTGCGGGTCGCGGGCCACCTCCACGAGCTCGACCTGGGGCGGCTCGTCGTCCACGCCCAACCAGGCCTCGGGGGTGTCGCCGGAGCGGGGGCCGTCACCGGCGTCGGGCACGTCGGCCACCATCTCCAACCGCACGCCGTAGAGCCCGGCCGCGGGCAGCTGCACGTCGATCGGGCTGCGGCCATCGGCATCGACGGCGGTCTTCTGCCAGGTCACGCCACCGTCCCGCGTAGTCCACAGCTCGGCCCGCGTGCGGCCCACCCCCGGTGTCGTCGCCTGCGGCTCGTAGTCCCACGAGAAGCGGCGCGACCGCGCCATGTGCAGGGGCCTGCCGCGGTACTCGAGCGCCTTGCCGGTGGCCGTGGCCGCCAGGGAGTCGCCCGGATCGCCCGTGTCGCTCGCGGTGGCGGCATCCGCCCGCGGCAGCAGGGAGGCCGCGGAACCCGTCCGCCTGACGAGCACGCTGCGGCCCGACGGCGCCGCTTCATCCGCGGCCTGCCGCGGCGCCCCGCCCGACCAGCCGCTGGCCGATTCGGCCGGCCAGCCGCCGTCGGGCGTCGCGGCCGGGCCGACGATCGCCGTCCGCGGGGGGCCGTCGTCCGCCACCGCGGCCGACGTTGGCAACGGGGGCACGCCGAGTTCCTCGGCCAAGGCCGCCTGGTCGATGCGTGGATCGGCGGGCTCGAGCGCGAACTGCCGCACCGTGCGGTTGCCGGCGGCATCGGCCACGGCCATCCGCACCGCCAGCGCCGTGACCTTCTCGCCGGCCCACCAGATCTCCTCGCCGACGGCGTGGGCAGGGGACTCGCGCGAGAGGATCGGCTCGGCGGCCAGCGTCTTCCATCCCTGGTCTCCCTGGACCCGGTACTCGAAGGTGAACGAATCCAGTCGCAGGGAATCGTCCACGGCAGCGTAGCGGCAGACGATCTCGCCGTCGGCGCCCTTCCAGACGCGGGCCGCGAGCCGCGGCCCCGCCGCATCGACGAGCACCCGCATGTCCGGCCCCGCACCGCCGCGAATCCGGCCCTTGCGATCGACCGCCCGGAGGCGGAACCAGTATTCGCCATCGGCCTGGGCGGTGTAGCTGAACGATCCCTTGGCCGGCTCCGCTTCACTCGCCTTCCGCCAGTCTCCGCCCAGATCGGTGGACACCTCCAGGATGATCCGCTGTGGGGCGGCGTCGGCGTCGGGATCCTGGGAGGCGGGCAGCCGGAAAGGGATGGCGAACGTGCGGTGCTTCGTGCGGATCAGGTCCGGCATCCCTGCCGGAGCCGGGGGCCTCTGCGCCACCGCCTGGGGCGCGAAGGCCCCTGCCAGCGCGAGCAGCAGGCCCGCGACCAGACGGCGGCGACGGGGTGCGGAAAAACCCATGTCTTCATTGATCGGCGCCGCGAGCCGGAAAAGTCACTCATTTTCCGCGGAATCCGCACGACCGCTGCCTTCGATCGCCCGCCGCGGGGAGCGGGGCAGGAGGGCGAAACCGGGCGATTTCTTTCTGGACCCGTTTCGCCCGGTGCTGGCATAATGCCGCCACCGGAGCCGCAAGCGTCCGACGTCCGTCGCCCCGCGCGGTTCCGCTTCCTCTCGACGGGGAATGGGCCGTGTCCGAGTCCGTGGCGATAGTTCTCGTCCTTGCGGCCGTCCTGGGAGTGGCAATCGTCGCGATCAACAGGATCCGTGCCCGCTATCTCACCCCCGGTGACGATCGTGGCGATTGGGAAAAGACGCTCGTGAGTTGCAAAAATCTCCGCGACGAGGGTGTGCTGACGAAAGAGGAATACCGAAAGATAAGAACGCTCGTCGAACCGCGACTGCGTCTCGACGAACCCGGGCGGCTGCGGCCGACCGCGGGCGAACGGGCGGGGCCGGACATCCAGGGAAACTGATTTCATGCCAACCGGGAAAGACGTGGGCGGACTGGGACGCCGGGGCGCCGGCGGCACGACGAAGAAGAACGCCTTCTGCTCGTTCTGCCGCAAGAGTTACCGCGACGTCGGCCCGCTCGTCGAGGGCCCGGGCGACGTCTACATCTGCGGCGAGTGCATCGACCTCTGCCAGTCGATCCTCGACCAGGAGAAGCGGCGGCGCGGCACGAGCAAACAACTTTTCACGTCGATCCCGTCGCCGCGGGAGATCGTCGGCCATCTCGACCAATACGTCATCGGCCAGCACCACGCCAAGCGGGTTCTCGCGGTGGCGGTGCACAGCCACTACAAGCGGCTCAATCTCGGCAGCGAGGGAAGCGACGTCGAGGTCGACAAGTCGAACATCCTGCTCCTCGGGCCGACCGGGTCGGGCAAGACGCTGCTGGCGCGGACCCTCGCCCGGATCCTCGACGTGCCGTTCGCGATCGGCGACGCCACCACGCTCACCGAAGCCGGCTATGTCGGCGAGGACGTGGAGAACCTGCTGCTCAAACTGCTCAATGCCGCCGACTTCGACATCGAGGCGGCCCAGCGGGGCGTGCTGTACATCGACGAGATCGACAAGATCGGCAAGACGAGCCAGAACGTGTCGATCACCCGCGACGTGTCGGGCGAGGGGGTGCAGCAGGCTCTTCTCAAGATGCTCGAGGGCACCGTGGCCAACGTCCCGCCGCAGGGCGGCCGCAAGCATCCCGAGCAGCAATACATCCAGCTCGACACCTCGAACATCCTCTTCATCTGCGGCGGCACGTTCGTCGGGATCGAGAAGATCATCGGCAAGCGACTGGGCAAGAAGACGATCGGCTTCGGCCAGCCGTCGGGCGTGCGGCACGACGCCGACCTCGCCGAACTGCTGCCCCAGGTGGACTCGGACGACATCCTCGAGTTCGGCCTGATCCCGGAACTCGTGGGCCGGCTGCCGGTGATCTCCGCCCTGCAGCCGCTCGACGTGCCGGCCCTCGTCAAGGTGCTGAAGGAGCCGAAGAACGCCCTGGTCAAGCAGTATCAGAAGATGTTCGGCCTGGAGAACTGCCAGCTCGAGTTCACCGACGAGGCCCTCGCGGCGATCGCCCGCCGGGCCATGAAGAAGGAGACCGGCGCCCGCGGCCTGCGGTCGATCATGGAGGACGTGATGCTCGACATCATGTTCGACCTCCCGGACCAGCAGGGCAGCACCTACGTGATCAACGAGCGGAACGTCGAGGGCACGGAGCCTGTGGTGCCGCTCCGCGAGGCCCGGCACAAGAGCGCCTGACGCGGCGGTCACGCCGCCCGCCGGTGGCGGGAGTCACGGCCGCGGGTCGGGAAACTGCTCCGCGAGCAGCGTCTCAAGGTCCTTGCCGCGGGCCAGCAGCGAGAGCACGTTGCCGTCCCGGCCGATGAGAAACAGCGTCGGAAGGGCCTTGATCTCGTAGCGGTCGGCGACCGAGTGCTCGGCGTTGCGGCCGTCGAGAATCACGGGCCAAGGCAGACCGTTCGCCTCCACGAACTGCGCCACGGCCGCCCGGTCGTCGTCGAGGCTTATGCCCACGACCTCGAAGCCGCGATCATGATACTTCTCGTACTGGGCGCGGATGTTGGGCATCTCGGCCACGCACGGCCCGCACCAGGTGGCCCAGAAATCGACGAGCACGACCTTGCCGGCGAGAGACTTCTGATCAAACCGCCTGCCGTCGAGCAACATCCCGTCAAGTACCAGCGGCTTCCCCAGGATCGCGAGCCGCCGCAGCCCGGCGGCCAGCTTGTCCCCGAGTTGATGGACCCGGGCGTCGCCGCTGGCGGCGAGGAGGGGCACAAACGTCTCGTGAGCCCGCCGGGCAAGCTGCTCGGCCCCCGCCAATCCGGCCAGATCGGTGGCCAACTGGGTCGCCACCCGGGCGGTAGCGGAGTCGTCGGGATCCGCCTCGAGGAGCGCCGTAGCGTCGGCGACGAGCCGCTCCGCCCCGGCGGCGGACCGGGCTGCGAACAAGGCATCGACGTCCGCGGCGAGCACCATGCGCCGCGCCGCCCGCGCGATCGTCGGATCGGGGCTGTCGATGAGCGTCCGGACGAACTCCACGTGCGCCCCCTTGGCACCGTCGTCTCCCATCTCGTCGAGGAGCGCGAAGCCGTCGAGCTTGAGGCGGATGGCCCGGCCCCGAAGCGGATCATCGGCGGACACCTGCGCGAGGATCCTGTCGGCCACTTCGATGAAGGCAGCGGCGGACTTCTTCAAGTAGTAGCGGCGGCGGCCGCGCGAGCGGGGCATGGCCGCCGGATCGCTGATCTGTTCGATGAACCGGAGCAGTTCCTCGGGCGTGCCGTCGGGCACGGCCGGCACGCGGCCCGCTCCGCTCTGGGCATCGAGGGCGTCGCGTTGCGGCGGGTCGGCATCGGCTCCCGCGCCGGCGACCGGCGCGGGAGAAGGCACTTCCGCCTGCGTCGCCTGGCCGCGACAGCGGTCCGGCCAGCCGCCAAGCGACGCCGCGAGGCCGGCGGCCAGGGCCACGGCATGGAGCACGGGACGAGCGTTCATGGAGCCTCCGGAAAAAGCATCCCGGCACAAGCGGCGCAGGCTACCCGCCGAGCCGGCCGGTGTGCAAATGCGCCGGTCTGCCGGCACCGGACACGCGGCCGCGATGACGGGCAAGAGACCGGAGACGCGTTCCCTCAGACCGGCTTCGGCGGGGCTGCAGCCAGCCGGCGGAGCGCGGCGATGCCGCGGTCCAGCGTGCGGTCGTCCACGGTGTAGGCGATACGGAAATGGGTATCGGCGGTGCCGAACACGCTGCCCGGGACGACCAGCAGCTTCTCCTCGGCCACCGCCCGCTCCGCGAACGCCTTCCCGGAGCCGCCGGGAGCCTCGGGATAGAGGTAGAACGCGCCGCCCGGCCGCACGAACGCGTAGTGGCCCTGCAGCCCGGCCATGAGCGCGTCCCGCTTCCGCCGGCAGTCGGCCAGCGGCTCTGCCATCGGGCAGTCGAGCG
>JBIPLS010000055.1:0-17729 GCA_044368305.1 Pirellulales bacterium
CCACCAACGTGGTGGGCACCTTCCGGCTGCTGGAGGCCGCGCGGGCCCACTGGGGCCGCCTGGCCGCGGCCGACCGCGACGCGTTTCGGTTCGTGCACGTCTCGACCGACGAGGTCTACGGCTCGCTCGCGACCTCGGATCCCGGCTTCACCGAAACCAGCCGCTACCAGCCCAACAGCCCCTACGCGGCGACGAAGGCCGCCAGCGACCACCTCGTCCGCGGCTACCACCACACCTACGGCCTGCCCGTCGTGACGACGAACTGCTCGAACAACTACGGGCCGTTCCAGTTTCCCGAAAAGCTGATCCCGCTGGTCATCCACAACGCGGTCTCCGGCAAGCCGCTGCCGATCTACGGCGACGGCCGCCAGGTCCGCGACTGGCTCTACGTGGGCGATCACTGCGCTGCGATCCGCCGGGTGCTCGAGGCCGGCGTCCCGGGCGAGGTCTACAACGTCGGCGGCGGCAGCGAACTGCCCAACATCGACGTGGTGCAGGGCATCTGCAGCATCCTCGACGAGCTCCGGCCCCGGGCCGACGGGCGGTCGTATCGGGATCAGATCGCGTTCGTGAAGGACCGTCCCGGCCACGACCGGCGGTACGCGATCGACGCCGGCAAGATCGCGGCCACGCTCGGCTGGCGGCCGGCGGAGACGTTCGCCAGCGGCATCCGGCGCACGGTCCGCTGGTACCTCGACCACCAGGATTGGGTGGCCGATGTGACCAGTGGCGCCTACCGCGACTGGGTCGCCAAGCACTACGCCCCATGACCGCGACGATCCTCCTCCTCGGCGCACGCGGCCAGGTGGGCCACGAGCTCGGCCGGTCGCTGCCGACGGTCGGCCGGGTGCTGGCCTACGACCACCCCGACGTCGATTTCGCGCGGCCGGAGTCGCTCCGCGAGGTCGTCCGCCGCGCCGCCCCCGACGTGATCGTCAACGCCGCCGCCTATACCGCCGTCGACCGGGCGGAGCACGAGCCCGACCTCGTGCACCGCATCAACGCCGCGGCCGTGGCCGAGCTCGCCGCCGCGGCCCGCGACCGCGACGCGCTCCTCGTCCACTACTCCACCGACTACGTCTTCGACGGCGGCAAGGACGGCTGGTACGTCGAGGGCGACGAGCCGCGGCCGCTGGGCGTCTACGGGGCCACGAAGCTCGCCGGCGAACGGGCGGCGGCGGCCGGCCGGCACCTCGTGTTCCGCACGAGCTGGGTCTACGCCGCCCACGGCCAGAACTTCATCCGCACCATGCTCCGCCTGGCCCGAGAGCGGGAGACGATCGACGTGGTGGACGACCAGTGGGGCGCGCCGACCGGCGCCGCGTTGCTCGCCGACGTGACGGCGCTGGCGATCGACCGCAGCCGGCGGGTGGACGGGGGATTGGCGCCGGGGCTGTACCACCTCGTGGCCGGTGGTGAGACCACCTGGTGTCGCCTCGCCCGGTTCGTGCTCGCGGAGGCCCGGCGGCTCGGCCTGCCGCTCGCGGCCGGCCCGGACGCGGTGCGGGCCATCCCGACGTCCGCCTACCCGACGCCGGCCCGCCGGCCGGCGAACTCCCGGCTGGCGACGGAAAAAATCCGCGCCGCCCTCGGCATCGACCTGCCCGCGTGGCAGGATGGCGTGGCCGCGGTGGTGGCCGCCCTCGTGGCCGAAGCGGCCGGCGACGCCCGGCGACCATCCCAGGAGCAGCCATGAGGGCCCGCAAAGGCATCATCCTCGCCGGCGGCAGCGGCACGCGGCTCCACCCGGCCACCCGGGCGGTGTCGAAGCAGCTCCTGCCCGTGTACGACAAGCCGATGATCTACTACCCGCTGGGCACGCTGATGCTGGCGGGCGTCCGCGAGATGCTCGTCATCTCCACCCCCCAGGACACGCCCCGCTTCCGGGAACTGCTCGGCGACGGCGACGACTGGGGCGTACGGTTCGAGTACGCCGTACAGCCCCGGCCGGAAGGCCTGGCGCAGGCCTTCGTCATCGGCGCCGACTTCGTGGCCGGCGGCCCTTCCGTGCTCGTCCTCGGCGACAACATCTTCTACGGCCACGACCTCGCCGGCCGGCTCCGGGAGGCCGACGCCCGGCGGCATGGGGCGAGCGTCTTCGCCTACCCGGTCGCCGACCCGGAGCGGTACGGCGTCGTCGAGTTCGATGCCGCCGGACGGGCGGTGTCGATCGAGGAGAAGCCGTCGCGGCCCCGCAGCCGCTACGCCGTCACCGGCCTCTACTTCTACGACGAGCAGGTGGTGGAGATCGCCGCCGCCATCCGGCCCTCGGCCCGCGGGGAGCTGGAGATCACCGACGTCAACCGCGCCTACCTCGACCGCGGCCAGCTGGCGGTGCACACGCTCGGCCGAGGCGACGCCTGGCTCGACACCGGCACGCACGACAGCCTCATCGAGGCCTCGCAGTTCATCCAGACGCTGGAGAAGCGGCAGGGCCTGCGGATCTGCTGCCCCGAGGAGATCGCCTGGCGGAACGGCTGGATCGGGAACGACCAGTTGGAGCGGCTGGCGGCGCCGCTGGCCAAGAGCGGCTACGGCGCCTATTTGCGGTCGCTGGTGCACGAGGGCCGGGGCCCATGAACGTGACGCCGACCTCGATCGCCGACGTCCTGATCCTGGAGCCGCGGGCCTACGAGGACGAACGCGGCTGGTTCTGCGAGTCGTTCAACCAGCGGGTCTTCGAGGCGGCCGGCGGCGGCCCCGTGACCTTCGTGCAGGACAACCACAGCTTCAGCCGCCGGCACGTGCTCCGCGGCCTGCACCACCAGGTCGCCCGTCCCCAGGGCAAGCTCGTGCGGGTCGTCCGCGGGGCCGTGTTCGACGTCGCTGCCGACATCCGCCCGGCTTCGGCCACCTACGGCCGCTGGGTCGGCGTGGAGCTCTCGGCCGAGAACCGCCGGCAGTTGTGGGTGCCTCCGGGCCTGGCCCACGGGTTTCTCGTGCTCTCGGACGGCGCCGAATTTCTCTACAAGACCACCGACTACTACGACCCGGCGTCGGAGCGGTGCATCGTGTGGAACGACCCCACGCTGGCCATCGACTGGCCGCTCTCCGGGCCGCCGGTGCTGTCGGCCAAGGATGCGGCCGGCGGGCGGCTCGGGCCGCCGGCCTAGGCGGGCCGCGGCCTACAGCTGCGTGGGGTTCGGCGCGTCCCCGTAGACGGCCTTGGGGTCGAAGGCCTTTTCCCGCTCGAGGAACTCGAGCGCGGTGCCGCGCGACCGCTCCGCGCCCACGGGCACCCGGCGGTAGAAGCAGGAGCGATAGCCGACGTGACAGCTGGCGCCACCGGCGACCTCGACCCGCAGCCAGACGCAGTCCTGGTCGTCGTCGATCCGCATCTCCACGACCTTCTGCACCAGGCCGCTCGTCGCCCCCTTGTGCCAGAGCTGGCCGCGGCTGCGGCTCCAGTAGTGGGCCTCCCCGGTCTCGATCGTGCAGGCCAGGGCCTCGCGGTTCATGACCGCGACCATCAGCACCTCGCCGGACGCGAAGTCCGTGGTCACGCAGGGGATCAGGCCGGAGGCGTCGAATTTGGGGGCCAGATCCCGGCCTTCCTCGACCTGCTCGACGGTCACCCGGCTGCCGAACAACGACTCGCTCTCCGCCACGTGATGCTCCTTCCGATCGGCATGCCGACGTTCGCTACTATAGCATCGAGCCCGCACGCCCTCGGAGCCACCCGCATGCCCTCCTC
This sequence comes from Pirellulales bacterium, assembly GCA_044368305.1. Lineage (GTDB taxonomy): Bacteria > Planctomycetota > Planctomycetia > Pirellulales > UBA1268 > QWPN01. The sequence continues at coordinate 3,695 of JBIPLS010000055.1, forward strand.
CAGCACTCCGTGCATCGCCCTGCTGACGCTCGTGGCCTGCGTCCGCCCAGCCCGGGCCGACGACTGGCCGACGTTCCGCGGCCCGGACCGGACCGCCGTGGCGCCCGACACCGACCTGCTGGAAACCTGGCCGGCCGACGGGCCCGCCCTCGTGTGGCAGGCCGCGGGCGCCGGCCGCGGCTACGCGTCCCTGGCGATCGCCGGGGAGCGGATCTACACGCTCGGCGACGGCCTCTCGACGGCCGACGACGCCGACGAATACCTCTCCTGCTTCGACCGGGCCACCGGCCGGCAGCTGTGGAAGACAAAAACGGGCAAGCCCTGGGCCGACGGCCCGGAGTCGTGGCAGAGTTCCCGCAGCACGCCCACCGTCGACGGCAAGCTGGTCTACGTGCTCACGCCTCACGGGCAGCTCGTGGCCTGCGCGACGGCGACCGGCAGGGAGGCCTTCCGCGTCGACCTCAAGGCCCAGTTCGGTGGCCAGAAGGGAGACGGCTGGGGCTACAGCGAGTCGGTGCTCGTGGACGGCAAGCGGCTCGTGTGCACGCCGGGCGGCGAGCGGGCCACCATGGTCGCCCTCGACAAGCAGACCGGCCGGCCGCTGTGGGCCTGCCCGGTGCCCGGCGATCGCGGCGCCGGCCACGCCTCGATCGTGAAGGCGACCCTCAAGGGCCGCGAGATCTACGTGCAGACCACCGCGGCGGGCGGGCTGGGCGTCGACGCCAAGACGGGCAAGCTCCTGTGGACGTATCCGATCGAGAACACGGTCGCCGTGATCCCCACGCCCATCGTCCGCGACGATCTCGTCTTCTTCTCGGCCGGCTACGGCCGCGGCGGGGCGCTGGTGCGGCAGATCCCCGGGCCGGGCGGGGCGGTGCGGATCGAACAGGTCTACGGCCTCAAGCCCGAACTGGCCAACAAGCACGGCGGCATCGTGCTCGTCGGCGATCACCTCTACGGTGGGTCCGACGACAAGCCGATCCCGTTCTGTGCCGAACTGGCCACCGGCAAGATCGTGTGGAAGGAGCGGGGCAGCGGCAAGGACTCGATGGCCGTCGCGGCCGCCGACGGGCATCTCTACGTCCGCTATTCCGACGGCACCGTGGCCCTCGTGAAGGCCGATCCGGCCGGCTACGCGGAGGTGTCGGCGTTCAAGGTTCCGGGCAGCGGCGACCGGCCCAGCTGGGCCCACCCCGTGATCCTCGACGGCCGGCTCTACCTGCGCGAGGGCGACGCCATCCTCTGCTACGACATCAAGGCCGAGTGACCCGCTGCCGCGCCGGCAGGGCCGGCCCCCACCCGCGTCTGCCCGCGGCGGCCGTTCAGTCCGCGCAGTCGTCCACGGCCTTGTAGAGCAGCCCGCCCACGATGCCGCCCACGATCGGCGCCACCCAGAACATCCACAGCTGCTCGACCGCCCAGCCGCCGGCGAAGATCGCGGTGGCCGTGCTGCGGGCCGGATTCACCGACGTGTTGGTGACCGGGATGCTCACCAGGTGGATGAGGGTCAGGCACAGGCCGATGGCGATCGGGGCGATCGTGCTGCCGGCCTGTTTATCGGTGGCCCCGTGGATCACGAACAGGAACACCGCCGTCAGCACCACCTCGATGATGAAGCAGCTCTGCCAGGAATAGCCGCCGGGCGAGTGGTCGCCGTATCCATTGGAGGCGAAACCGGCGGCGGCATCGAACCCCGGATGGCCCGAGGCCACGAGGTGCAGCACGCAGGCTCCGAGGATGCCGCCGATCACCTGGGCGAGGACGTAGCCGGGGAGTTCCTTGGCGGGAAACCGGCCGCTGGCGACGAGCCCGGCGGTGACCGCGGGGTTGAGGTGGCAGCCCGAGATGTGGCCGATGGCGACCGCCATCGTGAGCACCGTGAGCCCGAAGGCCAACGACACGCCGACGAAGCCGATGCCGAGGTGCGGGTCGGCGGCCCAGGCGGCCGCCAACACGGCGCTGCCGCAGCCGCCGAGCACGAGCCAGAACGTGCCGATCCCCTCGGCGACGAGTTTCCCGACATTGCCCATGGGAGTTCTCCGGAACGGGGAATGCGAGACGGCGTTTCCCTCCGCCGCCCCCGCTGCCGCCCACCGTACGCGGCATCCTCCGCACAGGTCAACGGCAGCCCGGCCGCTCAGCCGACGAGGGCGACGAGCCGGGGTCCGAACAGCAGGATCCCGACGACGATCGCGGTGCCGACCGCGACGAGCACGGCCCCGCTGGCCATGTCGAGGGCGTCGCGAACCCGCTCGTCGGGCCCGCGGTCGAGGGCCTTGGCGAGCATTTCGAGCGCGGAATTGAAGGTCTCCGCGGCCAGCACGGCCCCGATCGCGAGGGCCACCAGGCACCATTCGCCCGCCGAGAGCCCGAGCAGCCAGCCGCAGGCGACGGCCAGGGCGGCCGCCGGCAGGTGGGCCGCGTAACTCGCCTCGCTCGACACCGCGCGGAACAGGCCGCGGAAGGAGTCGCCGAACTTGCCCGCCCAGGTCCGCTTCGGCGCGTTCATCCGCTCCCTCGGGTCACCGCCCCGCCCGGCCGCCGCCACCGGGCGATCAGCCGACCTTCACGTAGGGATCGCCCTTCTTCCAATTGCACGGGCAGAGTTCGTCGCTCTGCAGGGCGTCGAGCACCCGCAGCACCTCGGCCACGTTGCGGCCCACGCGGCCCTGGTTGACGTCCACCCACTGGATGACGCCGTGCGGATCGACGATGAACGTGGCCCGCAGGCAGTAGCCCTCGGTCTTTTCCAGGATTCCCAGCTCGGCCGCGAGCCGCTGGGCGGCGATGAGCGGATAGCCGAGGTTGGTGAGGTCGGGATGCGCCCGCCGCCAGGCGAGGTGGGAATACTCGTTGTCGGTGCTGCCGCCGACGACGGCGGTGTCGCGATCGGCGAACGCCTTGAGCTGCTTGTTGAACTCGGCCAACTCCGTCGGGCAGACGAACGTGAAGTCCTTGGGATAGAAGAAGTACACGACCCACTTGCCGGCGTAGGCGGCGTTCGTGAGCAGCTTGATGGCGTCCTTCTCGGTGCCCACGCATGCCTGGCAGGAGAACTGCGGAAACGGATCGCCGACGGTGAGCATGCTGGCTGGCCTCCGGTGGAACGAGGAGCCGAGAGTGTACGGACGCCGCAGGGCCGGTTCAACACGCCGCGGCCGTTCCTGGCGCATACTGGCCGATCATGGATCACCCCCCGCCACCCCGCGACCCCGCGCGTCGCCCGCGACTCCACCACCACGCCCTGGCCGCGCGGCACGTGCTGGTGGCGCCGCGCCGCGGCGAACGACCGGAAGAGGCCGAGCTCGCCGTGCCCGGCGCCGCCCCGGCCGCCTGGTGCCCGTTCTGCGCCGGCAACGAGGCCCGCACGCCGCCCGACGTGCTCCGCACGCCGCCCCATCCAGCCCTCCCGTGGCAGGCCCGGATCGTTCCCAACGCGTTTCCGTTCGTCGAGCACCACGAGGCCGTCGCCACGGGGCCGGACCCGGACCGGCCGGCCCACGGCGTCCACGACGTGGTCATCGAGTCGGCGGCCCACGAGCGGTCGATCCTCGCCCTCGAGCCGGATGCATGGCGGGGGGTGTGGGAGCTGTGCCGGCGCCGGCTCGCCGACCTGGCCGGCCGCGGGGATCTCGTCTGGGCCACCGTCTTCAAGAACTCGGGGCCCGGCGCCGGCGCCTCGCTCGAGCATCTGCACAGCCAGCTCGTGGCCCTCGACTTCGTGCCGCCCATCCTCGCGGCGGAACTGGCGGCGGCCCGCACCGAGCGGGATCCGTTCGGCGGGCTGATCGCCGCGGCCCGCGCGGCCGAGCGCGTCGTCGCGGAGGTGGACGGTGTCGTGGCACTGGTTCCGCCCGCGCCGCGGCAGCCGTTCGAGACCTGGCTCGTGCCGGTCACGGCCGAGCCGTTCTTCCATGCCGCGACCGCCGCCCACGTCGCCGCCGTGGCCGACCTCACCCGCTGGGTCGTCGACCGTCTCGGCCGCGTTGCACCGGGAGCCGACTTCAACTGGTGGCTCCATGAGGCGCCGTTCCGTGGCGACGCGGCCGGCTGGCACTGGCACCTGGAGATCCTGCCGCGGCTGTCGCAGTTCGCCGGCTTCGAGCTGGGCACGGGCTGTCACGTGACGCCGGTTTCCGCCGCGGATTCGGCCCGCAGGCTGCGGGCCGCGACGTGAACCGCCGGACGCGGGCCGCAGCGGCGGCGAGGATCAGGGAGCCGCGGCCAGCGCCGCCCAGTCGAGCGGGGGCTCGATCCGCGCCGCCCCGTGGGCGAGCGCGGCGACGGGGATGTCGGGCAGCCGGGCGGCCAGATCGGCGCGGCTGTCGCGAGCGATGGCGGCCGCGCTCGTCGGATCCTCCAGGCGGCCGTCGAGAGGGCGAACCTGCGAGAGGACGACCGCGGCCACGGCGAGCCCTTCGGCCCGCGCGGCCCGCACGAGGGCGAGCGTGCGGCCGATCGCGCCGAGCCGCGCGGCATCGACGACCACCAGCGGGAGGGCGAGGTCGCGGGCCAGATCGACGTTGAGCGTCGTGTCGCCGAGCGGCGAGAACAGACCGCCTGCACCCTCGACGACGACGAGGCCGGCCGGCCGCCAGGGTTCGAAGCCGGCCCGCAGCAGCCGTTCATCGACCGCGCGGCCGGCGGCGCGGGCCGCCCGATGCGGCGCGATGGCGGCCGCGAAAGCCTGTGGACAGACGGCCTCGAGGGTGAGCGGCCGGCCTGCGGCGGCCCAGAGCGCGGCGGCATCCCCGCCGGCCGGGTCGCCCCCGCTGGCCACGGGCTTGTAGGCGCCGACGCGTTGGCCGGCGGCGTGGAGTTGCCGGAGGATCGCCACGGCCACGGCCGTCTTGCCGACGTCCGTGTCGGTGCCCGTCACGAACAGGCCGCGCGCCACAGGTTCCACCCTCGATTCACCGGCCACGGTTGCCTGACGACGTTTCCGGTTCTACACTTCCATCTGATTTGAGACTTGTTCTCATTTTTCACGGGTACCTCATGCAACCCCGCTCCACGTCCCGGTCAGCGTCGCTCGACCGCCTGTCTCCGGGCGATTCCACCCCCATCGCCGACGTCGTCGGCGGTGATGCGGTGGCCGTGCGGCTCCTGGAAATGGGCCTCACGCCCGGCGCCGAAGTCCGCTTCGTCGGGCAGGCGCCGCTCGGCGATCCCATCGAGGTGGAAGTCCGCGGCTATCGCCTGTCGCTGCGGCGGAGCGAGGCGGCGCGGGTTGCGGTCGCGACGCCCTGACCCGCCGGCCCGCCGGAGCACTCCGGTCGATCATGGTCTCCCAATCCGGCCGCACTGCTGATCACCCGCGGCTCACGGTGGCGCTGCTCGGCAATCCGAACACGGGCAAGAGCACGCTGTTCACCACCCTGGCCGGCATCCCCACCCGCGTCGGCAACTATCCCGGCGTCACGGTCGAGGAAAAGATCGGCCGGTTCACGCACCGCGGCGTCGCGATCGACCTCGTCGATCTGCCCGGCACCTACAGCCTCGCCGCCCAGAGTCCCGACGAGCGAATCGTCGTCGACGTGCTCGCCGGGCGGATGCCCGACGTGCCGCGGATCGATTGCCTGGTCGCGGTCGTGGACGCCACCAACCTGGAGCGGAACCTGTATCTCGCCGGACAAGCGCTCGAGCTCGGCCTGCCGACGGTCGTGGCGCTGACGCTCGCGGACGTCGCCGCCGCGAAGGGCGTGTCGATCGACGTCGAGGGCCTGTCGCGGCGGCTCGGCTGCCCCGTCGTGCGACTCGTCGCCCCGCGGGGCGAGGGCATCGCCGAACTCCGCGAGCGAATCGTCACGGCCGCCGCCGCCGCGGCACCGCCACGGCCCGACATCGCCCGTCACCTCGCCGCGGTGGATGGGAGCCGGCCCGAGCCGGCCCGGCTGGCCATCGCCCGCTACGCCTGGATCGAGGAGATCCTGGCGGGCATCGTCCGGCGGGATCCGCCGCGCGACCGCCCGCTCGACGAGCGGATCGACGCCGTGCTCACGCACCGGCTGTGGGGCACGCTCGTGTTCGCCACCGTGATGCTCGCGGTGTTCTCGTCGATCTTCTGGCTGGCGGCGCCGGCGATGGATCTCATCTCCGCCGGCATGGAAGGCCTGGCCGAGCAGGTGCGGGCGCTGCTGCCGGACGGGCCGGTGCGGTCGCTCGTGGCGGACGGCGTGCTGGCCGGGGTGGGCGGCGTGGTCGTGTTCGTGCCGCAGATCGCCCTGCTCTTCCTCTGCGTCGCGATCCTGGAGGGCTGCGGCTACCTCTCCCGGGCGGCCTTCCTCATGGACCGGCTCCTCGTGGCCACGGGCTTGAGTGGAAAATCCTTCATTCCGCTGCTCTCGAGCTTCGCCTGCGCGATCCCCGGGATCATGGCCACCCGCACGATCGAGAACCGCCGCGACCGGCTGCTCACGATCCTCGTGGCACCCTTGATGAGCTGCTCGGCGAGGCTGCCGGTCTACCTGCTCCTGTGCGGGGCATTCGTGCCGAACGTGCCCGTGGGCCTCCCCTGGCTGCGGCTGCCGGCGGTGGTGCTCGCCGGCATGTACGCCCTGGGCGTGGCCGTGGCGGCGGCCGTGGCGTTCGTGCTTTCCCGGACGCTGTTCCGCGGCCCGCCCCAGCCATTCGTCATGGAGTTGCCAGGCTGGCGGTGGCCGCAGCCCGCCGTGGTGCTCGAGCGGGTCCGCGAGGCGACCTGGTCGTTCCTCAAGAACGCCGGCACGCTGATCCTCGCGGTGAGCGTCGTCGTCTGGGCCCTGGGCACCTACCCGCGGCCGCCGGCGCCGCCGCCCGACGCCACCGCGGAAGAAGTCCGCGGCCTGGCCCTGCGGGAGAGCTTCCTGGGGCGGGCGGGACGGACGATCGAGCCGGTCGTCCGGCCGCTCGGCTGGGACTGGCGGATCGGCTGCGCCGCGATCGCGAGTTTTCCGGCCCGCGAGGTGGTGCTCGGCACACTGGGCGTGATCTACAACCTCGGCGACGTCGATCCGGGCGAGGAGGAGGGGCAGACCCTCCTCGGACGGCGGCTCAAGGCGGCCACCTGGGACGGCACCGACCGCCGGGTGTTCACGCTGCCGGTCGCCCTCTCGATCATGGTGTTCTTCGCGCTGTGCGCGCAGTGCGCGAGCACGCTGGTGGTGATCGGCAAGGAGACGGCGAGCTGGGTCTGGCCCGTGGTCACGTTCGCCTACATGACCGGCCTGGCGTGGCTGGGGGCGTTCGCGACCTACCAGCTCGGCACGGCCCTCGGCTGGTGACGCGATGCAGGATCTGATCGCGATCGCCGTGGCCGTCGCCGCAGGCCTCTGGATCCTGCTGACGCTGTGGCGACAGATCGGCCGCCCGAGCTGCGGCCCGCCGCCGGCCGGACCGCCCGGCACCGACGGCTTCGTGCCCCTCGACGACCTGTCGGGCTCAGCGAAGAACCGCCAACGCTGACGCTGGTTCGGGGCAGCGCGCGGCGTCTGCACGCAGGCGGCGCCGCGTGGATGCTGACCGCTCACCGAGGCGTGCGGCGGATCGACGCCGCGGCGATCCGCCACGCCGCCGCCCCGCTGCGGCCGCGGTCTCCGGGATGCGACCGCCCGGCCGGCCGGGCGATCGATCTTTCGCGCCGCCGCATCCCTTCGGGCCTGCTTCGGCTTCCGCGCGGCTCGCCTGGCGGGCGAGCCATCGCGGGTCGAGGCACACCTTGTATCTTGCCCCCGCCCCCGGCGGGCGCCCACAGTGATCTTTCCGTCCCGGTCACCCGGAGCACGGAGGCCGGCGACAGATCGAGTCACCTTCGGCCCTCCGAGGCCGTAGCCAAGCGTGATCGTCGCCGGTCTTGTCATAGAAGCCCGAACAGCCGCCTGAACCGATGCCGCGCAAGCGGCTCGAGTTCGCATCTGCAAGGAAGGGACGTCTTTATGTCTCGTGGGTATGACAAGTTCGTGGGAATCGATGTCTCGAAGGACGCCCTCGACGTCCATGGTCTGCCGGCCGGCTCTGCGAGCCGGTTCGACAACACGGCCGCAGGCCGTGCGAAGCTTCTCACGCTCCTGCCGCCGGCAGGAGCGTGCCTCTCCGTCGTCGAGGCGACGGGTGGGCATGAGCGGGATCTCGTGGCCGAAGCGGTGACCGCCGGTCACCACATCGCCGTGGTCAACCCGCGGCAGGTACGGGACTTCGCCAAAGCCCTTGGACTCCTGGCCAAGACCGATCGGATCGATGCGGCAGTCATCGCCCGGTTCGCCGAAACGACCAGGCCGGTGCCGCAGGGATACGATGAGCGCCAGGAGCAGTTCCGGGAGCTGATCGTGCGACGCCGGCAACTCCTGGACCACCGCACGGCCGAGAAAAACCGCTGCGAGATGGGGCACTCCCCGCTGGTCCGCAAGAGCGTATTGAAGCTCATCGAGACGCTCAACAAGGACCTCAAGCGGATCGAGAAGGCGATCCTCCAACTGGTCGAGTCCAATGATGATTGGCGAGGCCGCTATAAGAGGCTCACGAGCGTTCCGGGAGTCGGAGAGCAGACGGCCGCCACTCTCATGGCCGAACTGCCCGAGCTCGGGCGGCTCAATCGGCAGCAGGTGGCAGCCCTCGTGGGCGTTGCCCCGTTCAATCGCGACAGCGGCCAGTTCCAAGGACGGCGCACCATCTGGGGCGGCCGGTCGAGCGTGCGTAACGTGCTCTACATGGCGGCGCTGAGTGCCAAGAAGCACAACCCGGTCATCCGGGCGTTCGCGGCCCGGCTCCTGGCCAAGGGCAAGCCGCCCAAGCTCGTGCTCACGGCCTGCATGCGGAAACTCCTCGTCATCCTCAATGCCATGCTGCGGAGCGAGGAGATGTGGGGGCCACGGCTGGCGACCCTGACCGACTGACCTCCCTCCCTCAAAGAAATCCCTTCTCCGGAAGCATGATCTGCACCATGCCCCCCTTGAAAACCAACACAGCCGCTTGGCTGTGCCTCCGACCCGCCAAGCCCGCCGGGGCCATGGATGGCCCGGCGGGCGCGAAACTCAGTACATGTCGTAGTCACCGCCGTGGCCGGCACCGCCGGCCTTGGCCTTCTGCTCCTTCGGCTTCTCGGCGATCAGGGCGTCGCTCGTCAGCAGGAGCGTGGACACGCTGGTGGCGTTTTGCAGCGCCGTCCGCGTCACCTTCGCCGGGTCGATCACGCCCGCCTTGACGAGGTCCTCGTACTCGTTGGTGGCGGCGTTGTAGCCGAAGTTGCCGCTGCCGCCGAGCACCTTCTCGCACACGATCGAGCCGTCCTGGCCGGCGTTCGAGGCGATCATCGTCACCGGCGCCCGAGCCGCCCGGACGACGATCTGGTAGCCGACACCCTCGTCGTCCGACAGACCCCGTGGCTTCGCCTGCGAACTGGCCCGCAGCAGCGCCACGCCGCCGCCCGGCAGAATGCCCTCCTCGACCGCCGCCCGCGTGGCGTGCAGCGCGTCCTCGACGCGGGCCTTCTTCTCCTTCATCTCGCTCTCCGTCGCGGCGCCGACGTTGATCTTCGCTACGCCGCCGGCCAGTTTCGCCAGCCGCTCCTCGAGCTTCTCGCGGTCGTAGTCGCTCGTCGAGTTCTCGATCTCCCGGCGGATCTGCTCGATCCGGGCCTTGATCTCCGAGTTCTTGCCGGCGCCCTCGATGATCGTGGTGTTGTCCTTGTCGATGATCACCTTCTTGGCCCGGCCGAGTTCGGCGAGGCCGAGATTTTCCAGCTTCATGCCCAGGTTCTCGAACACGGCCGTGGCCCCGGTGAGGATCGCGATGTCCTCGAGCATCGCCTTGCGGCGATCGCCGTATCCGGGCGCCTTCACGGCGCACACCTGGAAGGTGCCGCGAAGGCGATTGATGACGAGCGTCGCCAGGGCCTCGCCGTCGACCTCCTCGGAGACGATGAGCAGCGGCTTGCCCGCGTTCACGACGGCCTCGAGCAGCGGCACGATGTCCTTGACGCTTGAGATCTTCTTCTCGAACACCAGGATGTAGCAGTCCTCGAGGACGCACTGCATCTGCTGGGGATTGGTGACGAAGTAGGGTGACAGGTAGCCGCGGTCGAACTGCATGCCCTCGACGAACTCGATCTCCGTCTTCAGGCTCTTGCCCTCGTCGACCGTGATCACGCCGTCCTTGCCCACCTTGTCCATGGCCTCGGCGAGCAGTTCGCCGATCTCCATGTCGTTGTTGGCGGCGATGGCCGCGACCTGGGCCATCTCCTTCTTGCCCTTGACGGGGATCGCCATTTCCTTGAGCTTCCCGGCGATGTCGGCCACGGCCTTCTCGATGCCGGCCTTCATCTGCACGGGATTCACCCCCGCGACCACGGCCTTGAGGCCCTCGTTGAAGACGGCCTCGGCCAGCACGGTGGCCGTCGTGGTGCCGTCGCCGGCCACGTCGCTGGTCTTGCTGGCGACCTCGCGGACCATGCGGGCGCCCATGTTCTCGTAGACGTCCTCGAGGTCGATTTCCTTGGCGACCGTGACGCCGTCCTTGGTGACCGTCGGCGAGCCGAAGCTCTTCTGGAGGATCACGTTGCGGCCCTTGGGGCCGAGCGTCACCTTCACCGCCCGGGCGAGCTTGGCCACGCCACGGCGCATCGCCTCACGGGCTTCCTGGTCGAATGCCATCATCTTGGCCATGGTTGAATCACTCCTGGGATACGAGATTGGGGACCGTGGATGGGGATGCCGTGCCGACGTTCGGCACGGCGGATGTCAGCCGAGGATCGCAAGAATGTCGTCCTCGCGCATCAGCAGCAGTTCGTCGTCGCCGACCTTGAAGGGCTCGCCGGCGTAGCTGGTGAACACGACCCGGTCGCCGGGCCTGACCTGCAGGGCGTGCCGCTGGCCCTTGTCATCGAAGCGGCCCTCGCCGACGCTGACGACGGTGCCCCGCGCCGGCTTGTCCTTGGCCGAATCGGGCAGGAGGATGCCGCCGGACGTCTTCTGCTCACCCTCCTCGCGCTGCACGACCACGCGGTCTCCCAGCGGCATCAGGCTCGACTTCTTCTTGGCGGACTTGGCGGTCGCGGTCGACATGCGGAAACCTCGTCGTATTCGGGGTGATCGTCGGAAAGGGCGACTGCCGCGGATCGGCCACCGCGGCGGCGGAGCCACAATGGGAAGCAATTGGCGCGCCAGACGCCGCTCGCCCCTCGCGACGGCGTTTTTTCGCGGAAAATCCAGGCCGGCGGCCACGGCCGCCGCACGACCGCTCGATTGGGCGGTGCTGCCAAAGTGGCAGCGAAGCTGACGCCTCCGGTCGCGGGCCGGAATCGCCCTCCGGCTGGGCAGCCGCGTGGCAAACCCCCGTTCGACCGGCTAGGCTTCGGTTTTTCCCGGCCCAGCCTCCGGGATCCTGTTTCGAGGCCCGCATGACACCCTATCGGCGGATCAGCGTTTCCAAGGTGGGCGACGTCTCGGTGGTCAGGTTTCAGGATCGCAAGATTCTCGACGAGGCCTCGATCCAAGAACTCGGGCTCGAGCTGTTCGCGCTCGTCGAGCAGGAGAATCGCAAGAGCATCCTGCTCAACTTCACGGGCGTCGAGTTTCTCTCCAGCGCCGCGCTCGGGAAGCTCATCACGCTCGACCGCAAGGTCAAGTCGCACAAAGGTCGGCTCAAGCTCTGCGACATCCGTCCCGAGATTCTGGAGGTCTTCCAGATCACGAAGCTCAACAAGGTGTTCGACATCCGCACCGACGAGGCCGAGGGCGTCGCCGCCTTCGCGTGACGCCCAGGCTCGTCGGCCGAGGTGGCGGGTGATTGCCATGGAACATCAACATCCCGGCACATCCGGCTGGCGGCGGGAGATCGACCTGCCCAGCCAGCGCGGAGCAAGCCGCCTCGTCACGGACGACCTGCTGGAGCAACTCGGCGTCCACGGCTGGTCGGCGTCCGACATCTTCGCGATTCATCTCGCGGCGGAAGAGGCGATCGTCAATGCCATCGTCCACGGCAACAAGCTCGACGCCGCGAAAAAAGTGCATGTTTCATGTGTCGTGACGCGGGACGTGGCCCGGATCGAGGTCACGGACGAGGGCGACGGCTTCGATCCCGGAAAGGTGCCCGACTGCACGGCTGACGACCGGTTGGAGATGCCGGGCGGCCGCGGCGTGATGCTCATGAAGTCGTTCATGACGCGGATCGAGTACAACGCCAAGGGCAACAGCGTGCTGCTGGAGAAACGGCACGAGACGGCCGCAGACTGACCGCCGGGAGCATATCGATTTCGCGGCCGAAATCGGCTATTCTCGCTGGTCTTCGATCCCCGATAGCTCAACGGTAGAGCGAGCGGCTGTTAACCGCTAGGTTGTAGGTTCGAATCCTACTCGGGGAGCTACGCCACTCTGGCAACGAGTGGCACCAGGAGGCAGGAGGTGGCAAAACCTTCTGCCTCTCGGTGTTTATGGAGGTTGTGGGTCTGGGTGGTTTCCCGATCTGCCACGCCCTGCCACCCGCTGCCGGCATTCGATACGCCACCTTTCACGCCACCTTTTACGCCACCGTCTCAAAGCGAACACTTACGGCGACGACAGGCAAAAAGGATTCGAACCCCGACCTCTATGAGCGGCTGATGACCAGCAGCGAACCATCGGCCCCGCGACGGCAAGTTCTGTTCGGCGACAAACCGGACTGGGAACCTGCTATTCGCCAAGGCCTTGCCGACACCTTCAACCTCACGTTCATGGATTTGCAGAGCTGCGAAGACCTAGATCAATACGATGTCGTCGTACCGTTGACTTGCCCAGAAATCGCCCACCTGAGCACACACCACCCCGACCTCTGCCCCAGAAAACTCCTGGCCCCTTCGATTGAATTATTACAACTGACCGATGACAAGTCGCTCTTCAACGACTTTCTTAGAAATCACGGCTACGGCAACTACCTTCCCGGCCCCGCTGTGGCCCCGCCCTATCTTCTCAAGAAGCGGGTTGATGCTTGGGGAATGCACACCCGGATCATTCCGGCCGGCGAAACTGTTGCATTCGATCCAGACTCCTATTTCACTCAGGAACTGGTGCCCGGCCCAATCGAGTACGTCACGCATATTCTGGCGAAGTGTGGCGAGATCGCCTTCCACCACAGCTTCGCGTACACGTTCACGCAAGACCGGTACGTGAAAAGCCCGGCCTGCACGCCGCAGGCCATGCACAGCATGGACACGGAGCACTTGCCGCTGTTTCAGTCCATCATCACAGACCTCGCGTTCACCGGATTTTGTTGCTTCAATTTCAAGGTGCTCGACGGAGTCGTGAAGATCTTCGAGCTCAATCCACGCATGGGGGCGTCCTTGGTCAACGCCATTCGACCGGCGATGCATTCCTACCTCGCTTGCCTGGAATGAACGCTCGCACGTTGGTTTTGCGTTTGTCGTTCGCGTCGGACGGGATCACACCGACCGCTGCGGAACCCTCCGGACCCCAGCGTCCTCGCAAGTCCGATGACGACCCGAGCGGTGACCCGCGACCCAACTCACCGTGAAGGTCGTCCCGGGATCGTCACGGGACCAGATCGTGGGCTGGCTCGGTGACGCCCTGAAGATCAAGGTGATGGCACCGCCCGAGAAGGGAAAAGCCAACGAGGCGGTGATCGACCTTCTGGCCGCGGCTCTCGGTGTCAGCAGCGACGACATCGAAGTCGTCAGCGGTTACTCGTCGCCATCCAAGGGGATCGCCATCACCGGCATGGACGACCAGGCGATCAGGAGGGCATTCGAGTAGTCAGCCCCTACGCCGCCCCGTGGGCAGGAGCTTTCGCTCTATCGAAATGCTCCCCGGTTACCTGAAGATAGTGCTTGGCCGCGACCTTTGGTGTGTTCCCCATCCACGCACACACAACATGGATGGGAAAGTCCTCCATCAGTTCCGTTTCACGACTTGAGCGAAGATTCTGGAATAGCTTTGGCCAAGGCTGAGGTGGACCCCGATTTTCGGGCGCCCTGATAAGGTGGACTCTCCCGGGCGGGAGGCACCCTATCAGGAGCAGGACGATGGCCGGGAAGCGACGAGTTTTTGGGGCCGCATTCAAGGCCAAGGTG
>JBIPLS010000187.1:0-5434 GCA_044368305.1 Pirellulales bacterium
CGGAAGAACCGTGGCGCCATCGACTCTTCGCCGTCCCGCCGCTCGAAGACCGGCTCGATCACGATGAAGTCGCTCTGCACGTCCTTGTCCGCGATGCCCGCCGCCTTCACGAAGGCGAGCACCGCCGTGGTGCTGGTGTCGCAGGCCTTGACCGCATCGGCGAGCTTCGGGTCACGATCATCGATGGAGAACCGCAGCACCACCTCGTCGGGGACGACGCGGATCTCGGCCGCGCCGGAGACGGAAATGGTGGGTTCTGGGGGCGGGCAGACGAGGCCCCGGGGCACCTGGGCGTGGACGAACGAGGGCACGAGCGCCGCACACAGCACGACTGTCAGGCGCAATGAAGATGCCATGGAAAACCTCCGGTGAAAGTGCATGGAGCAGCGATCCGATGGGGACACGATAGCGTCTGCCGGCCGTCGTTCGTGTCACGGCCGGGTAACGTCCGCGGTCGCACCCAGCGGCAGCGTGAGCACGAATCGCGCGCCGCCGTCTGCCGGCCGCTCATACGCGAGATCGCCTCCCATCTGCCGCGCGAGCCGCCGCGACAGGGCGAGGCCGAGGCCGACGCCAGACGCCCCCTCGGCCGCGTCGCGGGCGCTTTTGCGGAACGGCTCGAAGAGCCGGGCCGCCTCGCGGGCCGCGACGCCCGGCCCGTGGTCCCGCACCGCGAGCACGAGGCTCCGGCCCCGGGGGACCGCGGCGAGTTCGATCACGGCCGGCCCGGGACCGCAGGCGTATTTGCAGGCGTTGTCAACGAGGTTGAAGAGCACCTGCTCCACGGCCGCCGGGTCGGTCGTCACCGTGAGGCGGCGGGTGGCATCGTCGGCGTCCAGCCGCCATTGGAAGCCGGCCTGCACCGCCCGCTCGGCCGGCCGGGGCGCCACCCGATCGAGCAGGTCGCCCACCGCCACCGGCGCGAGCCGGGCGGCGTGGCGGCCGCGCTCCAGTTGCGCATAGGCGAGGACGTTCTCGACCAGGTGCGTGAGCCGGTCGGCCTCGCGGCGGAGTGTCGCGTGGTAGGTCGGCACCTCCGCCTTCGGCACCATGCCATCCTCGAGGAGGCCTGAATAGAGGCGGAACGTGGTCAGCGGCGTGCGGAGTTCGTGCGTCACGCTCGACACGAACGCTGCCCGGCGCTCGCTCAAGGCGAGGACGCTCGCGAGCAGGGCCCCGACGGCCGCGGCGGCGAGGGCCATCGCCACCCAGGCCGCGGCCAGCGTGCCCCGCAGCGGCGACCAGCCGACCGCGACGGCCGCCGGCACCGTGCCCGGGACGAGCCGGGCGGGGATCGCGGCCAGGAGCCGCTGGTCGGTGGCCGCCGCGGCATCCTGCGCCGGCTCGAGACTCGCGTGCGGCAGGAGATCGGCGATCGCGGCGAGCAGGTCGGCCCGCAGCCGGGGCCAGTCGACGACGCAGCCCTCGACTGCGGCGCCGTCGGCCTGCGGCGGCCCGCGGCGGGCCAAGACGAGCGCGTCGCCGGCCCAGACCGCCGTGAGGGCGGCGAGCGGCGCCGCGGCGGTGATCGCGGGTGCCGCGACCTGCTGCTGGGCGAGGTTTTGCAGCAGGGTCTGTCGCCTGGCCTGCAATTCGGAGAAGTTCCGCGCCTGCTGCACCGGCAGGTCCGCGCCCTGCTGCGCATCGAACGCGGGTGGCGGCTCACCTCCGTCCTGCGGCTCGGGCAGCCCCGCGAGCAGCGCCGCGGCGTCGAGCCGCACCGCGGCGCGATCGGCCGCAGCGGCGATCGTGCGACGGCGGCCCACGGCGTCCACGACGAACGTCTCCACGACCGGCGGCACGACCTGCCGGCCGCCGACGTTCGCCGTCTCCCGGGCCACGAGCGCGGTGAGCGTCGAGTCGATTCGCCACAGCGCCAGCCGCACGTTCTCCTCGATCGCCGCATCCTGTCGGGCGGCGGCCTCGGCACGGTCGGCCTCCAGGGCCCGGTGCGTGAGCGCCGCCAGTCCGGCGGCGGCGACCGCCAGGCAGATGGCGAAGGCGAGCCAGGCGTGGAGCGGCTTCATCGGCCCGGCTCCAAGGCGGCCCACGCATAGCCCTGGCCGCGGACGGTGAGCACGCGGCGCGGCGCGGCCGTGTCGTCGCGGAGCTTCTCCCGCAGCCGCATCACGTGCATGTCGATCGTCCGCGTGGTCACACCCCGCGGGTCGAGCCGCCAGACGTGACGGAGCAGCTCTTCGCGGCTGATCACCCGGCCGGCGTTGGCCGCCAGGTAGGCGGCCAGCTCCGCCTCCTTCTCGGAGAGCTCGACGCGGCCGCCGTCGGCGTGCCGCACCTCCCGGCGGGCGAGGTCGATCACGAGGCCGTCGCACTCGATCCGCTCCACCGGCCGGGGCCGCTCCGGCGACCGCCGCAGCACGGCCTCGACCCGGGCGAGCAGTTCCTTGACGCTGAACGGCTTGACCACGTAGTCGTCGGCCCCGGCGGCGAGTCCGCCGACGCGGTCGTCCTCCGCCGCCCGGGCCGTGAGCAGGATCACCGGCCGCGTGGGCCGCGCCTCGCGGATGCGGCGCAGGATTTCCAGGCCGTCGGCGCCGGGCAGCACGACGTCGAGGAGCACGAGGTCGACCTCGGCCGTCTCCGCGAGCGCGAGCCCCCGCGTGCCGTCGCCCGCCTCCAGCACCTCGTAGCCGGCGAAGGTGAGCGCCGCGACGACCCCGCGACGGATCGCGGCGTCGTCCTCGACGACGAGCACGCGGCGGGCGGGGGCTGTCATCGGCGGGCCGGCCTCCCGGCGGCGTCGACGGTGGTGCCGGCGAAGGGAATCTTCGTGGTCCGCACGTCGAGCAGCGGCTTGAGCTCGTGGACGTTCGTGTAGCCGTAGGTGTGGAGGACGTTGAAGGTGTGGACGTTCAACGCCGCCCGTACCGTTTTGGCGGGAAAGGCCCGCTCCTCGTTCTCGAAGTTGTTGTTGCAGTAGATGAGCACGCGGGTGTCCTTCGTGGGAATGACTTTCGCCAGCTCATCCGCCGTGATGTCGGGGAAGCTCAGGTGCCGGGCGCCGCGGACGTGCAGGAGGTCGTACTTCTCCCGGCTGCGGGCGTCGAGGATCACGGTGCCGGGCTGGGCGGCGAGCGCCAGGAACTCATCCTCGCCCACGCGGCGGCTCTCCCGCAACGCCTCGACCTCCGCCACGCCGGCGGCGAAGCCGCGGTAGTCGATGCGGGGGTTGCCCTCGTCGGCCCGCACGGCGGGCGCAAGCAGGGCGCAGGCGGCAAGGAGCGTCAGCGAGCGGGGATGAAGGATGGTAGCGATGGGAAACATGGCTGGGGCTCCCGGGGGACGGAGGCCGCCCGGAACTCCCCGGCGCGGGCCGCATGGGAGCAAGTATCGGTGCCGCGGGCCCAGGGGTGTGTCACGGCCGCGCAAACTGCACGGCGAGCGGTGTGTTCACGGCAAGGCTCGGCGTCGTGTCGACCTTGCCTTGGCGGGCCTCCGCCCGCAGGTGCTAACCCGGCCCTCCGGGCCTAGCGCTATATGGTATGGGTCGAGACGGGCGAGGCGTGGCACTATTCGAGCGTCGGCCGCGGCTGCACCGGCTCGAAGGGCCGCACCCAGACGTTGCGGAACTGGACCTGGTCACCGTGGTCCTGCAGCGCGATCGGCAACGCATCGGCGTGCTGCTCATAGTTCGGCGGCTCGCGCCAGGACGTCGGCCCCTTGATGACCGTGTCGGAGTGGATCGCCACGCCGTTGTGGATCACGCTCACGGTTCCCGGCTTCTCGAGCCCGCCGTCGGCGGCGAACCGCGGCCGCGTGAAGAGGATGTCGTAGGTCTGCCACTCGCCCGGCCGGCGGCAGGCGTTCACGGCCGGCGGCTGCTGCTTGTAGAGGGCGCCGCACTGGCCGTCGGGATAGGTGAGCGGCCCGTCCGTGCCGTCCACGAACGAGTCGAGCACCTGGATCTCGTACCGGCCCATGAGGAACACGCCCGAGTTGCTCCGCGCCTGCCCCTGCCCGACGGCCGGGGCGACCGTGCGGAACTCGACGTGTAGTTGGCAGTCGCCGAAGCACTGCCTGGTCCTGATCGTCCCCTTGCCGACCGTGGCCACGCCGTCGGCGACCTGCCAGCCTTCGGCGTCTTCCCAGGCGGCGAGATCCGTGCCCAAGAGCACGATCGCGTCGGCGGGCACGTCGGCCGGCCCGGCAGGGGCGGGGCCGGGATCGACGACACGCGGCCGGGGCCACTCGATCGCCGACACCCACTCGTTGCTCGGCAGTTGCTGGCCCGCCAGGTGCAGCCGCCGTGTGCGGATCGATTCCGTGATCCGCGCGGCGCGGGCCTCCGCCTCTGCCACCGGCAGGCCGGCCGGCAGGCCGGGCCGCATGTGCCCGGCGGCGGCGAGATAGGCGTCGCGAAGGATCTGCAGGCGCGCCGTCACCTCCGGCAGGAACGCGGCCAGCACCGCCGGCGATTCCGCCTCGGCGACGGGGTCGGCCCCGAGCGCCCCGAGCACCGCCCGGCAGATCGCCCAGTGGCCGGCGTCGTCCAGATGCGCGGCGTCGTCGGCGAAGGCGAAGGCCGGATCCGCCTTCCGCCGGGCGGCGAGCTGCGCCCGCATCGAGCCGTGGACGTCGATCACGAGCCACCCGTCGGCCCGCTTCGCGACCAGCCACTCAGCGTAGGCCGCGAGCACGGCGTCGTAGTCCACGTCGCCGGCAGGTCCGGACGTGCCCGGCGGGACGGCGTATACCGGTGGCGTGAGGTGGACGATGGTGGCGCCAGCCCGCTCCGCCGCCGCATGCAGCCGCTCGATGCCGGCCTGAAAGCGGGCGAACCGCTCCCGGTCGAGCGGTCGGTACAGGCCGCAGCTCGTGCCGTAGCAGGCGAGCACGACGTCGGGCCGCGTGAGCCTGAGCACGCGGTCGAGCCGCTCGGCCAGGTCGGGCCGCGGAAACTTGCCGGCGGCATGATCCTCCTCCGACAGGCCCGAGACGGTCTCGCCCGGGAGTCCCATGTCGATCACCTCCGCGGCCGTCCCCTGCCGCTCCATCCAGGCGACCAGCCAGGCCAGCCAGCGGCCATCGTGGGTAATCGAGTCGCCGAGGGCGACGACGCGGTTCGCATCGAGGAGCAGGGGCGGCTGCAACGCCGGCGGTGCCGCGGCGGAAGTCCCGACACAGAGCAGGGCGACTGCCAGAACGCTGCGGGCGACGGTCGGCATCGAACCGGATCCTAGCGCGCGGGCTTCGCGTCCGCGCGGATCGCGAACAGGTGGCTCTTGTTGGCGATGTAGAGCGTGTCGCCAACGGCGATCGGCGTGGAGTAGACGCTGTTGCCCATGTTGATCTCCCCGAGCAGCTCCATCTCCTTGCCGAGCCTGAAGATGCAGATATCGCCGTCTTCGTCGCCGATGTAGACCTTGCCGTCGGCGACCAGCGGCGACCCCCAGCTGGCGGCGAGCATGTCGTG
>JBIPLS010000056.1:0-17672 GCA_044368305.1 Pirellulales bacterium
AGTCGCCTTAACGTCGAACGATTATTAGGCGGAACCTTCGCCGCACGAAACGCCTTCGGTGTCCGCCTAATCACGGCGGGATGCCCGCATAACATCGGCGACATGCCGCATAATACCGCCGCGGCCTCCAAGGCCATAGATCGCCGAAGCCTCGTAGTGGCAACACTTTGGATTGCGGTTTCAGCCGCCGGCGCAGCGGTCCACTGCCATGCTAGACGGCGTTTCGTACGGCGTTTCGTACGGCCATTTGCAAGGCAAAGTGAGCGGGAGCGGCCAGCGCCCGCGGCAAGAGACGCCGCATCTTGACAAATGGAACACCCGTACAGTACCGTGCCCTAGGCCGCCCTCCGTCGTACAGCAAACGCGTAATTTCCTTGGCGTTTCCGCCCATGCATCCCTCTGGTCAGACTGCATCGCACGCCACGCGTCCTGCATCCGCTGGGACTCGACAGCCACGGCTGATGGAACTTGTTCGGACGCGACTGCGCACCCTGCATTACTCGAAACGCACCGAGGAGGCCTACGTCGGCTGGCTCGTGCGATTCATCCGTTTCCATGGGCTGAAACACCCGCGAGATCTCGGCGGGCCCGATGTGGAACGGTTCCTCTCCCATCTCGCCACCGAGCGGCACGTCGCGGCCAGCACGCAGAACCAGGCACTCGCAGCGATTTTGTTCCTCTATACGCACATCTTCGACAAGGAACTGCCCGCACTGAATGCCGTGCGGGCCAAGCGTCCGCAACGGCTGCCAGTGGTTCTCGGCGCCAGCGAGATTCGAGACTTGATCACGCACCTGCCGCGCGATCCTGTGGCCCTGATGGTCGAGCTGCTGTATGGCACCGGCATGCGGGTGCTCGAGTGCTGCCGAATGCGGGTCAAGGACATCGACTTCGACCGCAACCAGATCACCGTCCGCGAAGGCAAGGGCGACAAGGACCGAATGGTGCCGCTGCCCGCCAGCCTCGTCGCCAGGCTCAGGGAACAGCTGCGGCGCGTGGAAAATAATCACCGCGAGGACGTGAGGAACGGCGGCGGCAGCGTCTGGCTGCCCGGGGCGCTCGCCACGAAATACCCCCGGGCGGCCACCGAGTTTCGCTGGCAATATGTGTTTCCCTCATCCCGTCTGAGCCTTGATCCGCGCGGAAGCGACGGTGTGCGGCGCCGCCATCACTTGGACGAGACGACGCTGCAAAGGGCCGTGCGGCGGGCAGCGAACCGGGCCGGGATCACCAAGAAGGTCGGCTGCCATGCGTTTCGCCACAGCTTTGCCACACACCTGCTCGAATCCGGCGCCGACATCCGCACCGTGCAAACGCTCCTTGGCCATGCCGACGTCAGCACCACGCAGATCTACACGCACGTGCTCCGCCGCGGCGCCTGCGGGGTCGTGAGCCCACTGGATCGGCTCTGAAACCGCGCTGTAAGTGTGCCGGCGTCAGGCGAAGCCTGGTTGCAAGGATGGTGCAGCGTGGTGACGGCACTCGTCGCTTGCTCACAGTCCGTGGCGAGCCACCAACGGGAATGCCGTGGGATTCCTGATTGATTCGAGCGACAGATCGACGTCGAGCATGGGCCAATGAAGGTGATCGGTCGTCGGCCGCTCCACGCATACGATCTGGTCGATCGTCGCCGTCTTGAACCAGCGAAATTGCTTGAACGCCAGAAATTGCTCCTCGTCTCCCGCGAGCAGCCGGAGGCCGTGGCGGGAAACGTGCGACACCTCAACCGGGAAAGTGCTTGCTCCAGGCATCGACGATCTCCTGCAGGCGCCTTTCGACCAGCCGCTAGGCCTCGTTGACGACCTGGGCCGCGAGCCCCGTCTGCGTCGCGGGTTGCACCTCAGGCTGCAGCCAGCACTTGGCTTCACCGTCGGGGTGCGACACGAGGACGTGTATCTTCTACTCCTCACGGGAGAAGAAAACAGCGAAACGGCCCATCGCGAAGAGCAGTTGGGGTCACGGTCTCACTGCTCCACTGACGGCGACTGTCGTCATTGTACGCGACTGCCGCCCGCGGCGGTGATCACGACCGCAGCCACTCGTCGCGGTGGCGGGCCACGAACGCGTCGTCGTTGAGATGCGGATAAGACGCGTACACGCGATCGATCTCGGCCAGCTGCCCCGGCCCCGGCCCCTCACTCTCGTCCAGGCACCAGATCCCCTCGAGCAGGCCCTGGCGTCGGAGCACCTCGTGCAGACCGGCGATGCAGCCGTGAAAACCGTTGGCCGCGTCGAAGAAGGCGGCGTTTGTGTCGGTCACCTCCGCGGCGAGCCGCATCAGGTCCGGCGAAGCCGGCTCGCGCCGGCACCGCTCGAGCAACTCGACGGCCCGCCTCGTCCATACCGACCAGTGGCCGAGCAGCCCGCCCGCGTAACGCCAATCGCGGCCGGCGAAGCGATGCGGCGTGACGAGGTCGGCCACGATCGCGTCGTCGTTGCCCGTGTAGAGGGCGATGTCGTCGCGACCACTCTCGGCCACCGCCCGCACGACGTCGAGCGACTGGTAGCGATTGAAGGCCGCGACCTTGATCGCCACGACCGACTCGATCTCCACGAACCGGCGCCAGAACGAGTACGGCAGCACCCGGCCGCCGACGGCCGGCTGCAGGTAGAAACCGACGATCGGCAACGCCTGGCCGACGGCGCGGGCGTGGGCCACGAGTTCGTCCTCCGAGGCCCTGGGCAGGGCGGCGAGGCTCAACAGGCCCGCGTGGTAGCCGAGACGGCGGAGCGTCTCGGCCTCGGCCACGGCCTGCGACGTGGGGCCGCAGATGCCGCCGATCCGCACGAGCGGCCGGCCCGCCCGGTCCATCTCCTCCTTGGCCAGTGCCAGCACCGGCTCGAAGAGGCCGACCTTCGGGTCGCGGATCGCGAACTGCGTGGTGTGCACGCCCACGGCCAGGCCACCGGCGCCGGCGGCGATGTAATAGCGGGACAGGGCCCGCTGCCGCCGTTCGTCGAGCCGCCGCGCGGCGTCGAGCGCCAGCGGATGCGCCGGGATCGCTTGGCCCGCGTGCAGCGCCGCCCGAAAATCAAAACCTTCCATCGCGGGCCTCGAAGTGCGTGGGCTTGCCGAGCGAGCCGCCACCGGCGCGGACCCAGTCGGCCGTCATCGTGATCATCTCGTCGAGCGACACCGTCGGCGGGCCGAACCATGCGAGCGACTTGGAGGCGTTCGCGAGCCACACGGTGGCCGCCTCGGTGCCGGTGACCCGCGGCCGCTTGCCGAACCGGGCGGCGAACTGCTCGCACAGCCAGCGGGTGGAGACGGTCTCGCGGCCGGTGACGTTGAGCACCTCCGGCGGGTTCGACACGTGGGCCAGCGACTGGAGTGCCCGGGCGTTGGCATCCCCCTGCCAGATGACGTTCACGTGGCCGGTCGTGACGTCAAACGGCTCGTCCCGCCACACCTGCGTGGCGATGTCGTGGAGCACGCCGTAGCGGAGGTCGATGGCGTAGTTGAGCCGAAACATCAGCATCCGCGTGCCGTGGGCACGGGCGTGGAAGTCGAACACCCGCTCGCGGGCGATGCAGGAGTGGGCGTACTCGCCGGGCGGGGCGAGCGGATCCTCCTCGCTGGAACCCCCGCTCGCCGGCGTCGCCAGGCCGTAGACGCAGCCGGTCGAGAACACGACGATCCGCGACTTCGCGAACCGTGAAGCCACGACGTCGGGCAGCACGGCGTTGATCACCCACGTGAGGCCCGGCGCGTCGCTCGTGCCGAACTTCTGGCCGGCCATGAACACCACGTTGGCGGCGTCAGGCAGTCGGGCGATCGCGTCCCGATCGAGCAGGTCGCAGGGGATGGTCCGCACGCCATGCCGCTCGAGGCCCGCGCGGGCCGCGGGCGACGAATACCGCGATACCGCCAGCACCTCGCGGCCCCGGGGCAGGGCCCGACGCGCCATGCGGGCGAGCGTGGGGCCCATCTTGCCCCCGGCCCCGAGCACGAGGACGTCGCCGTCGAGGTCGCGGAGCGCCGCCTCCGCGGCGGGGGTCGGCCGGCTGAGCCGCTCTTCGAGTTCGTCTTCCGTGATGGCCACTGATCAGCCCCAGAGCCGCGCGGGATACTCGCCGGCCTCGACCAGGGCCGCGATGCTCGCCTGCACGACCGGCCGGTCCTCGACGTACGTCACCCCAAACCACTGGGCGCCGGTGGGGAGCACCTCACAGGTGGCCGCCCCGGCCCTGACGAGGTCGCCGACGGTGAGCGGAATGTAGCACTCGCTCTTCGGCTCCGCGGCGTGAGCCGCGAGGAAGCGGCGGAACGACTCCTCGAGCTGCGGGAAGATCCGCGGTGTGAAGCCCCACATGTTCATCGACACCGGCTCGCGGCCGGTGAGCGGCTCCGCCACGCCGTCGGCGACGTTCTCGACGCCGCCGGCGGCCGTGCGGGCGATCTGCTTCAGCTCGCGGATATCGGCGAGGAAGCCGCGGTCGTCGGTGCGACACACGCCCCGGGCCACGCTGCCGTGCTCGGAGAGCGTGTTGGCGAGCGTGAAGCCGACCATGCAATAAGCCGTCGAATCCGGCGGCGTTTCGGCCAGCCTCCGCCCGAGCACCGCGAAGGCGTCGCGGCCGTAGAAATCGTCGGCGTTGATCGCGGCGAAGGGAGCCGCGACCGCCTCCCGGGCACAGAGGATCGCGTGCGTCGTGCCCCACGGCTTCTCGCGGCCGGGCGGCAGCGCGACGCCGGCGGGCAGGGCGTCGAGCGATTGAAACGCCAAGGCCACGTCCACGTGCGTGTCGAACCGGGCCACGATCCGGTCGCGAAACTCCCGCTCGAAGTCGCGGCGGATGACGAACACCACCCGGTCGAACCCGGCCCGCAGGGCGTCGAACACGGAATAGTCGAGGATCGTCTCCCCGCCCGGACCCATCGGGTCGAGTTGCTTCAGGCCGCCGTAGCGGCTGCCCATGCCGGCGGCGAGGATGAGAAGAGTCGGTTTCATGGCGGCGAGAATACGGCCCGCGACGGTCCGCTGCCAGTGGCGTCCCGCGTTGCCCGCGACCGCCGCCGGTGCGTACCCTTCCCGCCGGTGCCGCCGTGTACGCGATCTTCGAGCACACCGCCGACCTCGGGATCCGCGTCCGTGCGGCGACGCTCGGCGACCTCATGGCCGACGCGGCCCGGGGCCTGTTCACCGTGATCGCCGGCGACCTCGCGCAGGTCGCCACGGTGGTGGAGAGGACGTTCGCGGTGCCGGGCACCGACCCGGCCTGGCTCCTCTACGATTGGACGAGCGAATTGCTGGCCGCGTTCGACGTGGAGCGGCTGCTGCTGTGCGAGTTCGCCGTCACCGTGGACGAGGGTGGCCTGCGGGCGACGGCCCGTGGCGAGCGGTTCGATCCCGCTCGCCACACGCTCGACCACGAGGTCAAGGCGGTGACGCAGCACCTGCTCGACGTCCGCCGCGGGCCGGGCGGCTGGGAGGCCGAGTTCATCGTGGACGTATGACCGCCGAAGGGAAGGATGCACCATGAGCGATGGCGGCGACACGACCGACCGCGGCTACACCGGGCCGCTGGAGCGGGTGGACGACTGCACCTGGCGGATTCCCCGCGGCGCCCGGCCGGGGATGCTCGTCGATGGCCTGATCTTCACCGACGAGCGGCTGCTCCAACTGCTGCGGAGCGACCGGGCCGCGGAGCAGGTGGCCAACGTCGCCTGCCTGCCGGGCATCCAGGGGGCGAGCCTGGCGATGCCCGACATCCACTGGGGCTACGGCTTCTGCATCGGCGGCGTCTGCGCGACCGATCCCGCGGCCGGCGGCGTCGTCTCCCCCGGGGGCGTCGGCTACGACATCAACTGCGGCGTGCGACTGGTCCGCACGAACCTGCAACTCGCCGACGTCCGGCCGCTCGTGGCCCGACTGATCGCCCAGCTCCTCCGCGACGTGCCCGTCGGGGTGGGGCAGGGGGGCCGGTACGTGTTCACGCCCGCGGAGCTGCGGACGCTCATGGCCGAGGGCGTGCCGTTCCTCGCCCGCCGCGGGCTGGCCACGGCGGACGACGTGGCCTGCGCGGAGGCGGAGGGCTGCATTCCCGCGGCGGTGCCCGAATCCGTGAGCGACCGGGCGCTGGCCCGGGGCGCCGACCAGTGCGGCACCGTCGGGGCCGGCAACCATTTCATCGAGGTGCAGGTCGTGGATCGCGTCGCCGACGAGCGGGCCGCCGAGGCCTTCGGCCTGCGGGCCGGGCAGGTGTGCGTGCTGATCCACTCGGGCTCCCGCGGCCTCGGCTACCAGGTGTGCGACGACGCCCTGCGGGCACTCCGGGACGCGCCGGAGAAATACGGCATCCGGCTGCCCGACCGGCAGCTCGTCTGCGCGCCGGTGGAGAGCCCCGAGGGGCGGCACTACCTGGGCGCGATGCGGGCCGCGGCCAACTACGCCTTCTGCAATCGCCAACTCTTGATGTGGCAGGTGCGCGAAGTCTTCGCCCGGGTGTTCGGCAAGTCGTGGGAGGCGCTCGGCATGACGCTCCTCTACGACGTGGCCCACAACATGGCCAAGATCGAGGAGCACGAACTCCCCGGGGGGCGGCGGCCGGTGTGCGTGCACCGCAAGGGCGCGACGCGGGCCTTTCCCGCGGGCCATCCCGAGGTCCCGGATCGCTATCGCGGCATCGGGCAGCCCGTCATCATCCCGGGCGACATGGGGCGGGCCAGCTGGGTGCTCGTCGGCGGGCCGCGGGCGCTCGAACGCTCGTTCGGCACCACCTGCCACGGCGCGGGCCGATGCCTCTCGCGGACCGCGGCCACCAGGCTCGCGCGGGGCCGCAACATCGAGCATGAATTGGCCCGCGCGGGCGTCGTGGCCCGTTGCCGCAGTCGCGGAGGCCTCGCGGAGGAACAGCCGGCGGCCTACAAGGACGTCGACCTCGTCGTCGACGTCGTGCACCGTGCCGGACTCTCTTCGAAGGTCGCGCGGCTGCGGCCGCTCGGCGTGATCAAGGGCTAGCCGCCCGCGAGATGACCGCCCCGGCGCCATGCCACACGCCGCCCGCAGCCCCGGTTTGCACAGCCGAAAAGTTGCAAATCGCCGCCGGCGAGGGTTTGATTGAGTGCGCCGGCGCCGGCCCGCTTCCAGACGCCTCCTGGCCCTCCGCATGCGCTTTCCATCCCTGGTGTTCCGCAACGTCGTCCGGCGGCGGTTTCGCACGGCGTTGACGCTCCTGGCGCTGGCCACGGCGATGGCGGCGATCGTGTCGCTGCTGGGCATCTCCAAGGGCTTCCAGAAGTCGTTCGCCGACGTGTACGACGCGCACGCGGTGGACGTCGTCGTGTCGCGACAGGGCTCGGCCGACCGGCTCAGCAGCTCGCTCGACGCCGGTGTCGCCGCGCGGATCGCGGACCTGCCGATCGTCGCCCGCGCGGCGGGCGTGCTCCTCGACACGCTGTCGTTCGAGGAGGAGGCCGTGTACGGCGTGCCCACGATGGGCATCGCCCCCGGGTCGTGGCTGCTCGACGACTTCACCCCGGCGACCGCGGCGGGGTCGCCGGCCTCAGCCGTCGCGCTCGCCGGCCCGCGCGACCTCCTGCTGGGCGCGAACCTCGCCACGCGGCTGGCAAAGAAGGCCGGCGACACGGTCAGGCTGTTCGACGAGCCCTACCGGGTAGCGGGCGTGTTCCGCAGCCCCAGCGTCTGGGAGAACGGCTCGCTCGTCCTGCCCCTCGAGACCCTCCAGCAGATCGCCGACCGGGTCGGCCAGGTGACCTACGTGAACGTCGTGCTCCGCAAGCCGCTGTCGTCCGGTGGGCTGGAGCGTGCGGTGGCCGAGATCGGCGGCATAGACCCGCGGCTGCTGGCGATGGCGACGGGCGACTTCGTAAAGACCGACACGCGGATGCGGCTCGCCGGGGCGATGGCCTGGATGACGTCCGTCGTGGCGATCGTGCTGGGGGCGATCGGCACGCTCAACACGATGATGACGAGCGTGCACGAGCGGACCCAGGAGATCGGCATCCTCCGGGCCATCGGCTGGCCGCGCCGCCGCGTGCTCGGCATGGTCCTGCTGGAATCGTGCGGTCTGGCCGCGACCGCGGCGGCGCTCGGTGCCGCGGCGGCCGTGGCCCTCACGAGCCTGCTGGCGCGGGCGCCCGCCGCGGCCGGCATCCTGGCGCCGGCCATCGACCTGCCGATCCTCGGACAGGGATTCGTGATCGCCTTGGGCATCGGCCTCCTGGGCGCCTGGCTGCCGGCTTGGCGGGCGGCGCGGCTCCTGCCCACCGAAGCGTTTCGCGACCAGCGTTGATGGTGCGGCCATGAACGGTTCCCATCCCATTCCCGGTCGGCACTTCGACGCCGACGACCAAGCTCCGCGAGCCGGAGCCGCGGCGCGGCCCACCGCCACCGACGAGCCGCTGGCCATCGTGGGCATCGGCTGCCGGCTGCCGGGCGGCGCCGACGACTGGGCCGCCTTCTGGCGGCTGCTCGACGAGGGCCGCGACGCCGTCGGCGAGACCCCCGAGGAGCGCTGGAGCTCCGCGAAGTTCTACCTGCCCGGACGGCCGCGACCGGGCAAGACGCAGAGTCGCTGGGGCGGCCACGTCGCCGGCCTCAATGCCTTCGACCCGCAATGCTTCGGCATCGCGCCGCGGGAGGCGGCGGGCATGGACCCGCAGCAGCGGATGCTGCTCGAGGTGGCGCTGCGGGCGATCGAGGACGCGGGCATCCCGACCCGGCGGCTGGCGGGCGGAAGCGTCGGCGTGTACGTCGGCATCTCCAGCTTCGACCACGCGGTGGCCACGCTCAGCTACCAGGATCGCGGCGTGCTCGACGCCTACAGCAACACCGGCGGCTCGTCGAGCATCGCCGCCAACCGCATCTCCTACTGCTTCGATCTCCGCGGGCCGAGCGTCGCGGTCGACACGGCCTGCTCGTCGTCGCTGGTCGCCGTCCACCTGGCCTGCGAGGCGATCCGCCGCGGCGAGGCGCGGATGGCGTTGGCCGGCGGCGTCAACGCGCTGTTGATGCCCGACTTCACCGTCGCGTTCAGCCAGCTGGGCGTGCTCTCCCCCGACGGCCGCTGCAAGACGTTCGACGCCCGGGCCAACGGCTACGTGCGGGCCGAGGGCGCCGGCATGGTGCTCATCAAGCCGTTGGCCGACGCGATCCGCGACGGCGACCTCGTGTATGCCGTCATCCGCGCGACCGCCCTCAACCAGGACGGCCGCACGCCGGGCCTGACCGTGCCCAGCGGCGCGGCCCAGGAGGCGCTCGTCCGCGCGGCCTGCCACCGCGCGGGCATCGACCCCGCCGCGATCCAGTACGTCGAGGCCCACGGCACGGGCACGCCGGTGGGGGACCCGATCGAGGCCAACGCCCTGGGGGCGGCGTTGGGGAAGGGCCGGGCCGCCGACCAGCCGTGCTGGATCGGCTCCGTGAAGACGAACATCGGCCACCTCGAGGCCGCCGCCGGGATCGCCAGCCTGATCAAGGTGTCGCTCGCGCTGCACCACCGGCGGATTCCCGCCCACCTGCACCTCCGCGAGCCGAATCCCGCCATCGACTTCGCCGCCCTCGGATTGCGGGTGCCCACCGCCAGCATCGACTGGCCGGGCGGACCGCCGCGACTGGCGGGCATCAACGGCTTCGGCTACGGCGGCGCCAACGCGCACGTGCTCCTGGAGGAGGCGCCTGCCGCGGCGCCGCCGACACCCCGGATCGTCGCGGCCGCGCGGGTGCTCGTGCCCTTCGCGGCCCGCAGCCGCCGCAGCCTCGCCGCGCACGCGGCCGCCCTGGCCGACTGGGTCGCCGCCACCGACGCCACGCTGCCGGAGATCGCCGCGTACCTCGCCCATCGGCACGCCGGCGGCGACGCCCGCGCCGCGATCGTGGCCGGCGACCGCGCCGATCTCGCGGCCCGACTCCGCGGCCTGGCCGACGCCGCCGCCGATCCCACGGCCGCCCGCGAGCCGTCGCTGGCGGCCCGTGACGTCGCCTTCGTGTTCAGCGGACAGGGTCCGCAGTGGTGGGGCATGGCGCGGGTGCTGCTCGCCGAGAACGAGGTCTTTCGCCGGGTGATCGATCGCTGCGACGCGGAGTTCGCCCGGCACGGCGACTGGTCGCTGCGCGCGGAACTCGGCCGCGACGAGGCGACGTCGCGGATGAAACACACCCGGATCGCCCAGCCGGCCATCTTCGCGGTGCAGGCCGGACTGGCGGCGGTCTGGGAGTCGTGGGGTGTCGTGCCCGGGCACTGCGTCGGCCACAGCGTCGGCGAAATCGCCGCCGCCCACGCGGCGGGCGGGCTGTCTTTCGAGGATGCCTGCCTGGTCGCCTTCCACCGCGGCCGCACGATGGACCTGGCCTCGTCGCAGGGCGGCATGATCGCCGTCGGTCTCGCCCGCGAGGATCTCGGCCCCTGGCTGGCGGGATGCGCCGACGAGGTGGCGGTCGCGGCGGTCAACGGGCCGACGTCGCTGACGCTCTCCGGCCCGGCCGGCACGATCGCAGCCCTGGCAGCCCGCCTCGAGGAGGCCGGCGTCTTCTGCCGCCGACTGGCGGTGGAGTATGCCTTCCACAGCCCGCTCATGGATCCCGTCCGCGACGCGCTGCGGGCCGCGCTGGCGGAGATCCGCCCGCGGGCCACGTCCGTGCCGCTGGTGTCGACCGTGACCGGCGGACCCGTCGACGGCCGCCTCCTCGACGCCGACTACTGGTGGCGGAACGTCCGTCAGGCGGTCCTGTTCGCCGACGCGATGGGCACGCTCGCCGCCGCGGGCGCGCACGTCGCCGTCGAGGTGGGTCCGCATCCGGTGCTCTCCTACGCGATCCACGAATGCTTCCAGGCGGCCGGCCGACCCGTGGAGACGCTGGCCTCGCTGCACCGCGACCGCCACGACCTCGAATGCCTGCTCGGCAGCCTGGGGAGGCTGCACGAACTCGGCCTCGCCATCGACTGGTCGCGGCTCTTCCCGCGGCCGCATCGGCGGCTGCCGCTCCCTCCGGAGCCTTTTCAGAAGCAGGTGATGCTCGTCGAGTCGCGGGAGGCGCGGGAGTCGCGGCAGGCCGTCGCCCAACACCCGCTCCTCGGCGAGCGCGGCGACGGACCCACGCCGCGCTGGCAGGGCCGCGTGGACCTGCGGCTGCAGTCGTACCTCCGCGACCACGTCGTCCGCGGTGCCTGCATCCACCCGGCGGCGGCGGTCGTCGAGGCGGCGATCGCCGCGGCCCGCTGGCTCGCGCCGCCGGAGGCCGCCACCGTGCGGCTCGAGCGGCTGGAACTGCAAGGCGCGTGCATCCACGCGGAAGAATCGCCGCAGTGGATGGATTGCCACTATCAGCCCGACCGGCGGCGGTTGATCTTCTCCCGGCGCGACGCGGACGGCGACGACTGGAGCCGCGTCGCCGCGGTCACCGTCGCGGCCGACGACGACACGGCCCTACCGCCCCCCGAACCGCCGGAATCGCTCCGCCGCGTCGGCGAATCCTTCGACCGCGACCGCCTGTACGCATACTGCCGCCGCCTCGGGCTCGCCTACGGACCCCAGTTCCAGACGCTCGTTTCCGGCGTTCGGCGAGACGGGGAGTGCCTCGGCGTGGTGGAACTCGCGGCTGACCTCGCCGCGGATGCGGAAGGCCACTTCCTGCATCCGGCGCTGCTCGACGGCTGCTTCCACGCGATGATCGCCGCGGACGCGGCATTCGACCATGCGGTGCCCGGTCTCTTCCTGCCGCATGAGATCCGTGAGATCCGCTTCCACGGCCGACCCGGACGACGGGCCACGGTGCACGCGCGGATCGTTTCCCGGATCGGCGACACGATGGAGGCCGACCTCGACGTCTTCGACGCCGACGGCCGCCCCTGCCTCGCGATCCGCGGCTTCGTCAGCCGCCGGGTGGCGGGCACGGAGCCGGTCGCTCCGGCCAACGACCTGGTGTATCGGTTCGACTGGGAGGCCCAGGAACTGCCGGCTTCCGAGGCGGCCCCGGCTACGGGCCGGTGGCTCCTGTTCGCCGACGACGCGGGGTTCGGTGACCGGCTGGCGGCCGCTTTCGGCGCACGCGGCTGCCCGACGACGCTGGTCCGTCGCGGTCCGGGCTTCGAGGCCCGCGACGACGGGTCGTTCGTCATCGATGCCGACGACCGCGACCACTTCGCCCGCGTGCTCGCGGCGCTGCCCGCCGGCGGCCTCGCGGGCGTCGCCTACCTGTGGGCCTTGGACGCGCCCGGCACCGACGGCCTCACGGCCGAGGCGCTCGAGTCCAGCACGCTGCTCACATGCCGCGCCCCCGTGCATCTCGTCCAGGCCTGGGAGCGGGCCAGCGGCACCGCGGCCACACCCTGCGGATTCGTCACGTCCGCGGCCCAGCCGCCGCCCGGCGCCGCCGCGCCGCTCGCCGTGGCCCAGGCCCCGCTCGTGGGCATGGCCCGCGTGGTGGCCAGCGAATACGGGCGACTGCGGGCCCGACAGATCGACCTGCCCGGCGACCCCGCGGCCGCGGTCGGCCGGGTCGTGGCGGAGCTGCTGGGCGGCTCGGCCGAGGACGAGGTGCTGCTGCGGGCCGACGGCCGCTGGGTCCGCCGGTTCCGGCCGCTCCGCGAACTCGACGCCTCCCCCTGCGCCGTGGCGGCCCTGCCGTCACGGCTCGAGGCGACCGACACGTCCGGCATCGAGGATCTCCGCCACCGCCTGTTCTCGCCTCCTGCCCTCGCCGCCGGCGAAGTGGAGATCGAAGTCCGTGCCGCTGGACTCAACTTCAGCGACGTGATGAAGGCGCTGGGCCTGTATCCCGGCCTGCCGCCGGGGCCGGTGTTGCTCGGCAGCGAGTGCTCCGGAGTGATCACGCGGGTGGGTCCCGGCGTGACCGAATGGCGGCCCGGCGACGACGTGATGGCGGTGGCTCCGGGCAGTTTCGGCACGCACGTCACGGTGGCCGCGGCTCTCGTGGCCCGCAAGCCACGGACGCTGTCGCACGAGCAGGCCGCCGCGGTGCCGATCGCCTTCCTCACCGCCCACCACGCGCTCCACGAGTGCGGCCGGATCCGCGCCGGCGAGTCGCTGCTCGTGCACGCCGCCTCGGGGGGCGTCGGGCTCGCGGCGCTGCAGCTGGCGCGGGCGGCGGGCGGCCGCATCCTGGCCACGGCCGGCAGCGCCGAGAAGCGGGAACTCGTCCGCCGGCACGGCGCGGAGCACGTCATGGACTCCCGCAGCCTCGCGTTCGCCGACGAGCTGCGGCGGATCCTCCCCGCCGGCGTCGACCTGATCCTCAACAGCCTCCCCGGCGAGGCCATCCCCCGCGGCATCGCCGCCCTGGCGATCGGCGGCCGGTTCCTGGAGATCGGCAAGCGCGACATCTACGCCGACGCCCCGCTCGGCCTGCACGCGCTGCGGAACAACGCCGCCTTCTTCGCCATCGACCTCGACCAGCTGTTCAAGCGGCAGCCGGAGCGGATGGGGCTGGCCCTGCGGTCGCTGGTGGAGCGGTTCGAGTCGGCCGCGGTCGAGCCCCTGCCGGTGACCGTCCACGCGGCCGACGACATCGGCGGCGCGTTCCGCTCGATGCAGCAGGCGCGGCACGTCGGCAAGGTGGTCGTGTCGTACGCGGAGCGGCCGCGGCGGTCCCGGCCGCCCGCCGCCGCCGCGCCCGCGCTCGACCCGCGGGGCACCTACTGGGTGGCCGGCGGCCTCGGCGGCTTCGGGTTGGAGATCGCCCGCTGGCTGGCGGCCCGCGGCGCGGGCACGCTCGTGCTCGGCGGCCGTGGCGGGAATCTGTCCACGGCCGCCGCGGCCGCGATCGCGGCACTGGAGCGCGGCGGCACGACGGTGCACGTGGTGCCCGCCGACATCACCCGCCCGGCCGAGGTGCGGCGGGTGCTGCGGCTGATCGCCGACACCATGCCGCCGCTGCGCGGCATCTTCCACACGGCGATGGTGCTGGAGGACCGGCTGCTCCTCGACCTCGACCGCGGCACGCTGGACCGCGTGCTGCGGCCGAAGGTGCTCGGCGGCTGGAACCTGCACAACGAGTCGGCCGGCATCGACCTCGACCACTTCGTGCTCTTCTCGTCGCTGTCGAGCGTGTTCGGCCACGCCGGCCAGGCGAACTACGCGGCCGCCAACGCCGCGCTCGACGGGCTGGCCCACCACCGCCGCGGCCTGGGGCTACCCGCCACCGTCGTCAACTGGGGCCACGTCGGCGAGGTGGGCTACCTCGCCGAGCGGCAGGAGCTCAGTGCCCGCCTGGAGCGGCAGGGTGTGCTGCCCTTCACCGTGCGGGAGGCGACGGAGTGCCTGGCCACGGCGCTCGTGTCGCGGGAGCCGCAGCTCTCCGTGCTGCGGATGGAATGGTCGCTGTGGCGCGGGCTCGGCATCACCGACAACGTGCCCCCCAAGTTCGCCCACCTTCTGCGGAAGCGGTCCGGCGCCGCCGGCCCGGTCGCGGCGTCGCCCGAGGCGATCCGGGCCGCCGCGCCGACCGATCGCCGGCCGCTGGTCGAGCGGCTGGTTCGTGACAAGGCGGCCGCGCTCCTCGGCGCCGACGCCGCCGACATGGACGACCACCGGCCGCTCCTCGAACTGGGCCTCGACTCGCTGATGGCCGTCGAACTGCGGAACTGGATCGAGAACCAGCTCGGCGTCGGCCTGCCGATCGCGACGCTGATGCGCGGAGCCGGGGTCGCGGCGCTTGCGGACTCGATCTGCGCCGGCATCGAGGCCGCGCCGACCGCGGAGCCCGCGCCGCAGACCGTGACGACCGCTGGCGGCGTCGCGACGGAGTTCCCGATGTCGGCCGGCCAGCGGGGGCTGTGGTATGCGTACCGCCGCGACCCGCAGAGCACGCCCTACAACGTCTTCCTCCCCAGCCGGCTGCGATCGCCGCTCGACATCGACGCCCTGCGGCGCACGATCGAGACGGTGGTGGAGCGGCACCCGGCGCTGCGGACCACGTTCGCCGACGACGGCGGGATGCTGCGGCAGCGGATCCACGCCGCCCTGCTGCCCGAGTTCGTCGTCCACGACGCGGCCGGCGCCGACCTCGACACGCTCCGTGAGACGATGGTCGCCGACGCGGCGCGGCCCTTCGATCTGGAGCACGGACCGCTCGTCCGCATGGCCGTGTACCGCCTGGCGGACGACGACTGGCTGGTGCTCGCCACCACCCATCACATCGTCGTCGACTTCTGGTCGTTGATCATCATCCTCGACGAGGTGGGCCGCATCTACCCGCGGCTGGCGGCCGGCGACGCGGCCGATCTGCCTCCCGCGGTGGGCAACTACGCGGACTTCGTCCAACGCCAGGAGTCGCTGCTGGCCGGCGACCGCGGCGCGGCCCTCGCGCGGCACTGGCGCGAGACGCTCCGGGGCATGCCCACGGTCCTCGAACTGCCCACCGACCGCGTCAGGCCACGGAGCTTCACGGGCCGGGCCGACACCGTCGCGATCGCGGCTCCCGCCGACACCGTCGCCGCGATCGCGCGGCTCGCCGCGGCCGAGCGGGTGACGCCGTCGGCGGTGGTCCTGGCGGCGGTCCAGGTGCTGATGGCGCGGTATTCCGGCCGCGACGCCTTCCTCATCGGCATGCCCTTCTCGGGCCGCGGTCAGCAGCGGTTCGAGAACACCGTCGGCTTCTTCGTCAACATGCTGCCGCTGCCCGCCCGGCTCGACGACGCGTCGAGTTTCGCCGCGCTCCTCCGCCGCGCCGGCGCCAGCCTCGTCGACGGACTCGAGCACGAGGACTACCCGCTGGCCGCGATCGTGCAGGATCTGGCCCCCGCCCGCGACCCGTCCCGCAGCCCGCTGTTCCAGGTGTCGTGCACCTTCGAGAAGGCCCAGCTCCGCGACGAGCGGGGCCGGGCGGGATTCCTGTTTCCCGACCGCGCCGAGGTGGCGGTCGTGGGCGGAATGCGGCAGGAGACCTTCCCCGTGCCGCAGCGGACCTGCCTGTACGACGTCGAGTTCGTCTTCGAGATGACCGACGACTCGCTGCGGGGCATGATCTGCTTCTGCCGCGACCTGTTCGCCACCGACACCATGCGGGCGATGGCGGCGAACTTCGTCGCCTTGCTCGATGCGCTCGTGGCCGCACCGCACGTGCCGGTGGAGCGGGTCGGCTGGCCGGCTGCCGGGCTCCCGCCCCCGGCCCCGGCGGCGCACGGCCCGACCACCGTCGCGGAGGCGCTGCGGCCGGCGCTCGCGTCCCATGCGTCCCGGCCGGCGATCGTGGACGGCGACGCATCCTGGGACTACGGCCGGCTCGCCGCGGACTGCGGCCGCATCGCCGCGGAACTCGCGGCCGCGGGCGTGGCCCGGGGCGAGCTCGTGCCCGTGGTGGGCACCGGGGCGGCGGCGGTGGTGGGCACGGTCGCCACCATCCTCGCCGGCGCGGCCGCGGTGCCGATCGACCCGCGGCGGCCGGCGGCCGGATGCGCGGAAGTGCTCGACGACACCGCCGCCCGCGTGGCGGTGGACGCCGGAGCCTCCGCCTGGCTCGACGCGGCGGCCGGCCTGGCCCGCATCGACGTCGCCGCGGCCCGAGCGCCGGCGCCGCCGGTTGCGCCCGTGGCGATCGGCCCCGCGGACCTCGCCTACTGCATCTACACGAGCGGCTCGACCGGCCGGCCCAAGGGCGTCCTCGTCGAGCATGCCGCGATCGCGAACACGCTCGCCTGGCGGCGCGAGGCCGTGCCGCTCGCTGCCGACGACCGCGTGCTCCTGCCGTTCTCACCGCAGTTCGACGCCGCCGTGGGCATCGTGCTCACCACGCTCGCGCAGGGAGCCACGCTGGTGCTGGCCTCCGACCCCACGGACGTCGACGCCCTGGTGGACCAGATCATCCGCGAGCGGATCACCGTGCTCCCCGCGGTGCCAGCGCTGCTGCAGCTGGTGGCCGCGCACCCGCGGTTCGCCGCATGCGTCACGCTGCGACAGATCTGGTCGGGAGGCGAATCGCTCCCGCCCGAACTGCCGGCGCTCGTGGCCCGGCTGCGGGGCGTGAAGCTCTGGAACTTCTACGGGCCGACCGAAGCCGCGGTGGAGGCGGCCGCCTGGCCGGTCGAGGCCGTTGACGCGACCCGGCCCGTGCCCATCGGCAGGCCGGTCGCCGGCACCCGCCTCATCGTGCTCGACGCCGCGGGCCGACCCGTGCCCGACACGGTGCCCGGGGAGCTGGCGATCGTGGGGCCGGGACTGGCCCGCGGCTACCTGCGGCGGCCCGAGCTCACCGCGGCGCGGTTCGTGACGCTGGGGCCGGAGTGCGGCGGCCTGCGGGCCTACCTGACGGGCGACCGCTGCCGCCGCCGGGCCGACGGCACGCTGGAGTTCCTCGGGCGGCTCGACGACCAGGTCAAGCTGCGGGGCTATCGCCTCGAACTCGGCGAGATCGAGAGCTGCCTGCGGATGCATCCGGCGGTGTCCGCCGCGGCCGCGAAGGTCGTCGGCGACCAGGCGCAGGCGCGGCTGGCCTGCTTCGTCGTGCCGCGGCCGGCCGCCGCACCCGGCGACGACGCGGCGCGGGCGCGGCTCGCGGCGGAGCTCCGTGGCTGGGCGGCCGAGCGGCTCGCGGCCTACAAGGTGCCGGCGGCCGTGGCCCTGGTGGCCGACCTGCCCCTCACGGCCGGCGGCAAGATCGATCGCGGGCGGCTGCCCGACGCGGTTCCCGCGGACGCCTGCCGCGACGGTCTCGTGCCGCCCTCGACCGCGCTCGAGCGGCAGCTGGCAGAGC
>JBIPLS010000188.1:0-5386 GCA_044368305.1 Pirellulales bacterium
GCCCGCACCCGCGGAACCGAATCTCTTCGAAGAGGCCGATGCCTCCCCAGCGCCGCCGGCCGGGAAGCCGGAGGCCGCGGCTGACGAGCCGGCGCGGGATCCACTGCCGGCCGCGGAGCCGGAGCCGACCGCCACCGACCCGGAGCCGACCCCGGAGCCGGAGCCCCCGAACACGGCGCCCGTGGAGAATGTCCCGGAGCCCGCGGCGGAGCCGGCTCCGCCCGATGCCTTGGAGCCCGCCGCCGACCCGCTCTCGCGGTCCGAGCGGAACCGCCGCTGGATCGACGCCAGCGGCCGCTATGCCGTGGTGGGGGCGCTGGTGTCCGTGCTGGATGGCCGGGCGGAGATCCGCAGGCCCGACGGCCGCTCGATCAGCGTGCCGCTCGACCGGCTCAGCCCCTTCGATCGCGCCTACGCCGAGGAGGCGGGACGATGGATCGCGGGCGCGGCCGTGGCCCGGCCCACGGAGACCGCCGGGCTGTAGCGGTCACTTGTCGTCGAGCACGGCCACGGTCTCGAAGGCCTTGCCCTCGAGCATCTCCAGCGACGCGCCGCCGCCGGTGGAGACGTGGCTGACGCGGTCGGCGTAGCCGAGCTGCTCGATGGCGGCGGCCGAGTCGCCGCCGCCGATGATCGTCACCGCGCCCTTGGCGGTCGCCGCCGCCACGGCCTCGGCCACCGCCTTGGTGCCCGCGTCGAAGGGCGGCATCTCGAACACGCCCATCGGCCCGTTCCAGACCACCGTGCCCGCGGAGCGGATGATCTCCGCGTACCGCCGCGCCGTCTCCGGACCGATGTCGAGCCCCTCGAAGCCGTCGGGGATCGCGCCGGCCGGCACGATCCGCTTGTTCGCGGCGGCCGAAAAATCGTCGGCGCAGTGCGTGTCCACCGGAAGGACGAGCTTTTCCCGGCCTGCGGCCAGCAGCTCCTTCGCCAGACCGAGCTTGTCGGGCTCGACGAGCGACTTGCCCGTGCTTCCTCCCTGGGCGAGCGAAAAGGTGTAGGCCATGGCGCCGCCGATGAGCACGTGGTCGCAGATCGACAGCAGGTTCGTGATCACGGCGATCTTGTCCGACACCTTCTTGCCCCCGAGGATCGCCACGAACGGACGCCGCGGCCGGCCGATCGCGTCGGCGAGGTAGCGGATCTCCTTCTCGACGAGGAATCCCGTCACGGCCGGCTTGCCGAGGGCCTTCATGGCCACCGGGACGGCGTGCATGCTCGCCTCCGTGCGGTGGCAGGTGCCGAAGGCGTCGTTGACGTAGGCGTCGGCGAGCGCCGCCAGCCCCTGCACGTAGGCCGCGTCGTCCCCCTTCTTCTCCCCCTTGTTGAATCGCACGTTCTCCAGCACGAGCATGCCGCCGACCGGCAGCGCCCGGGCCTTGGCGAGCGAGTCCGGGCCGCCGGTGTCGGCGGCGAGCGGCACCGGCCGGCCGAGCAGCTCGCCGAGCCGCGTCGCCACCGGCGCCAGGGAGAACTCGGCCTCGAAGCCCTTGCCGGCCGGCCGCCCGAGGTGCGACATCAGCACCGCCTTGCCGCCGCGGTCGAGGATGGAGCGAATGGTGGGCAGCGCCATGCGGATCCGGCGGTCGTCGGTGATCGCGCCGGTGTCGTCCTGCGGGACGTTGAAATCGACGCGGACGAGGATCGTCTTGCCGGCGGGATCGAGGTCGGCGACGGACTGCTTGGGCATGGCGGCATTCTCCAGGGTGCGGATCGGGCGGGCCGGGTCAGACGTCCAGGTTCTTGACGTCGAGGGCGTGTTTTTCGATGAACTCGCGGCGCGGCTCCACCTTCTCCCCCATGAGGACGCGGAACAGGTCGTCGGCCGCGGCGGCGTCGGCCATGGTGACCCGCAGGAGCGTCCGGTTCTTGGGGTCGAGGGTCGTGTCCCGCAGCTCCTCGGCGTTCATCTCCCCGAGGCCCTTGAAGCGGGTGATCGACAGCCCCTTCTCGCCGGCCCGGCGGACCGCCGTGAGCAGGCCGCGGAGATCCTCCAGGCCGATCTCGCTCTCTCCGCGCCGCAGCGTATAGCGGGGGGCCTCGCTGCCGGTCCGGTCCTGCGGCAGCAGGGCCTCGACGCCGAAGCCCATCGCCTCGAGCTCCTTGAGTCCCGCGTTGACGCTCCGCACCTCGTGGAGATCGACAACCACGAGCTGGTCGTTGCCGGTACCCGGGGCGGTGCCCGGCGTCGTGTCCCCGGCGGCCTCGGCCTCCTCGATGCGGCCCACCTGGAGCTCGCCCCCGGCGGCCTTCTCCTTGCCCTCGACGAACTTCTCCAGCTCGTCGCGGCTGGTGAACCAGCGCTCCTCGAGGCCGTAGTAGACGTGGTACAGGGGCAGTTTCCCCGTCGCGGCGTCGCGGCGGGCGGCGTGGTCGCGGAGGCTGATGCCCCGCTTCTCCAGGGAGACGAGCGCGTCCTCGAGCCCGGCGAGCGTGCGGCAGAGCTTCTGCATCTCCTCGCCGGCGATCTCCCGGCCGTCGCCGGGCAGGAACACGCCCTCGCCGAGGCCCTGGTCGAGGAGCTGGCTCTTCATCTCCTCCTCGGTCTGCACGTAGTAGACCGTCTTCTTGGAGCGGACGCGGAACAGCGGCGGCTGGGCGACGTACACGTGCCCCTCGGCCACGAGCCGATACATCTGCCGGTAGAAGAAGGTGAGCAGCAGCGTGCGGATGTGCGACCCGTCGACGTCGGCGTCGGTCATGATCACGACCTTGTCGTACCGCCGCTTGGCGAGGTCGGCCTCGGCGCCGATCCCGGCGCCGATCGCCGAGATCACGCTCCGCACCTCCTCGTTGGCGAGCACCTTGTCGTCGCGGCTCTTGTAGGCGTTGATGATCTTGCCCCGCAGCGGGAGGATCGCCTGGTACTCGCGGTGCCGGCCCCCCTCGGCCGAGCCGCCGGCACTGTCGCCCTCGACGAGGTACAACTCGCACCTCTCCACGTCGCGGCTCGTGCAGTCGCGGAGCTTGCCCGGCAGGCCGCCGCCCGAGAGCGCCCCTTTCCGCTCGCGGAGCAGCTGCTTGGCCTTCTTCGCCGCCTCGCGGGCCTCGGCCGCCAGCACGCCCTTCTGGACGATCGCCTTGGCACTCTTCGGATTCTCCTCGAGGTACTTCGCCAGGAAGTCGCCCACCGCCGAGTTGACGATCCCCTCCACCTCGCCGTTGCCGAGCTTGGTCTTCGTCTGCCCCTCGAACTGCGGGTGCGGCACACGGACGCTGATCACGGCCGTCAGCCCCTCGCGGACGTCCTCCCCGGTCGGGATCAGGTCCTTGTAGAGGCCGCTCTTCTTCCCATAGGCGTTGAGGGCGCGGGTCAGGGCGGAGCGGAAGCCGGAGACGTGCGTGCCCCCCTCGGTGGTGCAGATGTTGTTGACGTAGCTGTGGAGGCTTTCGGTGTACTCGGTCGTGTACTGGAGGGCGATGTCCCAGGACACGCCCGACGCCTCGCCCCGCATGAAGATCACGTCGGCGTGGACGGCGTCGCTGGCCTTGTTGAGGTGCTCGACGAACTCCTCGATGCCACGCTCGAAGTAGTACCCCTCGTCGTTGCCGGTGGCGGCGTCGTGGAACCTGATCCGCAGGCCGGAGTTGAGGAACGCCAGCTCGCGGAGCCGCCGCGCGAGCACGTCCCAGGAGAACTTCGTCTGCGGGAAGATCTGCGGGTCGGGCTTGAACGTCGTCTTGGTGCCCGTCCGGGACGTGGTGCCCATCTTGCGAACCGGGCCGGTGGCTTCGCCGCGCTGGTACTCCTGCTGCCAGACGTGCCCCTCGCGGGACACCTCCACTTCGCACCATTCCGAGAGGAAGTTGACCACCGTCACGCCCACGCCGTGGAGGCCGCCGGTCGTCTGGTAGGCGCCCTTCTCGAACTTGCCGCCGAACTTGAGCACGGTCATCACGCCCTCGAGCGTGGAGACGTCGCGCTCCATCTCCTCGGAGAGCTGGGGATGCCGGTCGACGGGGATGCCGCGGCCGTCGTCCTCGACGGTCACGCTGCCGTCGACGTTGATCGTCACGCTGACGTGCTGCGCATGGCCGGCCATGCACTCGTCGATCGAGTTGTCCACCACCTCGTAGACCAGGTGGTGCAGGCCCCGGCTGGTGTTGTCGCCGATGTACATGCCGAACCGCTCGCGGACGTGGTCGCGGTCGGAGAGGTGCTTCAGGTCGGCCGCCGTGTAGGCCTGCTGCGGCGATTCATCTGCCATGGCGTTGCTCCGATCGGGGTGGTCGGGATGGGGCGGGATCAGGCCGCGGGTCCGGCGTCGGCCATCACGCGGCAGCGGATGTCGGTGATGCCCGCCGCCGGGAGGAGTTCGGCGAGCCGTGCCAGCACCTCCCGCTTCTGGAAGCCGAGTTCCTGCACGAGCGCGGAATGGCTGACGAACACCTCCAGCACGCCGCGGCGGACGAGGCCCGGTCGGGACGCCCGAAGCGCCGGCGGCGCGGCCTCCCGCCATGCCGCGGCCAGGCCCTCCGCGGCCCGCTCGCGGTCGTAGCCGCTGCGGGACATGAGCCGCGTCATGATCCGGCCGATGGAGATCGGGCCAGCCGGGCGGGCGTCGGGGCGTCGGGGTGCGAAGGCCATGCGGATCCGGGGATGGTTCCTAGTCGGCGGCCAGCGGCATGATCACGTACCCGTAGCCGTCCGCGGTGCGGCACACGCAGGCGCTCTGCGAGTCGGTGATCTCCACCGTCACGGTCGCGGCCCCGTCGAGCACGCGGAGAAACTCCGCCATGAAGCGGGGGTCGAGTTTGATCCGCACCGTCGCCCCGGCATGGTCGATGGGCAGCTCGACGTGGCTCTCACCGCTTTCGGCGGACCGGCCGGCGAGCACCAGCTGGCCGGACTCGAACGAGAAGTCCACGCCCTTCGACTGCTCGCTGGTGACGATCGCGGCCTGCCGCACGGCCGCCAGCAAAGGCGCGACGACCAGGCCGACACGCACCGCGTCCGGCCGCTCGGGAAACACGTCCCGCCAGCGCGGAAACCGTCCGTCGACGAGCCGCGCGGAGATCGTGGTGCCCGCCGTCTTCACGAGGATCTCGGCCGGGCGGGCCGCGACCAGCACCGGGACGTCGCCCGCGGCCAGGCACCGCTCGATGAGCTGCATCGCCCGGGCGGGGACGATCGGTTGCGCGGCCGCCACCTCGCCCCCCTGCGGCTTCGCCGGCCCCTCCATCTTGGCGAGCCGGCGGCCGTCCGTGCCGACGGCGATCACGCTGGTCGGCGTCAGCTCGACAAGCACCCCGCCAAGCGCGTACCGGCTCGACTCGTTGTCGGTGGCGAACACCGTGCGGCGGACGAGTTCGCGGACCAGTGGGGCCGAGAGCTCGAAGCACGCCTCCGTCGGAAACGTGGCGACCGCGGGGAACTCGAGCG
>JBIPLS010000189.1:0-5319 GCA_044368305.1 Pirellulales bacterium
GTGGGTCCGAAATCACGACTTCTCCGGCCGCGACGACCGGCCGCGGATCGTGCTCGCCCACGGCAGCACGCTGAGCTTCAGGCAGGAAAGCGACGAGGAGGACGGCGGACGTCAGGCGAACCTGATCGAACTCGACCGGCTGCCGCTCGCCGAGATCGACTACGTCGCGCTCGGCGACTGGCACGGAATGGTCCAGGCCGGCGAGAAGGCCTGGTACTCCGGCAGCCACGAGACCGACCGGTTTCCGAAGGATGGACAGAAGACCGGACACGTGGCGGTCGTGCAGGCGGGCCGCAGGTCGATGCCCGTCGTGCAGCCCGTGCACATCGGCCGCACCCGCTGGTTCGCGCACGCGGAAACGTTTGCCACAGACGCCGGCCCGGCGGCGCTCAAGGACGCCCTCAACCAACGCGTCGGTGATGCCGACCGCGGGCTTACGCTCCTCAAGCTGTCACTGACCGGCAGCCTCGGC
The DNA here is from genome assembly GCA_044368305.1 of Pirellulales bacterium. GTDB lineage: Bacteria > Planctomycetota > Planctomycetia > Pirellulales > UBA1268 > QWPN01. The sequence continues at coordinate 473 of JBIPLS010000189.1, forward strand.
CTCGCGGGCCATGCGGAACTCTCGCAGATCCTGGAAAGTTGGCAGTCGGGACTGCTCGACCTGCGGCTCGACAAGGCGGTGGCGGTTTCCCCGACGGCGGATGAGATCGACACGCTCGCTCAAACCACGGCGAATCCGCTGATCGCCCACGTGGCCCGTGAACTGCAGAGCCAGATGGCCCGCGGCGGCGAGGAGGCGGCGATCGCCGGCACCGCGATCGCCCTGCTGCACGGGTTCGCGAATGCCGGAGGTGCGGCGTGAGGATTCTGTCCGTGACGCTCAAGAACGTCAGGATGCACGCGGAACTCACGGTCACGTTCGATCGCGAGCGTACGGTCGTGGTCGGCCCCAACGAGTCGGGCAAGAGCACGCTGGTGGACGCGATCGAGCGGGTGCTTTGCTACCCGCACCGCTCCACCGCCGACAGCCTCGACGGCCTCAAGCCCAGGGCCGGCGGTGGTGCGCCCGAGGTTTCCCTGGAGTTCGAGCGGCAGGGCCGCACCTACGTGATCCACAAGGTATTCAAGGGTGCCCAGTCGTTGGCGCGGCTGACCGCTCCGGACGGCGTGGTCAGCACGGGAGACGATGCAGAGGAGAAGCTGCGCGCTCTGCTCGGATTCGGCGAAACCCGGCTCCGCGACCCGTTTTGTGGCTGGTCGCATCTCTGGGCCCGACAGGGCGAGGCGGGCCTCGACCCCACGGACGGGGCCGCCCTCGGCGACGCTGCGAAGGAGCTGGACGCGCGACTCAAGCGGCTGACCGGCACGATCGCAACCGAGTCGAAGAAGGACGCCGCGACGGGTGAGAGGATTGCCGCCGAGTGCGATGCCACCTTCACGCAAACCGGGGCGGTGAGAGCCCCGTCTCCTCTCGGCGTGGCCACCGCCGAACTCAAGGCCGCCCGCGAGGCCGCCGCGCAGGCGGCCGCGGTTTTTTCCGAGCTCGAGGCCGCGGCCGACACCGTCGTCCGCGAGGACGCCCTGATTCAGGAGGGAAAAGCCGCGCTCGCCGACGCCGAGCGGCGACTGGGCGAGATTTGCGGAACGCTCGCGGAGATCGACAGCCTCGAAAAGACGCTCGCCGTCCAGAAAGCGGCGGCCGCCGCCGCGGCCAAAGACCATGCCACACTCGACGAAGGCCACGCCAAAATTGAGAAGCTTTCGGACTCGACCAAAACGCGGACGGAGGCCCTCGCTCCCCGGGAGAGGGAGATCGAGCGGCTGCTCCGCCACGAGCAGCAACTGCAGGCCGCGGTGGCTGGGTGCCTCGCCGCGATCGACAACGCCAACGACGCGCAGCGGCACGTCGCCGCCGAGGAAGACCTTCTCAGAGCCGTCGCGAGGGTGTTCGAGCGCGAGGCGGCCAGGGGCGCTCTGGAGGCCAATCTCGAGCGGATCAAGAGCCACGAGGCGGCGATCGCCGCCATCAACGAGCGTCTGGCGAGACTTCCCGACGTCGACGAGGCCACGGTCGGGGAACTCGAGAGCCTCGATCGGCAACTGGAGGTCGGCCAGGGCAAACTTGCGGCGAGCGCCACTCGGCTGGAGGTGCTGCGGGCCGGCGTCGCGGTGGCCGTCGATGGCCGGCCACTGGCCGTCGGAGAATCGCGACTCCTCACGGATGCGGCGGAGGTTGCCATCGGTGACGGCACGACGATTCGGGTCAACCCTGGCGGCGGCGAATCGATCCTGGAGTTGCGTGCGGAAGTGGGGCGGATCCGGCAGGCTCTCGCAAGCGGCCTTCGCGGGCTCGGCCTGAAAACCGTCGCCGAAGCCAGAACGACGCTCGACGCGCGGCTTGCCGATGAGGCGGCTCGCGAGCGGCTCCAAGAGAAGATCGACGCCCTCGACGGCGACGGCGTTCGGGAGCGTCTGGACGGGCTCGCCGCCGATCTCCGAAAAGTGGAGGCGGAGATCGACCGCAAGAAGCCGGCCGGTTTCGAGCGGCCCGCGGATGCTGCAGCGGTGGCTTTGGCACTTCGCGTGTCGGAGGAGCGCCGCAGTGAGGCCGATGCCGCCGTGCGGACCGCCCGCGCGCGGTTTGAGTCGAGCAGGCAGGATCTCGCCAACACCCAGCGGACTCGAGAGGAGCGTGAGGCCGAGCTGTCGGCCGAGCGGCGGGAGCTGCAGGAGCTCCACGTGCATAAGGCCGGGCTCGAGCAGGTGCATGGCACCGACCGCAAGGCGAGACTCGAGTCGTTGGCCGCCGGCCTGGCAGCGAAGGAAAAACTCGCTGCGGCCACCGAGCGGACGCTCGTGGCCCTCGCCCCCGACAGGGTACGAATGGAGAAGGAGCGGTACGAGAACACGGTGAAGGTCATCACCGACGCGATCAACGCTGCCAGCGTGCGGCGTGCTCGTGCCGAGGCCGATCTGCTACGTGGCGGCACCATGCATCCGCACAACGCGAAGGCCGCGGCCGACGCCCGTCACGAGATCGCCCGACGGCGGCATGCCGAAATCGACCAGCGTGCCCAGGCGGTTCGTCGCCTCCGGGATCTGTTCGAGAAGCGTCGCCAGGAGATGGCGGACCTCGTGGCGGCGCCGCTGTGCGCGAAGGTTCGGGACTACCTCGACTCGCTCTTCGGGCCTGGCAGCCAGGTGGCGATAAAAAAGGCCGGGGAGAAGTTCGAGGATCTGGCGGTGGCAAGGCCGTCGGTCGGGGGCTTTCAGTTCGACTTCGACGTCCTCAGCGGCGGCACGCGGGAGCAGGTGGCCGCCGCTTGGCGGCTGGCCATGGCGGAGGTGCTCGCTGCGGGCGACGACGGCGACGCAGCGGCGGATGCGTGCCTGCCGATGGTGTTCGACGACGCCTTCGTCAACTCCGACCCGGAGCGGATCGAGGCGGTGCAGCGGGTGCTCTACCTCGCATCCCGTCGCGGTCTGCAGATCATCGTGCTCTCCTGCAATCCGCAGGAATATGCCAACTTCGCCGCCAAACGGATCGATCTGCCGCGGCCGAAACACGCCGCATCCGACGTTTCCGCCGCTGCCGCCATTCCCGCCGCGAGCCAGCCCGCTGACAAGGTGGCCGCAGCCGATGATGCTGCGGACAACAGCGACTCCGCCGGGCCGACCGCATTACCGGGCCAGCGTCCGGCGGGCGATGACGACGCCCTCTCCGCCGAATTCTTATCGCTCTTGGCCGGGACGCCCGACCGAAGGTCCGGCAACGTGTCTTTTCGCAACCAGCTCGGCTGGGATGAGGAAACCTACGAGCGGATCAAGGATCGGCTCATCGCCGTCGGTCGCATCGAAAAAGGCAAGGGCCGCGGCGGCAGCATCCGTTTGATCGACGGCGGCGATCCCGCGGTGTAATACGGATGCTACTTGATTCGGTCCATCCGGGTTTGCCGTGGGTCCGCCATCCCCGGGCTCGGCACCCGGGGCTTCATGAACCGGCACATGGCCATGCCCCCATGAAGCCCCCGGCGCGAGGCCACATTCTGCCCACGCCCCGTCGCCCGTGCCGCCGCGGTAAGCCGTCATGTGAGGCCGCCGTCGCCGGGACGCCGCCGGAGCCTCACCACCGCCAGGCACCCCATGCCGGCGGACACGAGCAGCATGCTGGACGGCTCCGGCACGGCCGCGACGCTGCCGGTGATCGACACCGAGTCGATCGACTCGGTGCCGAAGAAGGACGTGCCATACGACACGTTGTCGTACGCGTAATACCAGAAGGTCAGATCGACCCTTTCGATCGGCGATGAGGACAAGCCGGTCGCCAGCGTAGTGCCGTCCCAGGAGACCGTGATAACGCTGCCGACGCGGGAGAGTCCTAGTGAGGCCGTCCCGCTTAACGGCAGCTTGTCGCGGCCTTGATTGGCTGGGGTGCCGTTGAGGAACCAACGCCGCGTGCCGAGGTAACCGACCCACGCATCGCAATAATCCAAGCCCGCGACGTTCGCGCCGCTGCCGTCGAACAGCTTGATTCCCACGCCCTGCATCGCGTTCACACTCCCCTCCGAGTCCCAGGCGACGGCGCAGGACGCAGTGAAATCCGCCAGCGGAGTGAACGTCTGGCTGAGGAGGACGCGGGCCATCGTGCCGCCACTGCCGGCGTTGACCACCGCGGGGCTGATGTCGGTGACGGTCAAGGAGCCGCCTGTTTCTGCGAACGTCCACCCGGTGGCGTCGTCGAAACCGACCGACCAGGCCGTGGACAACGTGCCGTCGTCGAACTGGTCGATGACCGGCGTGATCGTGCTCGCCTCGGCGATGGCGCAGAAAGCGCATGCGTTGCATACCAGGGACGCCAAGAAGTTCACGCGGTTCATGAGCCGTCTCCTGCCGCAGTGTGTATTTGGGACTCACCGGCCACGGCGCGGGACGGTAGGCAAGGGGGGCGATGAACCAGGCCGCGGAATGCCGGCCTCGGATGCCCTGGGCAAAGCGCCCACGCTGGAGAAAACCAGCGCTCGTGGTGAGCCGGGACGGCGGTCCGCCGCATCCCGCGCCCCGAATGCTCCGGGCCGCGAGCCCGGGTCGCCTCATGCCCGGGCCAGGAAATAGTGGCACGAGTCGGCGAGGGCCAGCCACGAGGTCTCGATTACGTTCTTGCTGACACCGACGACGATGCCGCAGGCCGCAAACCCGTTCGCCAGAGCGTTGCTGGCGGCCGTGGACCCCAACGCCCGTAAGGAGGCTCGCAAGAGCCTCGACCGCCGCCAGGCCGTGGACACCACGAGCACGGCCTCAAGCGGCAAACCCGGCCGGAAGACGGCCGGGGGCCTGGCCAAGGACAAGTCGTTCGGTCACGAAAGTAGCGGCGGCCGGCTGCTCAGTCTTGTGCACGAGGCCGTACCATTTCACCAAAATCGCTCTGATTCTCGGCCCGTACGTGCATTT
>JBIPLS010000190.1:0-5270 GCA_044368305.1 Pirellulales bacterium
AACCCAATCGGGCCTCCCTACCCCGATTGATGGTGTCGGACGCTTTCCGGTCGCTGGGTTTGTGCCCGGTGCTTTGGGGGCAACATGAGGCCTCCTCTTCATGAAGCCCCGGGCGCGAGCCCGGGGATCGCGACCGTGATGGCCGGCCCGCCCGTCTGACCGCGGACGTCGCGGCTCAGCCAACGAGTTCCGCGAGGGCGGCGAGCGCGTCGGGGTGGGCGAGCGTCACGTGCAGGTCGCGGAACAGCAGCCCGGGGTCGACCCGCTTGTCGGCGCCGCGGAGCCGGGGCGCGGCCGGATCCCACGACGGTGCCGGGCTCGCGGAGAGCGCCGCGAGCCGCCCGTACCAGTCGCGGCGCCGCACGGGATGGCCGTCCGAGACGACGTACAGCGGCCGCGGGCCGGCCGCTTCGGCCACGCGGCACACGATCCCCGCCGCGTCGTCCACGTGGATCAGGTTGAGCCACGAATCGGGGTCGGCGGCGATCGGCCGGCCGGCGGCGAGGTCGGCGATCCGCGGCAGGCGACCGGGACCGTAGAGGCCGGCGAACCGCAGGGCCACGCCCGGGCCCCGCGGGTGCGCGTGCAGCAGAGCCTCGGCTTCGAGCAGCACCCGACCGGCCTCGCGGGTCGGGTGGGCGGGCGTCTCCTCGGTCACCACGCGGCCGTCCTCGTCGCCCCACACGCCCGTCGAGCTCGCGAGGATGAACCGCGGCGTGCCGGGCAGGGCGTCGAGCAGCCGGCCGAGCCCGTGCACGTGGACGTCGCGGTGGGACGTGCCGGAGCCGCGGTCGAAGCCCACCGCCCAGAACACCGTCGTCGTCTCGGGCAGGCTCCGGGGCGCGGGGAAGGAGCCGCTCGTCACGTCGGCCACGATCGGCTCGATGCCGAGGGCCGCCAGTTCGGCCGCCCGCGCGGCCCGGCGGGTGACGGCCATCACGCGGTCGCCGGCCGCCAGCCACCGGCTCGCGACCCGGCCGCCCAGATAGCCGCAGCCCACGACGAGCCGTGTGGCCGGTGCGGCCGCGGTGGCGTGCCGGGCGCCGCTCATCCTTCGAGCGGCCGCGCGGCCGACTCCGCGTCGCCGTGCCGCTGGGCGTCGAGCCACGAGGCGAGCACGACCTGTGCGGCCACGGCGTCGGCCCGCGCCTTCTTCCGGCCCCGGGAGAGTCCGACGCCCGCGAGCAGGCCAGCCGCCTCGCGCGAGCTGTACCGCTCGTCGTGGTAGGCGACCGGCAGGCCCGTGATCCGGCCGAGCCAGCCGCCGAAACGCTCGACTTCCGCCGCCATGGCGCTCGGCGAGCCGTCGGCGTGGTAGGGCAGGCCGACGACGAGCCCGACGATCCCCTCGTCGTGGACGAGGCGGCGAAAGAACGCGGCATCGGCCGCGTGGTCGCCGGCGGTCTCGTGGACGCACAGCGGGCTGGCGAGGATCCGCTCGGCGTCGCAGACGGCGACGCCGATCCGCCGGCGGCCGTAATCGACGCCCGCGACGCGACCGGTCGGCAGCGGCTGGGAGCGGGGCATGGTCATTGCGGCGCCGGTGCCACGGAGGGCCGCGGGGCGGGGAATCGGCCGGTGGCGAGGAACTCGCGGGTGGCCCGCTGCACGTCGGCGTTCTGCATCATCGCGGCGTGGTGCACGGGCAGGACGATGAACGCATCGGCGCCGGCAAGGTGGGTTTCGGCGACCCGCACCACCGCGTCGTCGTCGCCGGCCAAGAGCGGGCTGTAGCCGTCGTCGTCCCCCTTGCCGCCGGCGACGATCCCGAACGGGCAGTCCGGCACGGCCAGGCCGGGCGCCACCCGCTGCCATTCGACGACCAGGTCCCGCGCCGCGCCCTCGGCCGCATCGGCGACGCCCCACACCCGCGCCGCCATGCGGGCCAGGTCGGAGCCCTGGTTCGGCGGTCCGAGCATCACCATGCGGTGGACGCGGGCCCGCTCGTCCGGTCCCGCGATCGCCATCCATCGGCGCACGACGAGGTTCCCGAGGCTGTGTCCCACGAAGCTGATGCGGGCGGCGTGCGGCAGGCCGGCCACCACGGCGGACAGGGCCCGGCCGTGGGCGTCGATGTCGGCGCGGAGGCTGGCATAGCCGAACGACACGACCGTCGCGTCGAGCGACCGTCTCAGATGGTCGGCGAGCGGACGCATCGAGTCGCGGCCCTCGCCCAGGCCGTGGAGCAGGATCACCGCGTCACCGCGGACCGGCGGCACCCGGCCCTCGGATTCCAGCGCCGTGAAGGCGGTTCGACACTCGGCCGCCGTCCCCGCGCGGACGACCTCGTCGGCGGGGTCGAGAATCCGGCAGGCGTCGGTGCCCGGCCGCCGCTGCAGTCGCCAGTCGTGCCGCACCACCTCGTCGGTCCACTCGATCGCCTCGCGGGATCGCCGCACCGCCTGCAGCCAGGCCGCGTCGCGGCGGTGCGCCGCCGCGGTGGAGGCGTCGTCGCCCCGGGCCGCCGCCGCCAACAGCGCCACCAGCATCCCCGTCGTCGTCAGCCGCCTCCCGCTCACAGGTACTCCTGCCAGCCGCGTTTTTCGAGTTCCGCCACCACCTTGCGGACGGCCTCCTCGCGGGCACGGTCGGCCACCAGCGTGGCGTCCGGCGTGTGCACCACGAGCATGTCCTCGAGGCCCATGGTGACGACCAGGTGGTCGCCCGCGGCGTGCACGATCGTGCGGACCGACTCGATGCCGAGGTGGCGGCCGACGACCGTGTTGCCCTCGGCATCGACGCCCCGCTGCCGGGCCACGGCCGACCAGCCGCCGAGATCGTCCCAGGTGAACGGCGCCTCGATCACCACGACGTCGGTGGCGTGCTCGAGGACCGCGTAATCGATCGAGATCCCCTTGATGGCGGCGAACTCACGGGCGAACACGGCCTCCCGGTCCGGGCCATCCCAGGCGGCCGCGATCCGTTCCAGGTGGGCGAGGCATTCGGGCTGTCGCTCGCGAAGTGCCGCCAGGATCGTGGCCGCCTTCCACACGAAGATGCCCGCGTTCCACAGGTAGTTGCCGGCGGCGAGATATTCCTCGGCGACCTGCGCCGGCGGCTTCTCCCGAAACCGCGCCACGGCATGGGCGGGAGCGGCGCCGGCCGCGACGGGCAGCGCCGCACCCTGCTGGATGTAGCCGAAGCTCTCGGCGGGGTACGTCGGCCGGATGCCGAAGGTGACCAGCCGGCCCGGCGACTCGTCCACGAGCGCCGCCGCCTGGCGGATCGCGTCCTGGAACCGCGCGGCCGGCGAGATCACGTGGTCGGAGGGCATCACGGCCATCGTGGCGTCGGGATCGTGCCGCGAGACGAGCAGGGCGGCCAGGCCGATGCAGGGCGCCGTGTCCCGCTTGCAGGGTTCGCCCACGAGGCCGGCGGCCGGCACCTGCGGGAGCTGCCGCCGCGCGGCGTCGAGCAGCCGCGCCGACGTCACGACCAGCATCCGCTGCGGGGGCACCAGCCCGTCGAGCCGCGACACGGTGTCCTCCAGCAGCGTCCGTTCGCCCGCCAGGGGCAGCAGTTGTTTGGGGAGCGCAGCCCGGCTGGCCGGCCAGAACCGCGTGCCCGAACCGCCCGCCATCACGATCGCATGCAGCATCCGCGACGCTCCTCTCGTCTTCCGGTCACCAGGCCCCGAACCGTCCCCGCACCCACATCCAGAGCAGGAACGCCAGCAGCGGGAAGCCTCCGAAGATCACAGCATAGGTGAAGAGCGTCGTCCAGATATGTCGCGGCCAGCGTGCCATGCAGCCTCACCCCGCACCGCGGACGACCACGTCCACCGGAATCTCGAGCGGCTCCTCGGCCGGCTCCGCGAGCCGCACCTCCACCCGCAGCCCCCAGGGCAGCACCTCCGCCGCCGCCACCGTGGCCTCGACGCCATCGTAGTCGGTGGACACCTCGACGGCGGGCGTCACTGCGAACGCGGGGCAGAAGCCGACGTGGCCGTGGGCGGTCTTCGAGCCGGCGGTCACGCCGACGACGACCCTGCCGCGGAGATTGTCCACGCCGGCGGTCGATTCGTAGCGGGTGAACCGCTGCCGCAGGCGGCCGGGCAGCCGCTCCACCTCGGCCGGCCGCCGCGGGCGGACGCCGGGCCGCCGCGGCGGTCGTCCGCCGGGGCGGGGCGGGCGTGCCTGCGCGGGCCGGGGCGCGAAGGCGATCGCCCCGACGGCGATGGCGCAGGCCAGGGCCGTCGGCACCGCGTCGTTCCAGGTGGCCGTTCGCAGCGGCAGGGCCAGCGCGGCGATCACGACCGCGGTGCCGACACGGGCGGCGATCGTCGCCGCCCACGAGCCGCCGAGCCGGAAGGAGACGTCCGCCAGAGCCACGAGCGCCGCGGCCGCGGCCGCCACGACCGGCAGTGCGGCCGGCGCCGGCTCGGCCGCCGGGAGCACCAGCCGCCGCGCGACGAGCACGCCGCCGCAGGCGATCGCCGCCGCGCCGGCGCTGCCCCCCAGGCCGGTCGCCAGCAGGGAAACGACGTTCTTCAGGCCATTCCCCGCCGGCGGGTTCGTGGGCCAGCCGCGCCGGCGGGAGGACAGGGCCGTCATGCCCGCTTCAGGCCACCGCGGCGGCGTTGGCCGCCTCGGCCAGGGCCCCCGCCCGATCGGTCTGCTCCCAGGAGAAGCCGTCGCGACCGAAGTGACCGCCGGCGGCGGTCTTGCGGTAGATCGGCCGCCGCAGGTCGAGGTAGTCGATGATGCCGCGGGGCGTGAGCGGGAAGAACTCGCGAACCAGCTCGCAGAGCCGCTGATCCTCGACCCGGCCCGTGCCCTCGGTGTCGACGTGCACGCTCACCGGCTCGCTGACGCCGATCGCGTAGGCCAGCTGCACCTCGCAGCGGTCGGCGAGTCCGGCGGCGACGATGTTCTTGGCGACGTGGCGGGCCATGTAGGCCGCGCTGCGGTCCACCTTCGTGGGATCCTTGCCGGAGAAGGCGCCGCCGCCGTGGCGGCCCCAGCCGCCGTAGGTGTCGACGATGATCTTCCGGCCGGTCAGGCCGCAGTCACCGTGCGGGCCGCCGACCACGAACCGCCCCGTGGGGTTGATGTGGTAGGTGACGTTGCTCGTGTCGAGGTTCTTCGGGAGCAGCGGCTTGATGATCTTCTCGACGATGAACTTCTTGATGTCGTCGTTCGAAACGTGCGGCGCGTGCTGCGTCGACACCACGACGGTGTCGATGCGGACCGGCTTGTTGCCGTCGTATTCGACCGTCACCTGGCTCTTGGAGTCGGGCCGCAGCCAGTCGACCTCGCCCTTCTGGCGGG
>JBIPLS010000057.1:0-17173 GCA_044368305.1 Pirellulales bacterium
GGCTCCACGCCGGGCTCGACGCCGGCCACCTACACGGGCGTCTTCGACCACGTCCGCCAGCTGTTCGCCAAGGTGCCGGAGTCGCGCACCCGCGGCTTCACGCCGCGGACGTTCTCCTTCAACGTGGCCGGCGGCCGCTGCGAGGCCTGCGAGGGGCTCGGCCAGCGGCGGGTGGAGATGCACTTCCTGCCCGACGTGTGGGTGGAGTGCGAGGCCTGCAAGGGCCGCCGCTACTCGGCGGAGACGCTGCATGCCACCTGGCACGGCAAGAGCATCGCCGACGTGCTGGAGATGAGCGTGGCCGACGCGGCGGCGTTCTTCGCGCCCGTGCCCGCGATCGCGCGGATCCTCTCCACGCTGGTGGACGTTGGCCTGGGCTACGTGACGCTCGGCCAACCGGCGCCGCAGCTCTCCGGCGGCGAGGCCCAGCGGGTGAAGCTCTCCCGCGAGTTGGCCAAGCCGGGCACGGGCAGCACGCTCTACATCCTCGACGAGCCGACGACCGGCCTCCACTTCGCCGACATCGAGAAGCTCCTCGGCGTGCTCGAGCGGCTCGTGGACGCCGGCAACACGGTGCTCGTGGTGGAGCACAACCTGGAGGTCATCCAGTCGGCGGACTGGGTGATCGACATGGGCCCCGAGGCCGGGGCCGGGGGCGGGCAGATCGTGGCCGAGGGGCCGCCGGAGGACATCATGATCCACGCCGGCCGCTGGCGCGAGCAGCAGGCCCGCGGCGGCGGCGACCTGCTCCGCAGCCACACCGGCGAGGCGCTGGAGGCGTTCCTCGCCGGGCCGTCCGCCGCCGCGTCTACCAGCGGGCCTCGAGCCCGGTCGTCGCGCCGTGCAAGAACACGCTCCCGTTCGTGTTGATCGTGGCCGTCGGCGGCGCCGCCGCGAGGTTCGTGGTGGATAGCTGGTCGGCCGGAACGGCCACGCCGCTGAGCCAGAAGAGCACGTAGCCCACCCGCCAGGAGAGCCAGTCGGTCAGCCGCAGGCTGCCGTTGATGCCCACCTCGCCGAAGAAGGCGGTCTGATCCGCCGCCGCCGCCGCAGAGGCGATCGGATCCGTGTACGTGGTCCGCTGGTAGGCCGTGTTGTAGAACACGCCCGCCTTGCCGACGCCGTTGACGGTGAACGGGCCGCCACTGTTCCACAGGCCGAGGTCGAGGCCGGCCTGACCGCCGTACAGGTCGTTGCCCGTCTCGGAGAAGAACCGGCTGGCACCGCCGGCGAACTGGTCGGTGATCGCCATCTGCTGATTCCATTCCACCCAGCGGAAGCCGGCCAGCCAGGTGACCGGGCACCAGCATTCGCGGCGCCGCCAGTTCAGTTCGGCGCTTTGGATGGCGCCATTGGTGAGCAACTGGCCGCCGGTCATGGACCCGCGGCCGAAGCCGGCGAGGCTCTGCTCGGTGAGGATCTGGCCGGGCAGCGTGACGGCCGTCCCGTTGAACGGCCGGACGTTGAAGTAGTTGCCCTCGATGGCGTATGTCTGGTTGAGGAAATAGAACAGCCCCACCCGCGGGCCCGCCGACAGCGGCGGGTAGGCTTGGTTGGCGTCCAGTGCCGTGAAGCCTGCGGCGTTCGCGAACAGGGGGCGGCTGGCGATGTTGCCCTGCCAGAGCATGAGGGCGTCCACCTGCACGGCCCAGCGATGGCAGACGGGGCCGCACAGGCCGTGGCCGCAGGCCGCTCCCTCACAGGACGTGCAGCCCTGGCCGCCGCACTCTGTGCATCCCGCAGCCAGCCAGCCGCCGCCCAAGCCCTCCGGCACCACGGACTCGTCGGCCTCGGCGGGCGCCGGGTCGCCGAGCGTCTCGAACGAGCCGGATCCGCCCGGGGCGACGAGCACCGATTCGCCGCCGTAGCCTTCGTCGTAGGCGGCCGGCTGCCGCAGGCCGCCATCCTCGATGACGTAGCCGTCGGCCGAGGCCGGCGGTTGGGCCGCGGCTGCCAGACCGAAGATCAACACCCCGACGCGAAAGAACGCACGACCCTCACGATCACCCGAAGCGCTCATGGCGGCAGATCCCTCCCGGTGGAACTTCCCGCGAGGGATTTCGACTGCCGGTCGTGCCGATGGTGACTGCCGCACCCCGAATGACGGTCGCGACGACCGGGCGCCGGCGCGAATCCAGGCAAGACGTGCGGCCTGACAGGACCGCCTATCCCGCCTGCTCGACCAGCTCACAGCCGCCGCCGGCGAGGCCACGGCTGAAGCGGATGTCGAGCGTCCGCAGGTGGGTGTGCAGCCCGGCGTCCTGGACGGGCAGGATGTGGGCGGGGAAGCCCGACTCGTTGTGGTGCGCGTGCCACAGGCCCGGCGGCGTCACGAACACCCCGTGCGGCCGCCAGTCGAACCGCTGGGCGTCCTTGATCCGGCCGTCCCTGTCGAGGGCCCGGCCGACGAGCGTGTAGCAGCCGGGACGGGCATCGACCACCAGATCGACGGCCGCCGACTGGTGCCGGTGCGGTGGCTGCACGGCATCCACCGGCAGCAGGCCGAACATCGCCCACAGCACGTGCGTGATCGTCATCGATTGGGGAAACAGCCGGTTGCCGAGGAGGACGCTCTGCCGGTTCGCCGCGGCGCTCGCCGGATCGCGGACCACGGCCTCGAGCGCCGCGCGGATCGCATCGCGGGCGTACAGCGTGGGGGCGAACCGCGGCTCGCGGGCCTCGACACCGAGATGCCGCAGCAGCGGCTCGTCGTGGACCCAATAGAGCGCGGAGTCGGACCCGGCGACGTGCGTGGCCCGGCCGCCGGCAGGGAGCGTGAACAGGTCGCCCGCCTGCCAGGCCATCTCGCCGCCTGCATCGAGCCGCGTCGTGCCGCTGCCGCGCATTGCGAAGAATAGTTGGCTCGTGGCGTTGGCGGCGGTGATCAGGCCGTCGCCGGGGCAGATGTGGACGAAGTTCGCGCACAAGGCCGGCGTGGTGGCCGGCGCCGGGCAGACGAGCGCGGCCGAGAGGTCGAGCGGCAGGATCCTCGTCGGGCCGCGCTCGTGGAGATCCGCAGCCCACTCCGCCCGCGGCAGCGGCGGCACCCCGCCGTCGGCGAGCGGGTTGGAGGCGTACCGGTAGTCATGGAAGCGGGCGGCGGCCGTGAACAGGTCGCCGTCCCGGTCGGATGCGGTGACGGGCATGGGACGGCTCCGAGGGATTCCCGCCGCACTGGCGGCAGACGGGCGATTCTACCGCCGCCGACGGGGCCCGATCGGGCCCGCATCCCCCGGCGGGTCGCCTCGGCCGGGCTGCGATTCGACTCGCCCCCGGGCCGAGGCTACGCTCGGGGCATGGTCGACGCCCCTCAGTTTTCCCGCCGCGGCCCCCTGCCCAGCGGCAGCGGCATCCCCCTGCCCTGGATCGCCGCGGCGGCCCTGCTCCTGCTCCTGGCGGGCGGGCTGGCCCGCGGCATTTACACCGTGGGCACGGAGAGCGTGGGCGTGGTGCAGCGGTTCGGCCGCTTCGTCGGCACCACCGGACCCGGCCTGCACTTCAAGCTCCCCTTCGGCATCGACCGGGTCACGATCCTGCCGGTCAAGCGGCAGCTGAAGATGGAGTTCGGCTTCGGCTCGCCGGGGGCCACCAACCCCGACCAGGTGTCGGCGGAGTCCCGCCGCGAGAGCGACATGGTGACGGGCGACCTCAACGCCGCGCACGTGGAATGGGTCGTGCAGTACGAGATCGCCGACCCCGAGGCCTACCTGTTCACGATGCGGGAGCCGGGCCCCACGCTCCGCGACCTCGCCGAGAGCGTGATGCGGGAGGTGGTCGGCGACCGCACCGTGGACGAGGTGCTCACCATCGGCCGCCAAGGGATCGAGAACGACGCCATCGCCAAGCTCACGGCGCTCGTCCAGGAACTGCGGATGGGCCTCCGCGTCCAGCAGGTGCAGCTCAAGAACGTGCACCCGCCGACCCCGGTGCAGCGGTCGTTCGACGAGGTGAACCGGGCCCAGCAGGAACGGGAGCAACTCATCAACCAGGCCAACGGCGAGTACAACAAGGTCGTGCCCCGGGCCAGTGGCGAGGCTTCCAAGGCGATCAGCGCCGCCGAGGGCTACGCCCTGAAGCGGGTCAACGAAGCCGAGGGAGACGTGGCCCGGTTCCGCGCGCTGCTCGAGCAGTACGAAAAGGCCCCCGACGTCACGCGGCAGCGGCTCTACCTGGAGACGATGTCCGACGTCATCCCGCGGCTCGGCGGCAAGATCATCCTCGATGCCGAGGCGCGACAGTTCCTGCCGTTGATGAGCCTGCCCGCCCCGCAGGCCGCTCCGAGGGCCGCCCCATGAGCCCGCTGCCGATCAACCATCCGCTCCTCCGGCTCGGCCGCAGCCTCGGCGACTTCCTCGTCTCGCCGGTGGGCGTGCTGGCGGCCATCGCCGCGGCGATCGTGGTCTTCGGCTGCGCCTACACAGTCGACCAGACCGAGCAGGTGGTGATCACGCAGTTCGGCAACCCGGTCGGCCAGCCCATCAACTCCAACGCCCCGGGCGCGGCGGCCGGCGCCGGCCTGCACTTCAAGATCCCCTTCGTGCAGACCGCCAACCGCTTCGAAAAGCGGATCCTGGAGTGGGACGGCCCGCCGGCGGAGATGACGACCCGCGACAAGCTGTACATCGTGGTCGACACCTTCGCCCGCTGGCGGATCGTGGATCCGCTCATCTACTTCCAGAGCCTCCGGGACGAGCGGTCCGCCATGTCGCGGATCGATGACATCATCGGCAGCGAGACGCGAAACGTGGTGGCCCGGCACGACCTGGTGGAACTCGTCCGCTCTGACAAGGCCCGCGTTCCCGAGCAGGACGTGGCCCTCGGTCAGGCGGGGGCGGCCGTGGGCGGCCTGGCCCCGATCCGCTTCGGCCGCAAGGAACTGGAGCAGGAGATCTTCACGGCCGCCGCCCCGAAGATGCACATCTGGGGCATCGAGCTGCTCGACGTCCGCGTCAAGCGGCTCAACTACAAGGAGGGGGTGATCGAGAAGATCTACGACCGCATGACCTCCGAGCGGATGCAGATCGCCGAACGGTTCCGCTCCGAGGGCGCCGGCGAGGCGGCGAAGATCGAGGGCCGCAGGGAGCGTGATCTGCGCCGGATCCAGTCGGACGCCTACCGCAAGGTGCAGGAGATCGAGGGCGAGGCCGACGCGAAGGCCTCGGAGATCTACGCCCGGGCCTACACCGCGAGCCCGCGGGCCGCCGAGTTCTACGGCTTCCAGAAGACGCTCGACACCTACCGCCAGGCGCTGGGCACCGACAGCACGCTCATCCTCACGACCGACAGCGACTTCTTCCGTCTTCTCAAGCAGGCCGCGCCGGCCGCGGCCCAGCCGCCGCGCTGACGGACGGCCGTAGGGCGGCCGAGCGACCGGCCCCGCGCGAGATCGTGTTGCCATGAACAAGGCCTTCTGCAAGGAGCCGGACTCGAGCCTCCCGCCCCGCTGCCCCGCCTGCGGCGGCGACGGAGTGCAGGTGGCCGCCGAGACGCTCGCCGCCCACGTCGCCGCGGGGGTGGTTGAGACGCTCTCGGAGCCGGCGTATTTCTGCGGCGGCGACACATGCCCGGTGGCGTACTTCGACCTCCTGGAGCGGACCGTGCCGACGACGGTCGCCCACGGCCTCTTCTGGCCGAAGGATCCGAGCGGGCCGCTCTGCGCCTGTCACGGCCTCACGCCGGACGACGTGGACCGCGACCTGGCCGAGGGCACGCCGACACGGGTCCGGGAGGTGGTTCGTCGGGCGACCGCCCCGGACGCGGCCTGCGCGACCCGCAGTGCCGACGGCCGGCCATGCGTGGCCCGCGTGCAGCGCTATTACGTGCGGCGGCGGGCGGCCAGCGGCGGGTGATCGCCGCGATCGGCTCGCGAGTTCCGAGCGGGCGACTTCCACACCCGACGGATCCCGATCACCGCAGCGGCCGAGGGATCACCCGCCGCTGGCGAAAGACTTTCAGCTGCCGCCTGCCGACCGCCGCCGGGCACCGGGCGACCACCTGGACGGCCGCACGAAAACCCGCGACAACACAATCATCCGGGCCCGTAGCTCAGTGGTTAGAGCAGGGGACTCATAATCCCTTGGTCGTGTGTTCGAATCACACCGGGCCTACTTCGATGTTGGTTTTTTGACCTGCCGCCAGTGATGGAACCCTTTTCTATCATCAAGGCTTCCCCGCCTGGCGAACCGGCCAGCTGGATCCGAGACGGCGGCCGGGCTCGGGTTTTCCCCAAGCTCTCTCACGGCTGCTGGAACATGAACCGATAAAGGGTCGGTTCTATCTGTACCCATGCACCCCGCCGCCCTTTCGATCCGTGAGTTGGCCAAGCAGTGCGACGAGCTGCGGACACGTCGCGGAGGCCCCGGTGGTCAGCATCGAAACAAGGTCGAGACCGCCGTGGTGCTGCTGCACAGGCCGACGGGCGTTCGCGCCGAGGCGTCCGAACGCCGCAGTCAGGCCGAGAACAGAAAGGTGGCCATCCAGCGGCTCCGGCTGAAGCTCGCCCTCGAACACCGGGAGCCCTTGAGCTTTCGGGAATGTGCATCGTGGCAGACACGAGTCCGTGACCGGCGGCTCGTCATTTCGGCCAGCCACGAGGATTATCCCGCGCTCGTCGCGGAAGCCCTGGATCAACTGCAGCGTGTGGGCTGGCAGATGGCCCCGGCGGCCGAGATCCTCGGCGTCACGACCTCCCAGCTCGTGAAACTCTTCGAGAAGTCGCCGGCAGCATGGGCCGCGATCACCAGGCTCCGGGCCGCCGTCGGACTGCCGACGCTGCGATAGCTCTGCCTTGCCATGCCGACAGCCCTGCCGTCACGCGACTTCAGGGATCCCGCCGCCCAAAACCACGTCGGCTCCGGAATCACCCCGAAGCGATTGCTGCCGCCCGCCAGGCCTTGTAGCCGCCCACCATGTCGTGCACGTCGCGGCGTCCGAGTTTCTGCAGCAGGCTGGCGGCGATCGCGGAACGGTAGCCTCCTTCGCAATGCACGACCACCGGCCGGCCAGCCGGAATCTCCCCGCGCCGCTCGTCGAGGTGTGGCAGCGGGATGTTGAGGCTTCCCGCGATGTGGCCGCCCGCATGCTCCGCCTCACTCCGCACGTCGATCACGAGCGGCGCCGGACCGGCTTCGGGCCGTTTGCCCCCCAGCCATTCAGCGAGGGCCGGCGCGGTGATCCGCTCCGTCCGCGCGACGAGATCCTCGCGGGCAGCCAGGGCATTCATGCCGCCGGCGAGGTAGCCCGCGACGTTGTCGAGCCCGATGCGGCCGAGCCGCATCACGGCCTCCTCCTCGCCGCCCTCCTCGGCGATCACCACGATCGGCTCGTCACGGGAGAGCAGCGACCCGGCCCAGGTCGCATACTTGCCGCTCAACGCGACGTTGAGGCTGCCCGTCAGGTGCCCCCCTTCGAAGTCGACGCCGTCGCGGACGTCGAGCAGTTGCCCGCCGGATTTCCCGAGCGCCAGAACCTCGTCGAGCGACAAGGGCCGGAGCGTCCTCTCCATCGCCGTGCCGAGCGCGGAACGCTCCTTGCGGTTCAGGATCGCGTCGTGGACGAAATAGTCCGGCGGCTCCGGCTGGTCGGCCGTGACGATCTGCTTGAACTCCGCGCGGCTCATCGGCCGCAGCGCGTAGTTGAACTTCTTCTGCTCGCCGATTGTGGAAACGGTCTCCTGCGACAGGCTCTTGCCGCACATGCTGCCCGCTCCGTGGGCCGGATAGACGAGCGTGGCGTCGGGCAGCTTCGCGAGCTTGTTGGTAATGCTGTCGTAGAGCATGTCGGCCAGCTCGTCGGCCGTCACGCCGATGCTCGCCAGGAGGTCGGGCCGCCCGACGTCGCCGATGAAGAGCGTGTCGCCGGTGAGCACGGCCAGCGGCTCGGTGCGGCTCTTCGCGAGATCGTAGGCGAGGATCGAGATCCCCTCCGGCGTGTGGCCGGGGGTCTCCATGATCTCGAGCCGCACGTCGCCGAACTCGACCGCGTCGCCATCCTGCATGTGGACACAGGAAAACTCCGCCTCCGCCCGGCGGCCGAGTCGGATCGTCGCTCCGACCTTGTCCCGCAGTTCGATGTGGCCGGCGATGAAGTCGGCGTGGAAGTGGGTGAGGAAGACGTGCTTGATCGTGAACCCACCGGCCGCCGCGTCGGCGAGGTACCGGTCCACGTCGCGCTGGGGATCGACCACCGCGGCCGTCTTCGTCCGTTCGTCGGTGATCATGTACGACGCGTGCGACAGGCATGCGAGGTAGTACTGCTGGATCTTCATGGCGACGCCTCCGCTGCCGGGGCGGGGATGGGGAGCCGACTCGTCACTTGCCGACGACGGCCGGAAAGCCAGCCTTCACGAGCTGCGGATAGCCGGCCTTCAACGCCCGCACGTCGTAGCCGAGGGGCTTGAGCATCGAGGCGGCCTCGGCGCTGCGGCCACCGGCGAGGCAGTAGCAGTAGACGATCTTGTCTTTGGGCAGGATCTTGGCGAGTTCGTCCGGGGCCATGCCCCGCTCGAGTGCGGTCGAAGGCAGCAGCCCGGCGCCGGCGAGATGCCCCGCCTCCCATTCGTCGGGCTCCCGCACGTCGATGAGCACGGCCTTCCGCTCGCGGACGGACTGCTTCACGGCGTCGAGCGAGTCCTTCGTGTGCTCGGCGGACGCGGTGCCGGAGGTGGCCCCGAGCAGGAGCCCGAGGAGAACGGCCCGCGAGCAGGTGCCGGCGGTGCGGCAGCCCGTGCCGCCCGCGGCCTGGTTCCACGGCATCCGGGCGATCAGCATCGCCATGCCGCAGGTGTCGGTGATCCCGGCGAACACCAGGCCGCAGCCCACGAAGCCGGCCAGGCCCGCGCCGATCGCCCGCCAGTTGACCGATCCTGCGGGGCCGAAGGCGGCCAGCGCCGCACCGACGGCGACGAGTGCCCCGGCGGCGATCCGCACCTGCCGCTCGAGCGACATCGCCTTGCGGCCGCGGATCACCGGCACGCCGGCTGCCTCGCAGGCCACAGTCCCCCCTGCGACGCTGACCACGTCCTTGATGCCCGCGGCGATGAGCTGTTCGCAGGCCCGCTGGCTGCGGGTGCCCGACTTGCACACGAAGTACACGGGGCCGGCGGCCGCGAGGGACCTCACGGCCTGCACATCGAGCCGGTCGAGCGGGATGTTGTGGGCGAAATCGACGTGCAGGTCGCCGAACTCGGCCGGCGTCCGCACGTCGATGAGCGTCACCCTCTCTCCCTTGCGGCGGAGTTCGGCGAGCGTGGTGGGAGAAATCGTGGCGACCATGAAACAAGCCTCCGTGGGGTCAGAAACGGCACAGGCGTCGTGCGATCAGAACCTGGCGATGCTTTTTGAGGAACAAACGGGTTGGCACGCGGAGATGATGGATCCTATGCGGATGCCCCGGCTCGCGGCGACTTCGGGCCGCCGAAGCGGGCCTCGATGCAGGCCATCAAGCCGGCGAGGTGGGGCTCGGCGATCGTGTAATACACGCACCGCCCGTCCTTCTCCACGGCGAGAAAGCCGCACCGCTGCATGAGCCGCAGGTGCTCGGAGGCCATGTGGCTCGGGATCCCGCAGGCCGTGGCCAGTTCGCCCACGGTGTAGCGGCCGCCGAGCAGCATCTGCACGATGCGGAGCCGGTGCGGATGGGCGAGGATCTTCAGGCATTCGGCCGCCTGACCCAGTCTTTCGAGGCTCGTGAGCCGCGGCGGACGGGCGGGTTTGTGCTTCGTGACGACCATGACGGTGATGCCCAGTACCTTGCGATCCCGGCGGCATGCCCACCACCGTCCAATATATCGTCATATTACGACATGACGATGAGTATTTCCGGGTCGGCCGGGAGAACGGCGGAGTCGCATTCCCCCGGCCGCCGGCACCGCGCCCGGCCGCGTTCGACGACCGCCCTTACGGCTCCCGCCGCCGGCCCACCGGCGAGACCTCGTCGAGACGAAACTCCTTCCGGCTCAGGGCCTCGTAGTGGTGGCCGATGTCGATCTGGGCGCCCTCCGTGACCCGGTTGCCCTGGCCATCCAGCCGGGCGTTCATGGTGGCCTTCTTGCCGCTGCGGCAGATGGTCTTGATCTCGACGATGTTGTCGGCCCAGGCGAGGAGGTACTTGCTGCCCGCGAACGGCTCGCCTTGGAAGTCGGTGCGGATGCCGTAGCAGAGTACCGGCACTCCCAGCCGGTCACAGACCTGCGTGAGTTGCAGAACCTGCAGCGGCGTGAGGAACTGCGCCTCGTCCACGAGCACGCAGTGCACCGGTCCGGCCTCCTGGGCCGCCTTGACGTTCGCGTGGAAGTCGTAGGCGGCGTCGAAGGCGGTCGCCTCGGCCGTGAGGCCGATGCGGGAATGGATCAGGTGCGCGCCGCCGCGGTCGTCGACGGCCGGAGCGTAGAGCAGGGCGCGCATCCCCCGCTCCTGGTAGTTGTGGGCCGACTGGAGCAGCGTCGTGCTCTTCCCCGCGTTCATGGCGGAGTAGTAGAAGTAGAGTTGCGCCATCGGTGCCCTTGCCGCGGTGGATCCGGCCTGCGGACTCGGACGCCCGCAGCGATGATTGTCATGCCCGGCGGCGCGGGCGCACAGCCCGGCGGCGCGGCCGCCGCGTGCCGCGACCCCGCGGCAACTCGATCCCGTGGTCGCGCAACTGCCGCTCCACGATCGCCACCCAGCCACGGTTGGCGGCGGGACTTGCCGGACTGGGGTGGAGGATGCTCACGATCGGAGGGCCGCCGCAGCCGAGCGCCGCGCGGGCCCGACCGGCCGCGAAACTTCCCACCCCGATCACCCGTCCGGGGCGGCACCAGGCCACGAGCCGCCGCAGGGCCTCGTCGCACAGCGCGAACAACGGCTCGCGCTCCGCGGCGGGCAGCTTGTCGGGCGTGCGGTTGCGACCCGATGCTTCCATGAACACGAGCGGGCAATAGTTGGCGACCAGAAACCGCTCGCTGAAGGCCTCGGGAGTGCCGAAGCGATCCTGCACCCAGCCCCAGAGCCGCCGGCCGCTGACCTCGCTCCGCGGGCAGGCGAAGCCCGTGATCGGCCGCGCGGGATGCACCCGCGGCGGCTGGCACACCGGCTCCTCGATGCCGAGGAAGTCGCGGACGAGCCCGACCTCGCCGAAGGGCACGCCGGTCTGCGCCATGCCCCACGGCCCCGGGTTCATGCCCACGAGCAGGGCCTCGACCCCTTGCCGCGCGTACCGCTCCAGGTAGGCCTCGTGGGGCCGCCGTGCGTAGACGAGCGGGTTGTAGGTGCAGGCAGTCGGCGGGCGAAACGCGAGCGCGTCGGCCTGTCGTGCCAGCCAGCGTGCGATCGCCACGGGCTTCATGACGCCGGCAATGTACCGGCCCGCCACGGGGCCGCCATCCGCCCCGGCGCGCCGCCCTGCGCGCCCGGGGCCGCCGCGGCCGGATCGCGACCTTGCGGCCGATGGCGGCGGCAACGCCGAGCATGCGGACCGGTCCGCCCACGGGCCGAGGGACGGGACGGCGCTGAAAATCGGCCGGTGGACGCGGCTCCAGGCCGAGGGTATAGGCGAAAAAGACGGGCGATTTCGGCTGGCTTCGGCAGGCGGTCCCCGCCACACTTCCCGCCCCTTTGGTTCGGCTTCTTCTTCGGCATCCTCCGCACCATGACCGCCAGCCCGGCCACCCCCCTCGGCATCTCCGCCATCGCGATCCACCAGCCCGCCTGGGAGCTGGAGAACGGCTGGTTCGGCGACGCCATGCCGCGCAAGTTCGCCCATCACACCGGCATCGAGGCCCGGTCGATCTCGCTCGACGACGAGGTGATGATGGGGCTGCACGCCATCCGCCGCATCCAGCGGCAGACGGGCTGCGATCTCACGGCCTGCCGCGGGCTCGTCTTCGTGTCGCCGTCCCTGATTCCGCCGTCGGTCGCCCAGCGGTACCTCGACCCCGACCAGGCGGCGGCCGAGCGGCCGGCCCGCGCCGCCCGGCAACTCGCCCGCAGTTTCGGCATGCGCCGCTGCCGCGCCATCGGCCTCAACTGGTTCTGCTGCGGCTACAGCCGGGCCCTGTCGCTCGTCCACGATCGGCTCGCCCCGCGGCTCGCGCTGGACCGCGACGAGTTCCTGCTGGTCGTCGTCGCCACCCGGATCAGCCGCATCACCGACTACGCCTGCAGCCAGACCGCCGGGCTGTTCGGCGACATGGCCTCGGCCACCCTGATCGCGCCGGTGGCCAGCGGCCGGCATCCGGTGCATTTCGAGATCCTCCACGCCCACGCCGAGCGGCGGCCCGTGGAGCGGCCCGCGTTCGACTTCCACGTCCGGCCCGCCGTGCCCGTGCCGGCTCCCGACGGCGGCCGCGCGATCGCCGCCGAGCGGATCGTCTACGCGCTCGACGGCATGGCGATCGCCGAGACGGCGCCGCGGGCGATGTCGGCCGCCGTCGCCCGGGCCTTGTCCGCCTGCGGGCTGTCCGGGGGCGACGTCTGCCACGTGGTGCCGCACCAGGCCGGCACGGGGATCGTCCGCTTCACCGGCATGCAGCTCGAGGAGCTGGGCATCACCGCCGAGGTCGTCAACGGACTCGTCCGCCGCACCGGCAACGTCAGCGCCTGCTCCATCCCGCACGCCCTCCACGAGACCTGGGGCCGGTTGCGGGGCCTCGTCGCCTGTCCCAACGCCGCCGTCGGCAGCCCCGGCCGGCCCGAGGTTCTGCAGGGCTGCATCCTCCTCCGCTCGACGCCGCACCACGAACGGCGGTCGCACGCCGCCGCCTGACGCCGCCGGTGAGCCGGCCCGTGTGTCCGCGGGCTCCAAGGCCCGGGAAATACGCCCCTGCGCGACCGTCGGCTTGCCCCGGGGGCGAGCCGGCACGATGGTTCAACGTGCCGGAGAGGCGGCAGGCAGACGCGGACGGGCGGGATGCGTTCCCGTTCCGGCCGCGTCGGCCCGCGGCCCATCACGGCGACACGTTCGGAAGACGAGTTGCTGCCGCTCCCCGCGGAGTGGCGGCGCAGCGTAGGCCGACGTGGCCCGACGTTTCCCACGCCGGGTCACGACGACTTTCGTCGCGCCGCATGGTTCCGCGTCGCATGCCAGGTGCAACGGATGCCGCGAATGCCCGTTTCGCGGAGGTCTTCCCATGTTCCGTGTCGTTCCCGGCCTGCGATCCGCAGGCCTCGCGGCCGCGGCCGCCCTGCTCGCCCTGCCGGCACCAGCCACCACGCTCAACGTGCCCGCATCCGGCACGTCGGCCGCCGGCAATCCCGTCTCGTTCATGGCGGCGTTCACCGTCTCCGGAAGCACGCTCGCGCTCACGCTCGAGAACGTGTCACGGGTGCCGACCAGGGCCACCGCCGACGTGCTGTCGAGCTTCTACTTCGACGTCCTGCAGGACGGCGTGCGACCGACGAGCCTCGTGTTGGCCGCGGCGGCCGGCCAGGTCTACAAGGTCCGCAGCAAGGCTGACGACCTGTACGTACCCGGGGGGCTGCCGGACGGGGCCACGGACCTGCGGGCCCTCGCCAAGGACGCCGGCACGTGGCAGTTTCGCAGGATGAACCCGGGACTGCCGCCGGGCCTCGGCTTCGGGCTCGGCACGGTGGGCAACTCGGTCTTCAGCCCCAACAACTTCGACCCCAAGTTCGTGGATCAGGCCGACTACACGATCTACTCGACCGGCACGCGAACCGACATCGATCCCGTGGGCAACCTCGCCGGCCGGCTGCTGGTTCGCGGCTCGGCCAGCTTCCTGTTCACCGGCCTCGACCCGAAACGGCCCGTCGAGATCGTGGACAAGTTCGTGTTCGGCCTGGGCACGTCGCCCGACTCCGTGATGGTCGTCTCCCTGCCGGAACCGGCGGCGGCGGCGCTCCTCGTCACCGGCCTGCTGGCGACGCTGCTGGCGGGGCTCATCCGGTTCCGGCGGCGGGCCGCGGCCCCGCAGGCTCGCCCGGGCGGCGGGCCGGCGTCATAGTGGAGGGCATGGCCGCTTCCTCCTCCCTGGCCCTGCGACTGCGGCGGGCCTTGGCGCTCGCATGCCCGCGGTGCGGCGGCGGCGGCCTGTTCGCCGGCTGGTTCCGCATGCACCCGGCCTGCGGCCGCTGCGGCCTGCCCTTCACCCGCGAGCCGGGCTTCTACCTCGGCTCCATCTACGTCAACTACGGCGTGACCGTGATCGTCACGCTGGCGGCCTACGCCGGGATCGTGCTCGGCCTCGGGGGCTCGCACGAGGCGGCGCTGGCGACCTGCCTGGCGATCGCGGTGCTGCTGCCGGTGGTCTTTTTTCGTCACGCCCGGAGCCTGTTGCTCGCCCTCGATGCTTCCGTGAACCGCCACCAGTCGGGCCAACTCGCGACCGACCCGGCGGCCCTCGCCCGCGACGACGCCAGCGCCGGCTGCCTGATGGGCGCGGCGCTCGCCGCCATCCTGCTCTTCGGCCTGGGCATGGCCGCGGTGACGATCTTCTTCTCCCGCGGCCCGGCCGCGGACGACCCGACCGCCGCGGAGGACGCGGGGCTTTTCTGACGGGCGGCGGCCAGGCTTCCGGTCACCAGGTGAACAGCCGGATCTTGTTGCCGTCGGGATCGGCGACGACCAGTTCGCGAAAGCCCTCGGGATGGGCGGTGGCCGCCACGGTCGCCCCGGCAGTCGCCAGCCGCCGCCGGGCGGCCTCCAGATCGGCGACCTCGAACCCCAGGCTCCAGCGGCCGCTCGCCGGGGCGGTCTCGGGCCGACCGAGGATCGCGAGCCTGGTCGAGCCCGCCTCGAGCAGGGCGTAGCTTTCATCGACGACGCGGACGAGCACCCGCAGGCCGAGCGTGGTGCGGTACCAGTCGACGAGTTCCGTCCAGCGGGTGGTCCGCAACTCGACACAAAAAAGCGTCGGGCGGTCTGGCGGGGCGGCACTCACGACGGCTTTTTTAGCAGACCTTCTCCAAACCGGCCCGGGAACCGACAATCCGCGGACCAGCGGCGGGCTGACCCACGCCTTCCGGCCGCGGCCCCCCGGACATCCCGCCCATGGCAGACACGCCCCCGCCCGTCCACGACGCTCCGAAGGGAACCGGTGCCGCGCTCGAGAAGGCCCGCCGCGACAAGCTCGCCCGGCTGACGGCGCTGGGCATCGATCCATGGGGTCGGCGGCTCGACGGAATCCTGCCGATCGCCGAGGTGCGGTCCCGTGGCGACACGATCGACAAGGCGAACGATGCCGGCCCCCCGGTGCGGGTCGCGGGCCGCATCATGCTCCTGCGGAGCGCCGGCAGCCTCGTGTTCCTCGACCTCCACGACCGCAGCGGCCGCATCCAGGTGATGCTCGGCAAGAAGCAGGTCGGGCCCGAGGCCTGGAAGATCGTGGATTGCCTCGACCTCGGCGACCTCGTGGGCGTGGATGGTCGCCTCGGCTGGTCGAAGACGGGCGAGATGACCGTCTTCGCCACGGGGCTGGAGTTCCTCGCCAAGTCGTTGGAGACGCCGCCGGACAAGTACCACGGCCTGGTGGACGCCGACCTCCGGCAGCGGATGCGGTATCTCGACCTGATCCACGGCGCGGGGGTGCGGGAGCGGTTCGTGGCCCGCAGCCGGATCGTGGAGGCGGTCCGCCGGGTGCTGGCCGACCGCGGCTATCTGGAGGTCGAGGGGCCGACGCTCCAGGAGACCGCCGGCGGCGCCGCGGCCCGCCCCTTCAAGACCCATCACAACGCCCTCGACATGCCCCTGGTGCTGCGGATCGCGCTCGAGCTGCACTTGAAGCGCTTGCTCGTCGGCGGCCTCGAGCGGGTCTTCGAGCTCGGCCGCGTGTACCGCAACGAGGGCGTCAGCCCGCGGCACAACCCCGAGTTCACGATGCTCGAGGCCTACGAGGCCTACGGGGATTACGCCACGATGATGGACCTGACGGAGGCCATCATCGTCGCCGCCGCCGAGGCGGCCGGCACGCCCGCGCGATTCGAGTGGATGGGCCACGCGATCGACCTCGCGGCCCCCTTCCGCCGGGCGAAGTACGACGACCTGCTCCGCGACGTGGCCGGCTGCGACCCCGAGGATCCGGCGAGCGTGGCCGCCGCCGCGACGCGGCACGGCGTCGAGACGGCCGGCCGCCACCCCGACGTCGTGAAGAGCGACCTGTTCGAGGCCACGGTGGAGAAGACGCTCTCCGGCCCCGTGTTCGTCGTCGACTACCCGGCCGCCGTCTGCCCGCTCACGAAACGCAAGGCCGACGCGCCGCACGTGGCCGAGCGGTTCGAGCTGTACGTCGCCGGCATGGAGCTGGCCAACGCCTACACCGAGCTCAACGACCCCGACCTCCAGGAGGAGCTGTTCCGCACGCAGCTCGCCGGCCTGCCGGCCGAGGAGTCGATGGCCCGCATGGATACCGACTTCATCAAGGCCCTGCGGCACGGCATGCCGCCGGCCGGCGGCCTGGGGATCGGCATCGACCGGCTCGTCATGTTCCTCACCGCGGCGGCCAGCATCCGCGACGTGATCCTGTTCCCGATCCACCGCCCCCGCGCGGAAGGGTGAGGGCTCGATCCCCCGGCTCGCGCCGGGGGCTTCATGAATCGCCCGTCGCGCTCGCCACCTCTCATGAAAGCCCCGGGCGCGATCCCGGGGATCGACCCACCGCCTACCGTGCTCCGGGACCACCGACCCGGGCGGTTTCGGGGTTTCGGGCCGGCGGCCGGCTTGCTACCTTCCCCGCCCCCGCAAGGCCCCCCGCATGTACAAGCTCCTCCTCTGCTGGCGCTACCTCCGCACCCGCTGGATCGCGCTGGCGAGCGTCGTCAGCGTGACGCTCGGCGTGGCCACGATGATCGTGGTCAACGCCGTGATGGCGGGCTTCTCCCACGAGATGCAGACCCGGATCCACGGCATCCTCTCCGACCTGGTCTTCGAGAGCCACAACCTCTCCGGCTTCCAGGACCCGCAGTGGCACATGGAGGAGATCCGCCGCGCCGCCGGCGACCAGATCGCCGGCATGACGCCGACCGTCGCGGTGCCGGCGATGCTCAACTTCCAGGTCCGCGGCCAGTGGATCACCCGGCAGATCATGTTCATCGGCATCGACGAGGCGACGCACGCGAGTGTCAGCGACTTCGGCCGCTACCTCCAGCATCCGGCGAACCGCACGCAGCTCTCGTTCGACCTCCGTGAGGGCGGCTACGACACCGTCGACAGCCAGGCCGAAGCGGCCGCGGCGGAGCCGACG
>JBIPLS010000058.1:0-17003 GCA_044368305.1 Pirellulales bacterium
GAGCAGGCCGAGATGGACGCGGTCTACGGACTGCCCTTCACGCGGCGGCCGCACCCCGCCTACGGCACGGCCCGGATCCCCGCCTTCGAAGTCGTGCGGGACAGCGTGCAGATCATGCGCGGCTGCTTCGGCGGCTGCACGTTCTGCTCGATCACGGCCCACGAGGGGCGAATCATTCAGAGCCGCTCGCAGGAGTCGGTGATCACGGAGATCAAGCAACTCGCCGCCATGCCGGGCTTCAAGGGCACGGTCTCCGACATCGGCGGTCCGACGGCCAACATGTACCAGATGCGGTGCACGCGGCCCGAGGTGGAGGCGAAGTGCCGACGGCTCTCCTGCGTGCATCCCACCGTCTGCAAGCTGCTGGGCACCGACCACGGCCCGCTCAAGGACCTGATGCGGGAGGCGCGGAGCGTGGCGGGTGTGAAGCGGGTGCTCGTGGCCAGCGGCGTGCGGATGGATCTCGCCCGCCGCGATCCGGAATACCTCCAGGAACTCGCCGCCCACCACGTCGGTGGCCATCTCAAGGTGGCGCCCGAACACACCGACCCCGAGGTGCTGCGGCTGATGAAGAAGCCTGCGGCCGACGACTACGTCGAGTTCGACAAGGCCTTCCAGGCGGCCAGCCGCCGAGTCGGCAAGAAGCAGTACACAGTGCCCTACTTCATCGCCAGCCATCCGGGCAGCGGGGTCGAGGAGATGATCGACCTGGCGGTGTTCCTCAAACAGAACGGCTACAAGCCCGACCAGGTGCAGGACTTCATCCCCAGCCCCTTCGACATCGCCGCCTGCATGTACCACACGGGCCTCGACCCGATGACGCGGCAGCCGGTGAAGATCACCAAGGGACTGCGGGATCGGCGGATGCAGCGGGCGCTGCTGCAGTTCTTCAAGCCGGAGAACTACTTCGAGGTCCGGCGGGCGCTCGAGCAGGCGGGGCGCCGCGACCTGATCGGCTCCGGCTGCGACTGCCTGATCCCGGAGCGACCGCCGCGCGAGGCCCTGGACCGCAAGCGGAGCGAGGCGACGCGGGCGTTCACGGAAGCCACCTCCGGCGATCACGTGCGCGGCGGCCCCGCCGCGGGGCCCCGCGGCCCGGCCTCCGGCAAGCAGCGCCGCCCCCGCAAGACCGTCGGCTACCGGCCGAACCGGCCCGGCCGGTCGCCACCGCCCCAGCCTCCGGCCCGGTGAACTCGTCAACCTGGTGCCGGGGGAGTTGCGACCGGGTCGTCCTGGTACAGCCGGTACTTCTTCGTCACCAGGGCCCCGCCTCGTTCGAGCGTCCGCTTGGAGAGGTGGTTGCTCTCCAGCACCCAGGAGAACTCCGCCTCCTCCATCCCCCAGTCGAGCACCGGCTGCACGAGGGCCGCGGTGAGCACGAGCCCCACGCCCCAGGCCTGGTACTCGGGGACGACGTTCGTGCTGATGACCCGCATCCGCTTGATGGCCCGCTTGTTCCACAGCAGGCTCACGAAGCCGAACGGAAACAGGCGGCCGTTGATCTTCTTGATCCGCGGGTTGTAGTCGAGCAGACAGAACACGCTGCCGATCGGCTTGCCATCGACCTCGGCCACGAGCGCCAGCTCGGGCACGATGAGGTGCTTGAGGCTGGCCGCCATGTGGGTGACCTCCGCCGCCGAGAGCGGGACGAAGCCCCAGGTGCCTCCGAGGCTGGAGTTGTAGATGTCGAGGAACATCCGCACCTCGTCGTCGAATCGACTGCGGTCGAGGGGCCGCACCGTGACCCCGAACCGCTCCTTCACGCCGGCGACCATCACGCCGAGCTTTTCGTCCAGCGAGGCGAGCATCGAGGTCTTGCCCCAGAAGGCGTACAGGTCCTCGATCTTGCGGAAGCCGTTCTCCTCGACGAGGCGGGCGTACCAGGGCCTGTTGTGCGTCATCATGAAGAACGGGGGCGTCTCGAAACCCTCGATCAGCAGGCCGCACTCGTAGTTGAGCGAGGGATTCGTCGGCCCCCGCAAGCAGGTCATCCCCTGGCCCCGCAGCCAGTCCCGGGCGGCGCCGAAGAGCGCCCGGGCGGCCGCGGAGTCGTCCTCGCATTCGAAGAAGCCGAAGAAGCCGCGCTGCTCGCCGTACCGCTGGATGTGGCCGGCATTGACGATCGCCGTGATGCGACCGACGTCACGACCGCCCCGCGTGGCCAGGAACGAGCGGCATCGCGACTGCTCGTAGAACGGGTGCGGGCGGAAGTGCAGCAGCTCCTCCTGGGAGCGGATCAGCGGCGGCATCCAGCAGGGGTCGCTCGCATAGATCCGCCAGGGCAGGCGGACGAACCGCTTCTGCTCGGCCCGTGTCTCGACCGGTCGCACCGTCACTGCCGTCACGCAAAACTCCGATCGTTGCCCAGGTTGCCGCCGTTCACCACCCCGTCGCCTAGCGGGGAAATCGGCCGTTTCCGGCCAAAAACACGACGGCCAGCCGAATCTTCGGCGGCCGGCCGGATGTTCGTCAACGCCGGCGCCACCGCCCGCCCGCCAAAGTCGCCCCCGGGGTTTCACCGATCTACACTTGCGTCCGGGTGCGTGGCGACGGATCGATCGACCCGGGTGTTCCTCCAGGGTCGACGGACTTTCCGCCCATGCTCTCCCCACGCTGCTTTCGGGCCACGGACGACGTCCTCGTCACGGGGGCCACGGGGCTCGTCGGCAACAACGTCGTCCGCCAGCTGGTCGCCCGGGGGGTAAGCGTCCGCGCGCTGGTCCGCGGCCGGGGCGAGGCGGTCGACCGGGCCCTGGCGGGGCTGCCCGTCGATCGGCGGGCCGGAGGCCTGGACGACGCTCGCGGCCTCGAGGCCGCGGCCGACGGGACGGCGGTCGTGATCCACGCGGCGGCGATGGTGCACTGCGGCTGGCGGCACCTGGACGAGATGCGCGAGGCCAACGTCGAAGGCACGCGGCGGATCGCCCGCGCCGCCCGGCTGGCCGGGGCCAGGCTGGTCCACGTGTCGAGCGTCGATGCCATCGGCCTGCGGCCCGACGGAGAGCCGGCGGACGAGGACACGCCCCCCGGGGGCATGCCGGACTGCCCCTACGTGGTCACCAAGCGCGAGGCCGAGGCCGTGGTGCTGGAGGAGGTCGACCGCGGACTCGACGCGGTCATCGTCAATCCCGTCTACATGATCGGCCCGTGGGACTGGAAGCCGTCGAGCGGCCGCATGCTCCTGGAGGTCGGCGCCGGCAAGGGATTGTTCGCGCCCCCGGGCGGAAACGATTTCGTGGACGTGCGGGACGTCGCCATCGGCATCCTGGCGGCGGCCGAGGCGGGTCGCACCGGCCGCCGCTACATCCTCGGCGGCCATGCCCTCTCCTACCTCGACGCGTGGCGGATCTTCGCCCGCGTGGCCGGGCGGATGCAGCCCCTGGGCCTGGCGCCGTCGGCTACGGTCCGGGCGGCCGGCTGGATCGGCGACCTCGTCAGCCTGTTCACGCGGCGCGAGCCTGCGGTCAACTCCGCGGCGGCCGGCATGTCGCTCTTGGCCCACAATTTCTCCTGCCGCCGCGCCGAGGTCGAGCTGGGATACACCTACCGCCCGTTCGAAGCCGCCGCCCAGGATGCCTGGGAGTGGTTCATCGAGCGCGGCTACGCGCGGCCCGCGCGGGCCCGCACCGCCCTGGCGCGGTGACGCCATGCCCCACATCCTCGTAGTCGAGGACGAGCAGCACCTCGCCTACGGGATCAAGTTCAACCTCGAGGCGGAGGGCTACACCGTCACGGCGGTGGGCGACGGCCAGGCGGCTCTCGCCATCATGGATGCCGCCGGTCCGCCTATCGACCTGGTCGTGCTCGACATCATGCTGCCCGGGATGAGCGGCTATGACGTGTGCACCGCCATCCGCGGGCGGCGGGGCGACCTGCCGGTGGTGATGCTCACGGCCCGGACGCTGGTCGAGGACCGCGTCCGCGGCTTCGATGCGGGCACCGACGTCTACCTGCAGAAGCCGTTCGAACTCGACGAACTGCTGTCCGTGGTCCGCAATCTGCTCGCCCGGCGCGGCCGGGCCGAGAGGCCGGTCGTGGCCGCCCGTGGCCAGCGGGTCAGCTTCGGTGCCGCCGAAGTCAACTTCGACTCCTGGGAGGCAAGCTTCCACGGCCGGCCGGTCCGGCTCACGAACCTGGAAATGAAGCTGCTCCGCTACCTCGTCGAGCACGAGGGCCGCGTCGTCTCGCGGGACGAGCTGCTGCGGAACGTGTGGGGGCTGGCGCGGGCCCCCGCCACCCGCACCATCGACACGTTCATGCTCGCGCTCCGGAAGTCGTTCGAGGAGGACCCCTCGAAGCCGGTCCATTTCCTGTCCGTCCGCGGCACGGGCTACCGCTTCGTCGGCGACGCACCTGCCCGACTGGCGGCTCCCTGACCCGGCGCCGGGGGCCGCGAACGGCTCAACCGAACTCTGGTCCCGCGACGGCGAAGGTGATCCCCGGATCGCCCGGGCACGGGTTTTGCCCCCGATACATCCGCATGAAGGGCCGCTGCTCCCGAAAGCCGGCGGCGGCGACGACCGCCATCCATTCGTGATCCCGCTGCGGAACGTCGATGATGGTCGGCCGATTCCCGCAGGCGGTCGACACGTGTCGCAGCAGGGCGGCCGCCGTGGCGGGGTCGGCGCCGCACAGCGGACCGAGGTGGTCGAACCGGGTGCCGAACCGCCCCAACGAGAAGCCCCGCACCCCGCCCCGACCGTCCATGGCGACCGCGGCGCCGCGGCGAACAGGTGGCGGATCAGCGCGGGCCGCGGTGCGCCGAACGCCCGCGCGTCGAGCTCGACGACCCCGGGCAGGTCCGCCTCGGCCATCGGCCGGCACGGCGGGCCGGCGCGGTCCGCGACGGTCCAGCGGCCGGCCTCCATGCGGGCCAGCGGATACTCGTCCTGGAAGCCGAGCCCCAGGTATACCTGCCGCCCCTCGGGCGTCGCGTCCAGCTTCACGGAGTCGCGGCCGGCGAGGGCGGCCAGGGCGGCGTTCAGCAGCAGCGTTCCGATGCCGAGCCGCCGCCGCAGGGGATCGACGAGCACCATCGACACCCAGCTCACCGCCGGGCCGTAGTCGATGGTGGCGGCCGTCCCCACGACCCGGCCGAGCTCGACCGCGGCGAACGACCGACCGGGAGCGGCATCGAGAAACACCCGCCAGTCGCCCGCAGTCTGGTTCCAGCCGCTGGCCGCGCACAGGGCCATGCCGGCCGGGATGTCCGCGGCCACGAGCGGCCGCACCTGCAGCGGCGCGTGCTCGACATACCGCGGAGCCGCGTCGCACCATGCGAGCCGCTGCCTGATCGCCGCCAGGATGTGCTCCAGCATCGAGTCGAGAATCTTCGCGCCGTGTTCGGCGGTCGCTCCGCTCGGATCGCCCCACACGCCGGTCGGGCGGGCCAGCTGCAGCCCGATAAGATCGAGGTCGCGTTGCACCGCACCGTCCAGCACCGGCTCCGTCTCGGGCCGACGGATGGCGTCCGTCCGCACCACGTCGGGCATGAGGGCGAGCGTGATGCAGGTCTCCTCGAAGCCGGCGTGGATGTCCGCACCGGCCGGGAGGTGCGACGGGACGCGGCCGTACTCCCAGAAGTGGAAGAGCAGCGTCCGCAGCGGCCGGTCGCGGCGATTCAGGTCGCGGACCACCGTGCCGAGCACGTGGTTGCCGCCGTGACCGTTGACGAGCACCAGCCGCGTGAACCCCTGCCGTTCCGCCTCGTCGGCGAGGTCGCGGAGGATGCCGAGCATCGTCTCGGGCCGCAGGGAAAACGAGCCCCGAAACGCGGAGTGCTCGTAGCTCTGACCGAACGGCAGCACGGGCAAGAGCGCGGCGTCGAGCCGGCGGGCGATCTCCGCGGCGATCCGCTGGACGTTCAGGAAGTCGAGACCCACGGGCAGATGCGGCCCGTGCTGCTCGGTGGCACCCACCGGCAGCACGAGAACCCGACCGGGAAACGACTGCCATTCTCCGGTCGTGGCGAGCGGGCCGACGAGCGGGGGCAGCCCGGCGTCCGACCGCGGCCAGAGGGGCGGGCTGCGACCCGTGGATTCCGCATCAGCCATGGCGGTTGACCACCGCGCCGGACACCATTCGACCGCCGTCGGTGCCGCGGCCCAGCAGAGCCGCGGCCGCGGCGCCGGGGTCGGCCTGAACGAGCAGCGACTCGCCCACGAGCATCGCGCCGATGCCGGCCGCCTCGAGCCGCTCGACGTCGGCCCGCGTCTTGATCCCGCTCTCGGCGACGAGCACGACGTCGTCGGGCACCTGGTCCCGCAGCCGGAGCACGTGATCGAGGTCTGTCGTCATCGTCGCGAGGTTCCGGTTGTTGACGCCCACGAGCGTGGCCCCCAGGTCGAGCACGCGGGGCAGGTTCTCCGCGTCGTGCAGTTCTACCAGCGGTGTCATGCCCATATCGAGGATCGCCCGGTACAGGCTCCGCAGCCGGCAGTCGTCGAGGCACTCGGCGATCAACAGGACCGCGTCGGCCCCGTGGGCACGCGCCTCGACCACCTGGTAGGCATCGACGACGAACTCCTTACGCAGCACCGGCAGCGGCACGGCGATCCGCGCGGTCTCGAGATCGACGAGGCTGCCGCCGAAGCCCGGGCCGTCGGTGAGGATCGACAGGCAAGCCGCGCCGGCGGCGGCGTAGGACCGCACGACCTCCTCGACCCCGGCGCCGGGCCGGATCTCGCCGGCCGACGGGCTCCTCCGCTTGAACTCGGCGATCAGGTGGATCGCCCCGGGCGCGGCGACGGCGGCGAAGAAGTCACGCGGCGGGGCCGCGACGGCCATCCGGCCCTCGAGCGCCGCGGTGGGCACCCGCTCCCGGCAGGCCTCCACCTCTTTCCGCTTCCGCGCCACGATCTCGTCGAGAATGCTCACGGCCGGCTCCGCCTCGATGCCGCTTGTCAGACTAGCAGCACTTTCGGGCTGGCACGAGCGGCCGCGAGGATCGCGCGTGAATCCGTCCCCGGAGCCTCCGGCGGCAGGCAGGCGGCGAACGCCTGGTGACCGGGGCCGGCTAATTTTTTCGGAACTGGTACGGAATCTCGACCCATCGATTTTCCAACAGGGCGCGCCTCGTCCGAAATCTTCGTCAGGCCCATGAGTCCGAGCCAGTTCTCGTGGCGGGCCAACTCGATGGCCGCCGCGGCGGAGAGTGACGTCAGGCCTTTGAGCCGCAGGGGGTTGTCCTTGTGGCGTCCCAGTTCGGCCGCTGCCTCGTCCGTGAGCTCACTCAACCCGCCGAGGGACAGGTCGCCGTCGAACCCCACCACGATCTTCGCCACGTCGGCCGGGAGGGTCGTCAGCCCATCGAGAAACAATGGGCGCACGCCACGCTGGGCGAGCTCCTGCGTGAGAGCATCCGCCTCTGCCGCCGTGATCGACTTGATATCGGCCGGCGTCCGCGGCCGTTGCTGCCCATACGCATGGCATGCCACCATCACGGCCGCCAAGCTGATCAGCCAGCGAATCATTTACGGTTCATCCGGGTTTTCCGTGGGTCCGCCGTCCCCGGGCTTGGCGCCCGGGGCTTCATGAACCGGCACGTGGCCACGCCCCCATGAAGCCCCCGGCGCGAGCCGGGGGGATCCGCGGGGCTTTTCGCAGGAACCCGCCCAGATCTCATGGGTGGCGTATTCCACGTGATGGCCCACGAAAATCCCTGATGGACCTCATTTGCGTTCTCCGTCGAGTCTGGCCCGCGGTGCCGCGAGGCGATACCGCAGCGACCTGGTGCAGAAAAGGAGGTTCGCCTGCCAAGAGTTTTTACCCCGAAAAGATTCGCGCTTCCAAGACTGACGGCCGAAGGCCGCACAGCCGCAGCCCCGCTGTGGCCACGGTCGCCCGGAGGTGCGACCGCCTGCCTTGTGCGAGCTGTGCTCGCACAAGGCCAAGCCTGCGGGGGCCATGGATGGCAGACGCTTCACGGAAACCCTCGGCTTCCTGCCTCGGTTTCCTTGGCCGACCGCCGTCGGCTCCCGAGAGCCCGCCATCCAGGCGGGCAGCCTCACCCTACGACCGCACGCAGCGGCCGAAGGCCGCGCAGCGTGCGTCCCGAAACCGTGCGGATCGACGCCGCGTCGAGCCGCCACGCCGCAGCCCCGCTGCGGCCACGGTCGCCCGGAGGTGCGACCGCCTGCCTTGTGCGAGCTGTGCTCGCACAAGGCCAAGCCTGCGGGGGCCATGGATGGCCCCGCAGGCGTGAAGTCAGTGCCGGAAGTGCCGGCGGGCGGTGAACATCATCGGGATTCCCGCCGCGTCGGCCGCGGCGATCACCTCGGCATCCCGCTTCGACCCGCCGGGCTGCACGATGGCCGCGATGCCCGCCTTCGCGATCAGGTCGATCGAGTCGGGAAACGGGAAGAACGCGTCGGAGGCGAGCACGCCGCCCCGGGCCTTCGCGCCCGCCTTCTCCAGCGCGATCCGCACCGCGTCGACGCGGCTCGTCTGGCCGATGCCTGCCCCGGCGAGGCTCGTGCCGTGGCAGACGGCGATGGCGTTGCTCGTCAGCCGGCGAACGATCGTGAAGGCGAAGTCGAGGGCCTGGGTCAGGTCGGCGGCAGGTGCGGCCTTGGTGACCACCCTCCAGGTGGCCGGGTCGTCGCACACGTCGTCGGGACGCTGGGCGAGCAGGCCGCCGGCGATGCTGCGGAACTCGAGGCCCGCCGTCACCTCCCAGGGATCGCCGGCCGGCACCTCGACCAGCCGCACGCTCGCCTTCCAGGTCGGCTTCGTGGTCAAGAGCTCGACGGCCTCCCGCTCGAAGGCGGGCGCCGCGATCACCTCCACGAACAGCCCCGGCGCCAGCAGTCCTTCGGCGCAGGCCCGGTCGAACGTCCGGTTGACGGCGACGATCGAGCCGAAGGCGCTCGTGGGGTCGGCCGCCATGGCCGTGGCGAGGGCCGCGGCGACCGTCGCGGCGGAGGCGGCGCCGCAGGGATTGGTGTGCTTGATGACGACGGCCGCAGGATCCTGGACGAGACCGGCGAGCCGCGTGGCGGCGTCGAGGTCGAGCAGGTTGTTGTAGGACAGTTCCTTGCCGCAGAGTTGCCGGGCTCCGGCGATCCCCAGGTGGGTGCCGACAGGGGCGAAGAGGGCCGCCGACTGGTGGGGATTCTCGCCGTACCGCAGCGCCAGTCGCCGCTCCAGGTCGAGCGTCACCCGCGCCGGCAGCGGCGGCTCGTCGGCGGCCGCGCCGGCGGCGGCGGCCGCGGCCGGCTCGGCCACGAGTCCCGCATGTCGGGCCATCCAGCGGGCGATCACGGCGTCGTAGTTGGCAGTGTGCTCGAAGGCCCGGGCCGCGAACAACCGGCGCTCGGCGAGCGTGGTGCCGCCGCGGCCGAGGGCCGCGAGAAAGTCGTCGTACTGCTCGGGGCTCGTGACCACCGCCGTGAAGGCATGGTTCTTGGCCGCCGCGCGGACCAGGCTCGGGCCGCCGATGTCGATCAATTCGATCGCGTCGGCCGGTCGGCAGTCGACCGCCGCGACGGCGGCCTCGAAGGCGTAGAGGTTGACGATCACGGCGTCGAATCGCTCGATGCCGTGGGCGGCGAGCACCTCGAGATCGTCGGGGCGGTCGGCCCGGGCGAGGATGCCGGCGAACACGGCGGGATGCAGCGTCTTCACGCGGCCGTCGAGCACCTCGGGGAAACCGGTGAGCGCCGAGACGTCCTCGACCGCGACGCCCTGGCTGGCGAGCGCCGCGCTCGTGCCCCCAGTGCTCACCACACGGACGCCGGCCGCCTTGAGCCCGGCGGCGAGCCGGTCGATGCCCGACTTGTCGAACAGGCTGACGAGCACGCGCCGGACCGGCACCGGGTCGGCGGGCGGGGCCGCGGATCGGGAAGCTTCGTGGGCATGCATGCGCTGGCGTCCTCGGCGGGGCTGGGACGATTCAACGTAGGAATCGCGGTTCGCCTGTCCACGGCCCCGCGCGCCGCGGCCGCTCCGGGCGTCAGGCGGCGGGCAGGTCCACGACGAGGACGGTCCCGGGGGGCGGCATCCGTCCCTCCACCGTCACCCGGCCCCGCATCTGCCGCACCAGGGCACGGACGAGAAACAGGCCGAGCCCCGTGCCCGGGGTCGACCGCTCCAACTCGCTGCCCAGCCGCACGAACCTGCGAAACACGTCCTTCCGCCGCGCCACCGGGATGCCCGGACCGTTGTCGGCGATCCGCACCACCAGCCGGCCGCCGGCAGCCGGAGACGCCGTCACCTCGACCCGCGGATCCGGCAGCGAGTACTTCACGGCGTTGTCGATCAGGTTGCGGAACACGATCTCCAGATCGGCCTCGCGGGCCAAGGCCCGCAGGCCCGTCGGCGTGCCGGCCAGCGTGATCGCCGTCCCGGGGAGGCCGTAACGCTGAGCGACCGCTTCGCTCACCTGCCGCAGCACGACGTCGACGGGCGTCGCCTCGGTCGCGGGGGGCCGGCGCTGGAGCGTCTTGGCGGCATCGAGCAGATGATCGATGAGGCCGTCGAGCCGTTCGACGTCCTGGAGCATGATCCGGTGGAAGTCGGCCTGCTGCTCCGGCGGCAAGGGGCGGCGGCCGAGCGTCTGCAGCGCGAGCTTGAGCGAGGCCAGCGGGCTCTTGAGTTCGTGGGTCACGCTGTCGATGAAGTTGCTCTGCCGCTGCGACAGCGCGATCGCCTTGATGGTCAGTGCCAGGTAGACGATCACGCCCGCCAGCACCACCACGAGCAGGGCCACGCCCACGCCGAGCACCGCCCAGTAGAAGGCCGCGCTTTCGTTTCGTCCCGACGAGCCGAGGGCCGCGGCGATGCTGACGAGCACCCAGCCGACGCCGAGCGTGAGGATCGAACCGATCAGCACCACGCCCAGGAGGATCGGCCAGCCGAGCGAGCGACGCGGTTCCATGGGCGGGAGGCGATCCTGCACGTATGCCGCCACTGCGACGGGCGGCCGAGTCATGGTACGTTGGCCCCATGATCCGACGCGAATCAACCGTGCGGCTCGCGGCCGGCGCCGCGGTGGTGTCGTTCGAGTGGGCGGCAGACCGCTGGCGGCACGTGGTCACCGTCGCGGACGGCGTCCGCCTGACCTCGGTCGAGGGCCCGGCGGCGCCGGCCGACGATCCGCGGTGGCCGGCGTCGCCGGTGCTCACGGAGGTGTCGCTGGTGGACGTCGGTGGTCGCCCGGCGATCCTCGGCGTGGGCCGCGCGGGCCGGTCCCACTTCTCGGCGAGCGTGACGGCCCATCCCGACCTGCCCGACACGCTGCTCTTCGATATCGCCTGCCGGCTCCACGAGCAGCCCGGGCCGCTCGGCTCGACGTACGCCCGGGCCGACGGCACGACCGCCCGGGTCGCGCCGGCAGCCGACCTGTCGGCCCGTCCTCGTCCGCCGTGCACGGCCCGCTGGACGTACGCCGTCGGACCCGCGGGCCTCGCCCAGTTGCCGGCCCCGGCCGTCCCGTCGCGGCACCCTTGACCGGACCTTGCGACGGCCCCGGCGATCGATCACATTCGGGGGACTTCCGCGACCGGCGACCGCCCGGTTCGACCCACTGGACAAACCCGGCATGTTCGACGTCATCGAGCGACTGAAGTCGGAGTGGACCGACAAGTACGTGGTCGTTGATTCTCCCGCCCCGGAACTGGCCCGGTTCGCGCAGGCGACCGGGTTCGTGAAGACGGTCAACATGAACGGTCGCTGCCTGGTCGAGTTCGACCAGTTCAATAACGTCGGCTGGTACGACATCGATCCATCCGCCTTGAAGATCGTCCCCAAGCCCGTGCCCAAGCCGGCCGAGACGAAGGAGAAGAAGGTAGCCCCGCCCGCCACCAAGGAGGCGGCGAAGCCG
Organism: Pirellulales bacterium; assembly: GCA_044368305.1. Lineage (GTDB taxonomy): Bacteria > Planctomycetota > Planctomycetia > Pirellulales > UBA1268 > QWPN01. The sequence goes on from JBIPLS010000058.1 coordinate 11,822, forward strand.
GCGGCCAAGCCCGCCGCCGGCGGCGCGAAGAAGCCGTCCACGGCCGACATCCTCGCCGCCGCGCGGGCCAAGGGGGGCGCCGCTTCCGCCGCGAAGGAAACGGACGCCAAGCCGGCCGCTGGTGGCGGCAAACTCTCCACCGCCGAGATCCTGGCACGGGCCAGGGCCGCGAAGGCCGCGGCCGCCGAGCCGGTGGCGGAGGCTGCGACGGAGGAACAGACACCGGCGCCCGCGCCGGCGCAGAAGGCTCCGGCCAAGGCCGCTGCCGGCGGCCTGCCCACGACCACGGCCGAGAAGATCGCCTGGTGCCGGCAGCACGACGCCAAGGGCTGATGCGCCGCCGCCCTTCGGCCATGCCCTTCCCTTTCGGAGTCCCGCTCGTGTCCCTCGCCTTTCGCATTTCGGCCTGTCTGGTCGTGCTCGTCGTCGCCGGCTGCGGCCGCCTCGCCGGGCATCCGCTCGTGAAGGAGGCCACCGCGGAGGTGCGTGCCAACGCCCGCGTCGCCGCGGTGCTCGGCACGCCCGTCGAGTGCGGCACGGCGATCCGCGGCACGGCCAACGAGACCGACGGCATCGCGACGCTGCAGTTCGACGTCAAGGGCCCCAAGGCCGCGGGCGTCGTCGTGGTCGAGGGCAAGAAGACGAAGAACGAGTGGGGCGTGACCCTGCTCGAGCTGCGGCCATCGGGCGCCGACAAGCTCTCGCTCACCGCCGACCTCGAGGCTCGCACCGGCACCGACACGCCGAAGTTCGACCCCACCGCCAAGCCGGGCACCACGTCATCGGCCCCGCCCCCGGGCGACATCGAGATCGCCCTCCCCCCGGGCGTCCCCGGCCAGCCCTAGTGTGCGGTCGCCAGGCAGTCGTCGGTTGCGACTCTTGCCCGACCCTCGGCCACCGCCCGATCCGCTTCCCACCGCGCCTACGGCAGCTCGCGGAGGGCCGCGATCTCGGCCTCGCGGCCCACGACGAGCAGCACCTGGTCCTCGAGGAGCTTCGTCTTGCCGTCGGGGAACATCTCGAACTTTCCCTTCATCACGTCCTTGAGGCCCATCACGTGGACGCCGATCCGGCTCCGCAGGTTGGCCTCGGCGAGCGTCTTGCCGGAGAGCGATCCGGGCATCGCCACTTCCGCCACGCTGTACTCGGGATCGATCGGCAGATAGTCGAGCACGTTCGGCCAGGTCATCCGGTCGGCGAGCTCGCGGGCGACCTCCTCCTCGGGGAACACTACCCGGTCCACGCCCAGGTGCTCGAGGATCTTGCCGTGCTCCTTGGTGACGCCCTTCACGATCACGTTGCGGGCGCCGAGCTCCTTGACGTGCAGCGTGGCGAGGAGTGACTGCGAGATGTTCTCGCCCAGGGATATGAAGACGGCCGTGGCGTCCTTGATCGGCAGGTTCTCCAGCACCTCCCGGTCGGTGGCGTCGCCGATCACCGCCTCGTGGATCTCGTTCTTCACCGCCTCGAGCCGCTCGCGACGGCCGTCCACGCCCGTCACGCGACAGCCGTTGGCGGCGAGCTTCGTGGCCAGGGCCGTGCCGAACGAGCCCATGCCGAGCATGATGAACTTCTTGCCTGACAGTGCCATGCGGGTTCAGCCGATGAGCGGCTCCTCCTCGGGGAAGCGGGGTTGATAGGACCGGCGCTCGCGGGCCAGCGCCACGGCGGCGGTGATCGGGCCGAGCCGCCCCAGCAGCATGAGGGCCACGAGCACGAGCTTGCCGGCGTCGGTGAACGCGGGGGTGATGCCGGTGGAAAGGCCCACCGTGCCCAGGGCGGAGATGCACTCGAAGAGCGCCTCCAGGAACCACCGCGGCCGCGCCGAGAGGTCGCCACTGGTCTCGACCAGGAGCAGGGCGACGAGGGCCGCGATCGCCACGGCGGCGAAGAACAGCGTCGTGGCTGTGGCCCGCTCGACCGCCGCCTCGGGGATCGTCCGCCGGAAGAAGTTGACGTGCTTCCAGCCGCGGAAGTTCGACCACGAGCTGACGACGAGCGTCATGAGCGTGCTGACCTTGAAACCGCCGGCGGTCGAGCAGGGTCCGGCCCCGATCGCCATGAGGATGATCGCCAGGAACAGCGTGGCGCTCGACAGCGCGCCGTAGTCCACCGTGTTGAAGCCGGCGGTGCGGCAGGTGGTGGAATGGAACAGACCCATGAGGAGTTTCGTGGACAGCGGCTCGCGGGCGATGGCCTCGTCCCATTCCAGCGCCCAGAAGGAGACGGCCCCGAAGGCCAGCAGGGCGGCCGTGCCGATGAGCATCATCTTCGTCTGCAGGTGGAGCCGCTCCCAAAACTCGTCCCGCCTGCGGAGCCGGGAAATCACGTCGAAGATCACCGGGAATCCCAGCCCCCCCACGATGATCAGCCCGCAGATCACGAGGTTGATCGATACCCGCCCCGCGTCGGGCACGAGGTTCTGGTCGTGCAGCGCGAAGCCGGCGTTGCAGAAGGCCGACACCGCGTGGAACAGCGATCGCCAGACCACGTGCCCGGCCGCCGCCGAACCCCAGTCGGCCCAGCACAGGAGCACGAAGCCGCAGGCCTCGGCGGACAGCACGGTCGCCAGCACCCCGAGCGTCACCCAGCGGAGGTCACGGCCCGACTTGATGCCCAGCGTCTCGGCCACGACGGCCCGCTGCCGGAGCGTCGCCTGGCCTCCGATCTGGAACGACAAGAGCGTCGTGATCGTCATGATGCCGATGCCTCCCAGTTGGATGAGGCCGAGGATCAGGGCCTGGCCGAGGAAGGAGAAATCGTTGAGCGTCGAGCGGACCGTGAGGCCGGTCACGCAGCAGGCGCTGGTGGCCGTGAAGATGCCGTCCACCAGCGTCACCGGCGGGCGGTCGGGCTGCCGGGCCGCCGGAAGCGTGAGGAGCGCCCCCCCCACCAGGATCGCCGTGACGTACGCCACGAGGGAGACACGCGCCGGGTAACTGACGAGCGATCCGGTGAACTGGGCCATCGACCACGGCGGCGGGTGGATTCCCGCGGCCGAACCAGGCCTGGTCCCGCGGGGCGTCGCGACTTCAGTCGCAGCCGAAGCCCGGGGAGCACGATGCTCGCCATGGTAATTCGCGCCGATCGTGCCGGACAGAAGGGCTGCGAATAACCGGCTTTTTTCCGGGGAAAAAAGCGGCCGGCAATTTGTTTGACTCGCGTGAGGGCGGCTCCATAATGTCGACGTCCTGTTCCACGGCAGGTCCGCCGCGGCCTTCGGGCCGACTCGTCCGCGGGCCGCCCATCGCCCCCTCACTTCTCTCACGGCAAAGGAGTTGGTTCGTCCCGATGGCACGGATTCGCAACGTCTTCGAGATCATTGAGCTCTACGGTCACGACGAAAACTTCGAGCCGCATCACACGGAGGACTTCATCCCGACGTCCGCCCCGGCCGGCTCGAAACAAAAGATCGACATCCTCGCCGAACGGATCCAGCGGGGCATGCCGCTGTGGCATCCCGAGGACTCGACCGACACCACCGCCGGCCTCCTGGTCGGGGCGGCCGACGACTGATCCGGTCGGGATTCGTCGCCGAGCATCGCATCACCGCCCTCCGCGGCCGCCCCGGCCGCGGAGGGCGGTTTCGATTTCCCGGCGGGCGGTGTCGGCTTTCATCTTCTGCCGCTTGTCGTGGGCCTTACGGCCCCTGCCGATGCCGAGCAGCACCTTCACGCGGCCGTCCTTGAAGTACATCCGCAGGGGCACGAGCGTGAGCCCCTTCTCGAAGGCTTGCCCCGCGAACTTCGCGATCTCACGCCGGTGGAGCAGCAGTTTCCGCGGCCGCTTGGGCTTGTGGTTGAGTTGGTTGGCCTTCTCGTACTCCGGGATGTCGCAGCCCATGAGCCAAACCTCGCCGTTCTCGACGCGGCCGTAGGCCTCGTCGAGCGACATCCTTCCCCCGCGCAGGCTCTTCACCTCGCTGCCCACCAGCGCGATGCCGCACTCGAGGGTGTCGAGGATCTCGTAGTCGTGCCGGGCCTTGCGGTTCTCGGCCACCACCCGCTCCGCCGGCTTGTCGGCCGAGCGGGCGGCGGGCTTTTTTCCGGCTGTCCGGGTGGGCTTGGGGGCGGTCACGGCACGGTCTCTCAAACGTGGGCGAGAACCTCGCCTCAGAGTACACTCTAAGCGGATTGAGTCCCGCCTGCCCTGCAGCACGTCCGTGGCGGCACCCGTGGGACCGCCCCGCCGTTTCCCCAGCACCCGCCAGAGTCGCACCATGCAAGGCATTTCCGCCACCGGGTTCGCCGGTGGCCTCCTTGTTTTCATGACACTCGCCCGCTCCGGCTGGTGCCAGGCTACCGTCGTCGTCGAGGAACGTCCCGGCATCGTGCTCGGCCAGGATCGTCCCGCGGGCGATGGGCCGGTGGTGCCGATCGAGGGGGGCTGGATGGTGCCCTACGACGAGACGATCCCCGGCACGGGTGTGACGTTCCGGATGATTCCCGTGCCGAGCGGGACGTTCCGCATGGGCAGCCCGGCCGCCGAGGCCGACCGGTCGGCCGACGAGGGCCCGACCTTCGAGGTCGCCGTGGAGCCCTTCTGGATCGGCCGCTGCGAGGTGACCTGGGGGGAATACAGGGCCTACATGGCGGCCTGCGAACTCTTCAAGGCACTCGAGGTCGCGAACCGCCGGCCCGTGACGCCGGACAACGAGGCCGACGCGGTCACGGCGCCCTCCAATCTCTACGAACCGAGCACCACGTACACCAACGGCGAGGCGTTGGATCTCCCGGCCGTGACCATGACCCAGTTCGCGGCCCGGCAGTACACCAAGTGGATCAGCGGGCTGACGAGCCGCTTTTATCGGCTGCCCACCGAGGCCGAGTGGGAGTATGCCTGCCGGGCCGGCACGCGCACTGCCTGGAGCAGCGGGGCCGACGCGGCGACGCTCGACGCGGTGGCCTGGTTCGCCGACAACGCCGGCGACACGACCCACCCGGTGGGCGGCAAGCGGCCCAACGCCTGGGGCCTCCACGACATGCATGGCAACGTCGCCGAGTGGGTGCTCGACCAGCTCGTGGCCGGCGGCTACGCCGACCAGGCCGCCCTCCCGCAGCCCGTGGCCACGGCCGACGCCGCGGTGTGGCCGACGAAGCTCTCGCCGCGGATCGTCCGCGGCGGCGCCTACTACGACGAGGCCGACCGGCTGCGAAGCGCCGCCCGCCGCGGCTCGGAGGAC